>NZ_QTKX01000001.1:0-319990 GCF_018424685.1 Mesobacillus boroniphilus
AAGATGAGATTTCCCATAGCGCAAGCTAGTAAGAACCCTGAAAGATGATCAGGTTGATAGGTCAGAGGTGGAAGCGCGGTGACGTGTGGAGCTGACTGATACTAATCGTTCGAGGACTTAACCAAATAGATTACTCGTTTCTCTTTTTCTTCTTACAACATTATCTAGTTTTGAGGGAATAAAGCTTTTTACGATAGTAAAAAACTTTTTAAAATTCCTCTTGCAAAATGCATAAAAGACAGTATAATAGATATTGTCTTTGAAAAAAATGTCTGGTGGCGATGGCGAGAAGGTCACACCCGTTCCCATACCGAACACGGAAGTTAAGCTTCTCAGCGCCGATGGTAGTTGGGGGTTTCCCCCTGTGAGAGTAGGACGCCGCCGGGCAGGATGCATTTCCATCCAGTTCAAAGATACGGATCGTGTATCCAAGTCGGAGAAATCATTATTATTCCGCAGTAGCTCAGTGGTAGAGCACTCGGCTGTTAACCGAGCGGTCGTAGGTTCGAATCCTACCTGCGGAGCCAATTTGGAGAGCTGTCCGAGAGGTCGAAGGAGCACGATTGGAAATCGTGTAGACGGTCAACGCTGTCTCAAGGGTTCGAATCCCTTGCTCTCCGCCATAGAAACTTTATATTTGGCCCCTTGGTCAAGCGGTTAAGACACCGCCCTTTCACGGCGGTAACACGGGTTCGAATCCCGTAGGGGTCACCAAGATTTTTTCGCGCTAGCGAAAATAATCATCCTTAACATCATCGCACTAGCGATTACAAATGGAGGATTAGCTCAGCTGGGAGAGCATCTGCCTTACAAGCAGAGGGTCGGCGGTTCGATCCCGTCATCCTCCACCATAAATATTATTGTCGCGGGGTGGAGCAACGAGCGTTACTTCACTGTATGAACTGCGAGTTGTACCGATTGAGCGGCAGCTTGAATAAGCTTTCTGAGATCGGGACAGCAATTGCTCTCTAGGAGCATATACAAAACAATATTATTTATTACCGTCGCGGGGTGGAGCAGTCCGGTAGCTCGTCGGGCTCATAACCCGAAGGTCGCAGGTTCAAATCCTGCCCCCGCAATAAATGTAAGTTATTTTCAAGTAATACACTTGAAAATACTTCGGTCCCGTGGTGTAGCGGTTAACATGCCTGCCTGTCACGCAGGAGATCGCCGGTTCGATCCCGGTCGGGACCGCCATTTTGTGGCTCAGTAGCTCAGTCGGTAGAGCAAAGGACTGAAAATCCTTGTGTCGGCGGTTCGATTCCGTCCTGAGCCACCATTTTTAACTGCCTGGTTATTCAGGAAATATATAAAATGGCTTTTTTAACACTGGAAAAAATGTTATAGTGGAGGGGTAGCGAAGTGGCTAAACGCGGCGGACTGTAAATCCGCTCCCTCAGGGTTCGGCGGTTCGAATCCGTCCCCCTCCACCACTTAATATAGGGGTATAGTTTAAAGGTAGAACGAAGGTCTCCAAAACCTTTGGTGTGGGTTCGATTCCTACTACCCCTGCCAATTTTATAATGGCGATTGTGGCGAAGTGGTTAACGCACCTGATTGTGGTTCAGGCATTCGTGGGTTCGATTCCCATCAGTCGCCCCATTATAATCACATTTTCAATACTAATGGAATACAATATATTGGGCTATAGCCAAGCGGTAAGGCAACGGACTTTGACTCCGTCATGCGTTGGTTCGAATCCAGCTAGCCCAGCCATTTTTGCGGAAGTAGTTCAGTGGTAGAATACAACCTTGCCAAGGTTGGGGTCGCGGGTTCGAATCCCGTCTTCCGCTCCAAAAATATATGGCGGCATAGCCAAGTGGTAAGGCAAAGGTCTGCAAAACCTTTATTCACCGGTTCAAATCCGGTTGCCGCCTCCACTAAAACATTAGTGGTAGCAGAAAGCAAGACATCTAAATATGCCGGTGTGGCGGAATTGGCAGACGCGCACGACTCAAAATCGTGTTCCTTCTGGAGTGTCGGTTCGACCCCGACCACCGGTACCACTTTTATTATAAACAGGATTTCCTGTTTTCTTTATTTCATAAAGATATGTATGCGGGTGTAGTTTAGTGGTAAAACCTCAGCCTTCCAAGCTGATGATGAGGGTTCGATTCCCTTCACCCGCTCCATACATACGTGACTAACGCAGTATATCGTTTCCAGAAAACGATATGCTGCGTTTTTTAATTTGTTTGGATTGTAGACAGATTAGTTAGACGATATGAAGCCAGTGTTTTCGTTAAGTAAAAGAAAAAGGATGCATCAGCATCCCAAGATTCTATATGTGCCAGATCCACCATGGATTTGGGTAAACATGTTCATTAGTGATTCGGTCATTTTTTGCATGCTTTCAAGGGAGGATGAAGGTCTTAAATAGACTATCTGCAGGGCGTTGGTAGTTTCTTCTGTCACGGCAGTTCTTTCTGAATCTACAAATGGGCTGCCGAATGGTCCTTGTTCATCTGCAGAGATAATTAGGTTGGCGAGGTTATTGGTTCTTCCATTTAAACCTGTGTACTCTTCGCTCTCTTCTCCTAATTTAATTGTTACATTGCCTATTAGCTTGTCACTGTCGTAAACTCCTATTGGAATCTGATATTCAAGCGAGAAGAAATTATTCAAATCTATCGCACTATGTATGGATTGAAGGTAATTCTGCTTTCCGATTCTGCGGTAGAGGGCTTCGGCCGAGTGTCTATAACGGTTAGGGTCCTTCCCTGTTGTTTTGAAAATTCCTCGCCACTCTTTGATGCCTTCAAGCTCGGTTACGTTTTTTTCCAGAAGGTCGAAGTAGATTGATTCCTGGAAAAGCTGCAGTCTTCCTTTTAACATTTGCGGAGACTTACCTACCTGTATGTCCTTATACTCGATAACCCCGACTTTGAATCCGGGAATTAGACCACATAACCCACTGGAAACTTGAATTTCCATTGATTCCACCTCCAAATCTGCTTTAAAATAGTTTATCATAAAAGTAATTTGCTTTTAAATTTATTGGTTTCAATATATAGATATCAAAATAGAAAGGAGGAAACCGCAATGGATATAACTAGTCTTAAAAAGGATATTATTGAATACAGCAAAACGATCGGAATCGATAAAATTGGTTTTGCCGCACCTACGACCTTTGAGGAGATGAAGCTCAGGTTGTATAGACAGCAGGAACTTCAATATCAATCAGGGTTCGAGGAAAAGGATATTGAGAAGAGAACGGAGCCTGCCTTGATTTTTGACCGTCCAAAGTCGATCATCTCGATTGCGCTCGCTTATCCTTCTAAAATGAAAACCCATGTTGTAAGCAAGAAGGGGGAACGGCGTGGAATCTTCTGCCGTGCATCATGGGGGACCGATTACCACGTGGTCCTTAGGGACAGGCTTAAAAAACTGGAGGAATACATTGCTTCGAAGGTCCCTGAAGCCAGGTTCAAGTCGATGGTCGATACGGGCGAGCTAGTAGACCGGGCAGTTGCCGAACGGGCAGGGATAGGCTGGAGCGGAAAAAACTGTTCGATTATCACACCTGAGTTTGGATCATACGTCTATTTGGGTGAAATGATTACGACTATCCCATTTGAGCCTGATACACCTATGGAGGATCGCTGTGGGAGCTGCAATAAGTGTGTGGATGTTTGTCCGACTGGTGCGCTTATTCAGGGCGGACAGCTTGATGCACAAAAATGTATTGCCTTCGTGACTCAGACTAAGGGTTTTTTGGCGGATGAATTCAGGGAGAAGCTTGGAAACCGTTTATATGGATGTGATACTTGCCAGACTGTATGTCCTGAGAATAAAGGGAAGGATTTTCATTTCCATGAAGAAATGGAGCCAGACCCTGAAATTGCAAAGCCCCTTCTGAAACCTTTACTGACCATGAGTAACCGTGATTTTAAAGAAAAATACGGACATATATCCGGGTCGTGGAGGGGAAAGAAGCCTATTCAGCGCAATGCAATCATTGCCCTTGCGCATTATAAGGATGATACAGCAATACATGAGTTGATCAAGGTGTTGAAGGATGACCCAAGACCTGTTCTCAGAGGAACAGCAGCATGGGCGCTTGGCAAAATTGGAGGACCTGATGCGTTGGACGCATTGAAACGTGCTTCTGCTGTTGAGAAGGATGAGGAAGTACTGAATGAGATCGATAAAGGAATGGAGTTTTTCAAGGACAACCCAGAGTCAAATATAACTGTGTAAGTAGGATGGATTTCGTTAAATCCATTCTTTTTTTATGCGTGAAATCATGGAACGCTTCATAAATATGAATGGTGAAGGGAGAGATGAACATGCGTGAACAACTGCAGGAACTGCTGGAACAGCGTGTCCTTCAATGTGTATCTATGCCGCGAAATCAACTGCACGAGTGTCCCAGTATAGAGCTGAAAAAGCAGAGTTTTGCCAGTAGATCTGCTGAAATTGTAAAAGCAAAGGCAAATGGCAGGATTGAGGAGAAGTTTGAAGATAAGGAGAATGCCTCAGTTTTATATGAGGTTCATTTTCAGTATTTGATTAAACAACGGGATTTATTTTACATGGAAGAGGAAGTAGAGAAGAGACAAGCGGAATTTTACAAGGGCGTCCTTGTTAAGGATGAAAAGCTGAAAGAGATCAAGGCGTCACAGGGCAGGGAGGAAAAGTTGCCTGCTATTGTACAGCAGGAGGCGGAGCAGGAGAGAAAGGGGTTTAGATATGACAGGCTCAAGGCCGTCCAGTATGCGGAAAGATGGTGGAATGACTACAACCCTGCCTATAAGAAGTTCGAGGTAGACTGTACCAACTACATCTCACAATGCCTCCATGTAGGAGGAGGGCCGATGCGAGGGTATCCGAACCGAAGCAATGGCTGGTGGATGCAGAATGATAATTGGAGCTTCAGCTGGTCGGTCGCCAATGCGATGCGTTGGTACATCCCAGGATCTAAGTTTGGGTTGAGGGGAAGAGAAGTAAATAGTGCTGAAAAGCTGAAGCTTGGAGATGTCATCTGCTATGATTTTCAGGGGGATGGCCGCTTCGACCATACCACAATTGTTACGGGACACGACGGGGATGGCATGCCGCTCGTCAATGCCCATACGTATAACAGCAGGATGCGGTATTGGGCTTATGAGGATTCGACCGCCTATACCCAGAATATTAAATACAAGTTCTTTACGATTACTGATGATTACGACGATCAGTGATGACGTTCCGACATTTGTACGGCGTCATTTCTTTTGTTGTGCAGGAGTGTAATGGTATAATAGCTGTAGTTTTTATTAGAGGTGAAAGTCATGGCATTGCATGTTGTATTATACCAGCCGCTCATTCCAGCAAACACTGGCAATATTGCGCGCACATGTGCTGGTACCGATACCGAGCTTCATTTAATCAGGCCGTTAGGATTTTCAACGGATGACAAGATGTTGAAGAGGGCGGGTTTGGATTACTGGGATCATGTGAAGATTCATTATTACGATTCTCTCGAGGACTTTTATACACAGAACGAAGGCGGAGAATTCTTTTATGTGACCAAATTTGGTAAAAAGGCGCATTCCGATTTTGATTATAGTGCAACCGAACAGGATTTTTTCTTTATTTTTGGCAGAGAAACAACAGGACTTCCTAAAGAAGTAATCGAAGCGAATATGGAAACATGCCTGAGGTTGCCTATGAATGAGAATATCCGTTCATTAAACCTGTCTAATACAGCTGCTATATTGATTTATGAGGCGCTGAGACAGCAGGACTATCGCGATTTGCGTAAATACTAGGAGGCCATTTCAGGTCTCCTTTTTGGCATGAACTTGCCTGATGGGACTTAGGAATACGAATGGGGCTATGGAGCCAATGAGAATTAAAGTGTGACTTTGTCAGGCTATGCATAATCCAGAAGGAGTTGTTAATAAAATGAACCAGGTGATTGAGACTCTATTACAACATCGTTCTATTAGGCGTTTTAAGGAGCAACGGCTGGACAGGGAGCAAATTGAAGCGATTGTGAAGAGCGCACAGGCAGCTTCTACTTTTAGCTTCATACAGGCGTATTCGATTATTGGTGTTACGGACCAGAAAAAGAAGGACAAGCTGGCTGAATTGGCTGGTAATCAGGCGTATGTAGCAGCAAATGGACACTTTTTTGTATTTTGTGCAGATCTTCATCGCCTTATGGTAGTTGGTGAAATGGAAAATGCAGATCTGAGTGAGTCGATTGAAAGCACTGAAAAATTCATGGTTGCGCTGATCGATGCAGCTTTAGCCGCCCAGAATGCAGCAATTGCTGCTGAATCATTGGGACTTGGTATTTGCTATATCGGTGGGATCCGCAATGATCTTGAGGCAGTGAAGGATGTATTGAAGACACCTGAACATGTTATTCCTCTGTTTGGCATGGCAGTGGGCTATCCTGACCAGGAAACGGACCTGAAGCCACGCCTCCCGATGGCAAATATTTATATGGAAAACGAATATCAAAAGGATCGGAGCTTGTTTGAAAAACAGATGCATGATTATAATGAAACGACTTCTGAATATTATCGCGTCAGAACGGGCGGAAAACGAGAGGATACATGGACTGGCCAAATGGTAAAAATGGTCGGAGGTAAATCGCGGATGTATATGAAGGAGTTTGTGGAAAAGCAAAATTTGAATAAAAAATAATGTTGAGAAAGTAAAAAAGCTGCCAATCGGCAGCTTTTTATTTTTTCGTGATCCCCGGCTTATCATCGTAACCTGCAGTGAAGATTGCAGATAAGAATGCAATAGTTACACCTATAATTAGAATTAATTTCATGTATGTAAGCCTCCCTTTTATTCGTCTTTGTCCATATAGAAATTATTATATCCTATTATGTCCTAACTGTGAAGGAGAGTGACATTTTTTGCTGTTATAAATAAAAAGGACAATCATGACAGCAGAACGTTTACGCATGTTCAAATTGTTTGCTGCATAGAATTTATTAATCGTCTCTTGATAACGCTAGATGGGGAGGTCCATATGGATATTTTAAAAAAGATTGAGATGTATCGCCAGGATGAAGAGAAGCTTAAGTGGGAAGGGACGTTCAGGGAGTATCTTGAAATTGTGAAGGAACAGCCATGGGTTGCTCAATCGGCACATTCGCGTGTATATAATATGGTCAAAGACGCAGGGATTGAAAACGAAAAAGGCAAGAAGCGCTATTCCTTCTTTAATTCCCAATTATTCGGCCTTGAGGAAGCATTGGAGAGGCTAGTCGAGGAGTATTTCCATCCGGCAGCGAAAAGGCTGGATGTCAGGAAACGGATCCTTCTGTTGATGGGACCTGTAAGTGGGGGTAAATCGACTCTCGTCACGATGCTGAAAAGAGGGCTGGAGGCATATTCCCATACAGACAGGGGAGCAATTTATGCGATTAAGGGCTGCCCAATGCACGAAGACCCGCTGCACATGATTCCACATCATTTACGCAAGGATTTTTATGATGAGTATGGCATTCGGATTGAAGGCAATCTGTCGCCGCTTAATATGATGAGACTTGAGCAGGAATATGGCGGCAGGATTGAGGATGTTATAGTAGAGCGGATTTTCTTCTCTGAGGATAAGCGGACGGGTATCGGAACATTCAGTCCATCCGATCCAAAATCCCAGGATATTGCGGATTTGACAGGTAGCATTGACTTCTCTACTATCGCGGAATATGGATCTGAATCCGATCCGCGTGCATACCGATTTGATGGCGAGTTGAACAAAGCGAACCGGGGAATGATGGAGTTCCAGGAAATGCTGAAATGCGATGAGAAATTCCTCTGGCATTTGCTGAGCCTGACACAGGAAGGCAATTTTAAAGCGGGAAGATTTGCATTGATCAGCGCTGATGAATTGATTGTTGCCCATACAAATGAAACGGAATATCGTTCTTTCATCTCCAATAAAAAGAACGAAGCCTTGCATTCACGTATTATCGTGATGCCGATTCCATATAACTTAAAGGTGTCCGAAGAAGAGAAAATCTATGACAAGATGATCAGGGAAAGCGACGTAAATGATGTTCATATCGCTCCGCATACTCTGAGGGTGGCTGCGATGTTCACGATTCTAACGCGCCTGAAAGATCCGAAAAAAGGCGATATTGATCTGATCAAGAAAATGAGGCTTTACGATGGAGAGAGTGTCGAAGGATATAACAGAGCTGATGTAGAGGAACTGAAGAAGGAGCATCAGGATGAAGGCATGAGCGGAATTGACCCGCGTTATGTCATCAACCGGATTTCTTCGACAATCATCAGGAAGGAAGTTAAAACGATTAATGCTTTAGATGTGCTGAGATCACTTAAGGAAGGTCTTGACCAGCACCCATCCATTACGGCCGAGACAAGAGAGCGTTACCTGAACTATATTTCTATTGCGCGTAAGGAATACGATGATATCGCAAAAAAAGAAGTTCAAAAGGCATTCGTGTATTCATACGAAGAATCAGCTAAAACTCTCATGGACAATTACCTTGATAATGTTGAGGCATATTGCAATAAGGCGAAGATGCGTGATCAGCTGACTGGTGAGGAAATCAATCCGGATGAGAAGCTGATGCGCTCCATCGAGGAGCAGATTGGCATTTCTGAAAATGCGAAGAAAGCCTTCCGCGAAGAGATATTAATCAGAATTTCTGCGTATGCGCGTAAAGGCAAGAGGTTTGATTACAATTCACATGACCGACTGCGAGAAGCGATCCAGAAGAAGCTATTCGCTGACTTGAAGGATATCGTCAAGATCACGACTTCAACAAAGACTCCTGATGAGACACAATTGAAGAAAATCAATAATGTTGTCGCAAGACTAATCGATGAGCATGGTTATAACTCTACCTCAGCCAATGAATTGTTGAGGTATGTCGGAAGTCTGTTAAATAGATAAAACGAGGGGACCTGCATGCAGATTGCAGGTCCTATTAGTTTATAAAATATTGATAGCGGGAATAGTACAGGCAAGAGGTGATTAGAATGGCTAAAAAAGAGTTGCCAAAAGACTATGTTCCTAAAAATAGTTCCATGGCTCGCAACGAAGAAGAAATTGAAAATCTTGGGAAGCAAATGGAGAACCGACGCACAGGCGAAGTCTTGAAAGAAGATTATGATAAAGTTCCGGATCCTATTCAATTTGATAAAGCCAATGAAAAGAAATAACCTTTGCTGATCATGCAGAGGTTATTTTTTTGAGGACATAACGAGACCTCGGTAATTCGGGCTGCTTCACTGGCTTGCAAGCTTTATGAGGCCCTATCCGGTTCAACTTCGGACAGGTTCAGCGGGCAAAGAGGAAAAGCTGCCTATCCGAGAAATTAAATTTGCTGATAGCAGAATAAGGTTATTGCAAGTTATCAGTGTCTGCTGCTGGGAACAGGCAATAGGGCTGCCTGTATAAAAGAACTTCCACCTGTACTTCAGCTATGAAGGACAATAATGCCCAGAAGGATTTGAAGATAAAATGGGCTTGTCCATCCATAGGAGAAATGGTTAATTGTCAAAATTATTTGTAAATTATTTTGTCTTCCTGCATAAGATAGAGTAATTACAATTCCCATAAGGTAAAGTCCATCGGGATATTGTATGAATGTATACTGTATTGTGTTACTGTCAAAATTAAAATTTCAAAGGAGGGGTTGAAAATGACCGATGAAAGCAATCACCAGTTTGTGATTTCCCAGGAAGATTGGTCCCTCCACCGCAAAGGACATGATGACCAACAGCGCCATCAGGAAAAGGTGCAGGAAGCAATAAAGAGCAATCTGCCTGATTTGATCACCGAAGAAAATATTATCATGTCCAACGGCAGGGATGTCGTAAAGATTCCGATAAGGTCACTGGATGAGTACAAAATCCGTTATAACTATGATAAGAATAAGCACGTCGGCCAGGGGAATGGCGACAGTAAAGTCGGCGATGTCGTTGCCCGTGATGGTTCCGGTCAGCAGCAAGGTCCAGGTAAAGGGCAAGGCGCAGGAGACCAGGCTGGTGAAGACTATTACGAAGCAGAAGTATCGATGATGGAAATTGAAGAAGCACTATTTAAAGAGTTGGAGCTTCCGAATCTCAAGAAGAAGGAAGATCAGGAGCATCTGGTTGAAAATATTGAATTCAACGATATCAGGAAGACTGGATTGATGGGGAATATTGATAAGAAAAGGACAATGATGTCGGCGTATAAACGGAATGCAATGACCGGGAAACCATCATTCCACCCTATTTACAAAGAAGACCTTAAATTCAAGACATGGAATGAAGTCGTGAAGCCGGACTCAAAAGCTGTAGTGCTTGCGATGATGGATACGAGCGGAAGTATGGGGCTTTGGGAAAAATACATGGCGAGGAGCTTTTTCTTCTGGATGACCCGTTTTCTACGCTCCAAATATGAAACAGTCGAAATCGAATTTATCGCCCACCATACAGAAGCAAAAGTTGTTTCCGAGGAAGACTTCTTCTCAAAAGGGGAAAGCGGAGGTACAATATGTTCATCCGCCTATCGAAAAGCATTAGAACTTATTGATGCAAAATACAACCCAAGCAAGTTCAACATCTACCCATTCCACTTTTCCGATGGTGATAACCTAACCTCCGACAATGCCCGCTGTGTGAAATTAGTAGAAGAACTGATGAAGGTCTCCAATATGTTTGGTTATGGAGAAGTCAACCAGTACAACCGCCACTCGACCCTAATGTCCGCGTATAAAAACATGAAAGACGATAACTTCCGTTACTATATCCTCAAGCAGAAGGCTGACGTATTCCACGCGATGAAGAGCTTTTTCAAAAAAGAAGAAGAAAATAAATTGTATGCTTAATCAAAAATCGGCAGGATAAAGCTCCTGCCGATTTTCTATATAAAAAACTCCTATATTAATAATCTATTATTTTTCAATTCCGATCGCCTGGCTGCCCATCTGTACCCAGGCTTTTTCGAATGGGGTCCGTGGGACGGCTTTATAACCATCACTGGCAAGAGGGTCGTTTATGTAAATGAATTCCTCATCATAGCCGACAATTAAAACACTGTGTTCTTTGTAAGTAATCTTCACATTTCCTGTATTGGTCTTCCAAACAGTAAACTCCGATTCGGGAAGCGGCGCGAAAGTAGAGTTGGTGATGATCCAAACTGGAGAGCCGTTGTCGATCAGTTCATATAAAGCATCGATTGATTGTGCGGTAATGTCCTTGATTTTCCCGGGCAGATAAGTCTCTGCAAGCTTTGCTACAGGACCGTGGTAAACGCCATATCCTGACTTGTTGAAGGTATAGATATCGCCAACGAAGCCATTATATGGATTGCCGTGAACATAATTTGTGTCGCGGAACGAAATTTTATGTATCTGCTTAGCTAAGGTCATCTTATCGGCTGTGATTCCTTCATACTGCAAAAGCATCGTTAGGCTGGTTACTTCACACCCGCGTTGTAATTCGGGAAGCTGACTGATGTGCGGGACAGCCTCAATCATTTTTTTCTCTTCAGTATTGATGAAATCCTCAAGAACTTTTTTATCAACAATATTTTTTGTTACTGAATGAGCATCTGTTCGGGTAATTTTTGGTGCAACTGCCGCTTGTGTCTGAGCAGTTGGATTTTCAATTGATCCTAAATTCTCCGCCCCAAGGTAGGTGACCAAGAAAATGGCTCCAATTGCTAATGTTCTAATAAACAGTTTTTTATCCAAAATATCTTCTCCTAACATTTCTCATTCAATTTGGTTACCTCTTACAATTTTAACCAAATTCCGACAAGGATACAATAGACTAATAGAATGATATTGGAAATCTGTTGGAAAAAATGTTGGTTTATCGTACATCTAAAAGTAAAAAAATTCGAGTTCCATGCATCCCAGTCAGAAGTCATCTTGAAAAGCCCTGATACGTATTGGCAGGGTGCTGAATATTCAGGTTTGAACAGCAACAGTCAATGCGAAAAAAACCTTTATCGAAGAAAATACATAAAAATTTAGTACAGGAAGCCAGGGAGTATTGAACTCCGACGTCCATAAAATTTGGTTTTTGGGCAAGGATATGGGGAAATGCAGTAGTTGAGACTGAAAGTGAAGCCCCCATAAAAAAGAATTTTGGACAATCATTTTTATGACTTTAATCGGTAATACTATCTCTGCTATGAGTACAATCTTTTTAAAAAAACATGAATTTGTGGTAGGGTATTATAGTGCAACATTAATGAAGGGAGTTTTTTGATGAAAAAGGATTCATCTGTTTTTTTCATATCGACAGGGATTTTGCTTTTAATGGTCCTGTTCGGTGTGTTTGTTCCAGATAAACTTGAATCAGTTACAGCTAATATACAGGCTTTCATCACTGATTCTTTGGGATGGTATTATTTAATCCTCGTTTCTGTGATTGTTATTGTTTGTCTATATTTCCTGATCAGCCCACTGGGTAAAATCAGGCTTGGCAGGCAGGATGACCGTCCGGAATTTTCTACCCTGACCTGGTATGCGATGCTTTTCAGTGCAGGTATGGGGATTGGACTGGTTTTCTGGGGCACTGCTGAACCAATCAGCCACTATATGGTATCGACACCGACTGGAGTAGAGCCGGGATCTGACGAGGCGATCCGCGATTCAATGAGGTTCACATTTTTCCATTGGGGAATCCATGCATGGGCCATCTATGGAATCGTGGCACTAGTTCTTGCTTATTTCAATTTCCGCCATGGAAAGCCAGGGTTGATCAGTTCTACGCTTGAACCAATATTAGGGGACCGCACCAATGGGGTAGCTGGAAAAGTAGTGGATGTAATTTCCGTCGTAGCGACTGTAATCGGTGTGGCAACAACTTTAGGATTTGGAGCTGTACAAATTAACGGAGGGCTATCTTACCTGTTTGGAATACCTACGGGTTTCACTGCTCAATTGTTGATTGTGCTAATCGTTACTGTATTATTCATGATTTCAGCATGGTCTGGACTAGGAAAAGGAATCAAGATTTTGAGCAATGTCAACATGGTTCTTGCTGCGATATTGCTGTTGGCCGTACTAGTTCTAGGACCTACGCAATTTATCCTGAATCTATTTACGAACACAATAGGAACCTACCTGCAAAACCTGCCTGCAATGAGCTTCCGTATAGCTCCGTTGAATGAAGGTGTCCGTTCATGGATTAACGGCTGGACCATTTTCTATTGGGCATGGTGGATTGCATGGGCACCATTTGTAGGGATTTTTATAGCTCGAGTTTCTAAAGGCCGTACCATAAGGGAATTTGTATTCGGTGTTCTTCTCGTCCCTTCCCTGATTGGCTTCCTATGGTTTTCTGCATTCGGCGGGTCAGCGATCATGCTGGAGCATGAAGGAATTGCGAATATTTCCGAGCTGGCTACAGAAGAATCACTGTTTGGAGTATTCGCCAATTATCCAATGAGTTCATTATTGTCCATCCTGGCCATGATTCTCATTGGAACATTCTTTATTACTTCAGCTGATTCAGGGACATTCGTTTTAGGCATGATGACGACGAATGGTTCACTGACACCAGGAAACAGGATCAAATTCACCTGGGGAATCATGCTCGCGGCCATTTCATTGGTGCTGCTGTATTCCGGCGGGTTACAAGCTTTGCAAAACACAATGATTGTTGCTGCGCTGCCGTTCTCCATCATCATGGCTCTAATGGCCTTCAGTTTAATCAAAGCATTAAGCAAGGAGGCAAGAGAGCTAGGAATTGGTAAAATTCCGAAGCGTAAACAACCATAACAGAGAGCAAGGGTATCTTCTCAATTGAGGAAGATACCCTTTTTTTGGGGCAGTTTGCAGAAGCTTATCTTCCAAGACTCTGATACATTTTCCATTTTTGATAACGTACCTGAAAAACCAAAAGAGAGGAAAAAAGCAAATTCGTTTAACTTTTCAATGATTTAATTGTTCGCTAATAGTTAAACATATGTAAAGATATGGTGAAAATTGAACATTTTGTTCTTTTTTAAAATGTAAATGTTTTCATGCGGTTTTTTTGTTAAAATGAATGTATTGTATTTAAGTCATTTCCAAGGGTGATCAGGGATGGAGAAAGAAAAATTATTGAAGATAATCGAGGCAGCTAAGCTGTATTATTTACTTGATTATAACCAGAATGATATTGCCAAAGAGTTGGGAGTATCGAGGCCTACAGTATCAAGGTTCCTGCAGATTGCAAAGCAGGAGGGTATCGTCGATATCAAAATCATGGACCCTACAGAGGATGTAGAGAATTTGTCAGCACAACTTGAACAAAAGTTTGGGTTGAAAAAGGCAATCGTCACCCATATTCCACAATATGAAGACAGTGTAATCAAAACATATCTCGGGGAGAAGGCTGCTGCTTTTTTGAATGAAGTGGTTGACCATGATGATATTATTGGTGTCACTTGGGGAACGACGCTTTATCATGTAGCTCTGGAACTGAAGCAGAAACCGTGCAAGAATGTTAAGGTCGTCCAGTTGAAGGGTGGGGTCAGCCACTCTGAAACGAATACGTACGCAAATGAAATCCTGTATTTATTCGGCAAGGCCTTCAACAGCGCACCCCATCATCTTCCTCTCCCGGCGATTGTTGATCATGTTGTGGTAAAACAAGCGATGGAAGCGGACAGGCATATTAAAAAAATCCTTGAAATGGGGAAGCAGTCAAACATTGCAGTCTATACCATCGGGCCAATAAAATCAGAATCGTTATTGTTCCAGCTGGGATATTTTACAGAAGAGGATCTGCAAGTCATTTATTCAAAAGCGGTCGGCGATATCTGTTCACGCTTCTTTGATAAAGACGGGAAGGTTTGTAACGAAAATCTTAATGCGAGAACATTAGGTATTGAGCTTGAAGAGTTAAAGAAGAAAAAGTATTCCATTTTAGTAGCAGGCGGAGCTCATAAAATTGATGGTATTTATGGTGCATTAAAGGGGAAGTATACAAATGTGCTCGTAACTGACCAGTTCACTGCAAAATTCTTGTTGGATAAGTAAGCCTTTTGAAGGTTTTTAAGTTGTCAATTATGAGGAGAAGGAACAAATACCCGATAGGTTTTTACGACCCTGCGGGTATTTTTGTCGAAATGGTGAAATAGGGATAAATTTCATTTTACATTTGTTCAAAAACTTATTTACAAAAGTTCTTAACTTCTGATATATTTGCTATAGAAAGTTTGAGGTAAACAAATGTAAACGTTTTATTGAAATTTTTTTCATATTATTTGTAAACGTTAACAACTTTTCATCAAATATCACAACAAGAGGTGGGTCAATAATGAATATCTTATGGGGTTTAATAGGGATTGCTGTCGTGTTGGGAATTGCTTTTATTTTCTCGAATAACAAAAAATCAATCAATTTAAGGACAATCTTAGGTGGGTTGGCAATCCAATTCATTTTTGCATTCTTAGTATTGAAATGGGAAACAGGTAAGCTCTTACTGAAACAGCTTTCACTTGGGGTCAACGAAATCGTCAACTATACCGACGCTGGTGTGCAATTCCTGTTCGGCGGATTGTTCCAGGCAGAAAATATTGGCTTTGTATTCGCTTTCCAAGTACTAACAGTTGTTATTTTCTTCTCTTCTTTAATTTCTGTGCTTTACTACCTGGGAATTATGCAGGTAGTTATCAAGATCCTGGGCGGCGCGCTTTCTAAATTGCTGGGCACAAGCAAGGCTGAATCACTTTCAGCAGCAGCTAACATTTTCGTAGGCCAGACAGAAGCACCGCTTGTTGTTAAGCCTTATATCGCGAAAATGACTCAGTCAGAATTATTTGCAATCATGGTTGGAGGACTGGCTTCTGTTGCAGGTTCCGTATTGATTGGGTACTCATTATTAGGTGTTCCGTTAGAATACTTGCTTGCAGCAAGCTTCATGGCTGCTCCGGCAGGTTTGATAATGGCTAAAATCATGATTCCCGAAACAGAAAAATCTGAGTCGTCTGATGAACTGAAGATGGAAAAAGACACGGATTCAGTCAACGTAATCGATGCTGCAGCTAAGGGTGCCAGCACAGGTCTTCAGTTGGCATTGAATATCGGTGCCATGTTGCTTGCCTTCATTGCATTGATTGCTTTGATCAATGGGCTGCTTGGATTCGTTGGTGGATTCTTCGGAGCTGGAAACATAACTCTTGAAACAATCCTTGGCTTTGTATTCGCGCCACTCGCTTTCGCTATCGGCGTACCTTGGGATGAAGCTGTAAAAGCTGGCGGATTCATTGGTCAAAAATTAATCTTGAATGAATTTGTAGCTTACTCTTCATTTGCACCGCAAATTGAACAATTATCTGCAAAAACTGTTGCAATCATCAGCTTTGCGCTTTGTGGATTCGCAAACGTATCCTCAATGGGTATCTTGCTTGGCGGACTTGGAAGCCTTGCGCCAAACCGTCGCGGGGACATCGCTAGAATGGGTGTAAGAGCTGTTGTCGCAGGTATGCTTGCATCACTTTTAAGTGCAGCAATGGCAGGTATGCTTTTATAAAAGGCTGTTTTCGTAAAGAGTATTGTTAAAATCCTAAAGCCGATTTTAACGTAATATAACGCCATTTTGTAGTTCGGTATTAAGTTTGCATGCTCTTTTCTCGTAACAAGAGTCTGCTTTGAGAAGAAAAATAGTTCAATCACTCCTATTTTGTAGTCAATAGCAACAAAGTTTGAGAAAAAAGCCTTATAAAAAGATGAAAAGAGAGGGACTTAGTCCTTCTCTTTTTTGCGTTAAGTTATAATAGAGGAAAAATGGAATGAAAGCCGTGATGAAAAATGTGTTTGATTTTATTTGCCTACAAAGCGCATCCGAAGTATAAGTTGATTGTCGCTGCAAATAGGGATGAGGCATATGCCCGCGAAACTGCGCCAGCGAATTTTTGGGAAGAAGCACCAGAGCTGCTCGCCGGCCGTGATCTTGAAAAAATGGGAACCTGGATGGGGGTGACAACTTCAGGCAAGTTTGCCGCCCTGACCAATTATCGAGACCCAAGTGAACAGACCATTGAAAAAAGAACCCGCGGGGAGCTTGTAGCAGATTTTCTGAAAGGGACAGTCAATCCCCAGGCCTATTTAATGGAGATGGCCAATCGCAGTCAGGAATATCCTGGTTATAATCTTTTAGCAGGGAATTTGGAGGAGCTATATTATTTTTCCAACCGTGGAGGACCCATGCAAAAAATTGAGCCTGGCATCTATGGTGTCAGCAACCACCTGCTTAATACGGCCTGGCCAAAAGTAGAACGAGGGAAAGAGGGCCTTGCCAGCATCATTTCTGAAGACCATTCAGATTTGGTTGACCGATTATTTGCCCATTTGGAAAATGCCGATCCCGCTCCGGACCATCTGCTGCCATCGACAGGAGTCTCTCTGGAGTGGGAACGTTTACTGTCACCGATGTTCATCAAAAGTGAGGGATACGGGACAAGAAGCTCGACCGTCATTTTAATGAATGACAGAGAAATCTATTTCAATGAACGGGTTCATATAAAAGAGAAGCGTTCAAACCAGGAATTTTCAATTACTATGTAAAGAAATACAGACAACCACAGAAGCGGTTGTCTGTATTTCAATTAAGCAAAGCTTTGAGCGGCTGCTTTAAATTCTGTTCTTAAATTTTCCATGATTGTTCGGACAGGGAGGATTTCTTTAATTTCACTTACCCTTGATCCAGCGAATACCAGGCCATTCTCTACATCGCCAGCAACGGAGGTAAGCAGAGAGTCTAGTGTACAAAATTGATAGGAGCAATTTTTCAGGCAATCACGACATTTTTTGATCCTTAGTTTATCTGAGGTGGTGATTAGCTTGGTAAAGTGATTGGCAATGGCCCGACCATGCAGACCCACTGTGGTTTTCACCAGCAATATGTCTTTTTCAGTGGCGGACACGTATTTCTCCTTGAAGCTTTGAGGAGCGTCACATTCATCGCTGGCCACAAACCTTGTGCCCATTTGAACGCCGGAAGCTCCAAGAGAAAAAGCTTTCGCGATATCAGCACCAGTCATGATTCCTCCGGCAGCGATTACCGGGATGGACACAGACTCAACAATATCAGGAAGGATATCAAAAAGAGGCTTGTCAGTACCAAGATGACCTCCTGCCTCAAATCCTTCAACTACCACAGCAGCAGCTCCCAGGCGTTCCGAGATTTTAGCTAACTTGGCAGAGGAGACAATTGATATAACCGGGATACCAGCTTGCTTTCCCCATGAATACATATCTCTTGATATCCCTGCTCCTGATATGATGAAATCAACTTTTTCATCTAGTGCGGCCTTCATTTTTTCAGCAAAATCATTCATCGCGAACAATACGTTTACACCAATGTACCCGGTACCCTGTGTAAGCTTCCTGGCTTTCCTGATATGTAGTCGCATTTCTTCAACCGTAATCCCCGTTCCGGAAATGATGCCAATTCCACCTGCGTTTGCAACCGCTGATGCCAATCCGCTGAGCGAGATTCCTACCCCCATTCCGCCTTGCATTATTGGGACTCTTGGAACCATATGGCCAATTTTAAGCTGTGGGAAATCCATGCTAAAAACCCCTTTCTAAATTTATTCCTTTGCAGTTTATCATGCATGGTTATAAAAAGATGTGATTTTTAGCACCTGATACTATATTTAGGTATAAATGTATGGTGTTAGTTTTTGTGCAGAAAAAGACGCAGAAAATAATTCTGCGCCTTCCATTTCTTATTAAAAATCGAAATTATCCGGATCCGGTCCTACACGCTCGTTCTTATTCAAACTGTTCAGGCGGTCCATATCGTCGGCAGAAAGCTCGAAATCGAAGATATTTGCATTTTCAATAATGCGATGTTCCTTGATCGATTTCGGAATCGTTACCACTTCGTTTTGTAAATCCCAGCGCAGGATCACTTGTGCAGGTGATTTCTTATGCTTTTCGGCGATTTCGGCGATTGTTGGTTCTGATAAAAGCTCACCCTGCTTCAATGGAGACCAGGCTTCCATTTGGATGCCCTCGGCTTTGCAGAATTCAAGCAGCTCAGTCTGCGCAAGATGCGGATGGTATTCAACCTGGTTGACCATTGGCTTTATTTCAGCATCAGCCATCAAATCTTTAAGATGATGAACATGGAAGTTACTCACGCCAATTGCGCGGACTTGTCCATCCTTATAAAGCTTTTCGAGTGCCTTCCAGGTTTCTTTATATTTGCCTGCAACCGGCCAGTGAATCAGGTAAAGGTCCAGATAATTAAGGCCAAGCTTTTCCATGCTCGTCTCGAATGCCTGGAGTGTTGATTCATAACCTTGGTCAGAATTCCAGACCTTCGTCGTGATAAACAACTCTTCACGAGGAACACCAGCTTCCTTAATCGCCTGTCCTACGCCTTCCTCATTCCTATAAACCGCTGCGGTGTCGATACTCTTGTAGCCATTTCTAAGCGCTGCTTTAACAGATTCTACAACTTCGGATCCTTCCTGGACCTTGAACACACCAAGGCCAAACCATGGCATCTTGACACCATTATGTAATGTTGTTGTATCTTGGAGATTTTGTGGCATATCATCCGCCTCCTTATCAATTCAATTGCTATTTTATTTTCTCATATTTTTTGAATGCTAAAAAGTAATTGGACTTCCTTGGTGGAATAGCTTTTTAAAAGATAGCTCTGTTAGAATCTTGACAGCTTTGGCCCATTGGCCTGAAAAGCTGTCAGAAAACCGGTGGAGTCATGACAGGTTTGGTCCATGCACCTGAAAAGCTGTCAAAATAACGAAGGAATCATGACAGCTTTGGTCCATTCTCCAGAAAAGCTGTCTAAATAATGATGGAATCATGACAGCTTTGACTCATTATTTTGAAAAGCTGTCTAAATAATGATGTAATCTTGACAGCTTTGACTCATTATTTTGAAAAGCTGTCTAAATAATGATGTAATCTTGACAGCTTTGGCTCATTCTCCAGAAAAGCTGTCAGAATAACGAAGGAATCATGACAGGTTTAGCTCATTCTCCAGAAAAGCTGTCAGAATAATGATGGAATCTTGACAGCTTTGGCCCATGGACCAGAAAAGCTGTCAGAATGACAACTTCGCCCCCTATAGCTCCAAACCTGTCTAAATGAGAAAGCGGTAAGCAGATATTCCAGCTCTGTCGGTAACACCAATCTGTTATAGGTAAAAAATAAAAAGCTATCAGAAAAAGGTCTTTTATTTTCAAAAAGAGGGTAAATTCAAGGTATAAAGCCTTATTAAATCAATCTGTGATTACAAGTGAAAGGAGAATGAACATATGATCATTAAAGTATTGGGTCCTGGTTGCGATAAGTGCCAAAGTCTTGAAAAGAGTATAAATGCTGCTGTAAAGGAAGCGGGTGTTGCAGCGATCGTTGAAAAGGTGGAAGATCGAAATGAAATCGAAAAGTATAAAGTGAAGAGTACACCAGCTTTGGTGATTGATGAAAAAGTTGTTTCTGCAGGAAGGCAGTTGTCGGTACAGGAAGTGAAGAGTTTATTTTAAAACAGATTAGGTCGACTCATCTTGTGGCCTGATCTGAATTCTTTCAAGAAAAGCTTTAGTTGCCCATAATGAAATTAGTAATATTAGTTCAAAGCCGTTAGTAACTGCATCACTCTCCAATGGGATCGGCAGAGCGCTTCCTATACCCATCAAAATGACACCTATGGCCATCCATTTCCATTTCAGCTTTTTCCAGAGGATAACCCCTGCAAGCAGTAATGCAACGGTAACCCCGATAATCATAATTGGAGGACCGTGTGAACCTGCAGATTCATAGCTTAATACTCCATATTTCTCCGAGTGCTCAAGCTTAATTCCGAGGGTATTTTGTATAAGCTCTGCAATTGCCATGGCCAGAGTAAAGATCACCGCTAAGTTAAGTCCTGTGCGTACATTCACCCAGCGGATTCCTGTCTCTCTGATAGCTGCCCAAGAAAATATTATCAACAATGGAGTAAAAAATGCGTGGAACCAGTAGCGCATTTCATTCAATCCTTCTAAAAGCTGCCTTTCCCAATTATGCTCCCCATCGAAAGCACGAGGTTGTCATACACTAAGCCGAATGTTACAAGCAAAAGAATATTCATCAAAGAAAAAAATCCATTTTTGATGGACAATTTTAATCCCCATAGGAATAAAAACAAGTAGGTGAGGGAATATAATGCATAGATATATTGGTCCATAAGACGCTTTCCTCCAGTCAGATTTGTTACCATTGTTCCCTTTATACGGAATGAGAAACATGTGTCTATGTTATTAACTTTTTCATTGTTTTTAACAAATAAATCGTATTCTTGAAAATTACTAATAGTCTTATAAGGCTTCTTCATATATCATGGGAAATGTAAGCATATTCATCGATATTTTTGACAGAACAGGAGAAATCATGACTACATTAAATGAGATTGCATGGGTAACCGACAGTACATCTGGACTTTCAGAAGAATTCATAAAAAATAACCATATATACGTTGTGCCTTTAAGTATTATTTTTGGTGAGGAATCATATTTGGAAGGTGTAGATATCACTGCCGAGGATTTCTATCCAAAGTTGGCAGCATCAAAGGTCCTTCCTAAAACATCGCAGCCTGCTATCGGGGAGTTTGTGGAACTATACCAGAAGCTTAAGGAGCAGTATAAGCATGCGATCGCGATCCACGCTTCGAGCGCTTTGACAGGAACTTATCAATCCTCCGTGGCAGCTTCAGGCATGGTAGATTTCAAAGTCGATGTTATTGACTCTAAAATTGGTTCCTACCCGTTAGGGCGCATGGTTGAAAAAGGTGTTGAACTTCAAAAGGCAGGAAAGTCGTATTCTGAAATTGTTTCCTATTTAAGAACGCTGCCTGACAAGGCCAATTTATATATGGCACCAGGCAGCCTAGAGCAGCTGCATAAAGGTGGCCGTTTATCTACCACTCAGGTGATTATCGGCAGCTTGATTAAATTAAAGCTGATTGTCAGGTTCGATGATGGCAAGGTAGTCCTTTTTGATAAAATCAGGACGGAAAAAAAGGTCAAGGAACGCCTGTTTCAAATTTTAGAGGAAGCTTCAGGCAATATTAAGGAAGCTAGTGTCATTCATGGAAATGTTGGTCAATTGGCAGAGGAATGGCGCGAGGAATTGCAACAAAAGTATCCGGATATCACTTTTATTACGACTATTTTCAGTCCTGTTCCTGGTACTCATACAGGGCAGGGAACAATCGGACTTGCCTGGATTAATGAATAGTCCGGAATAATAAAAATCATGAAATCAGCCTGTTCAGGGCTGATTTCTTTTTATTGTCCTCATTCCTGTGTACACTTTAAATAACTAAAATTGCAGGGGGGAAATCGACATGTTGAAGATCGGAGTCATTGGCTTAGGGGATATTGCGCAAAAAGCCTATTTGCCTGTATTTGCAGAAAAGAGTGATGTTGAGTTTCACCTATTTACGCGTGATATTGCCAAGTTAAAAAATCTTGCGGCTAAGTATAGGTTTTCCCATATCCATCTAAGTCTGGATGAGCTCATTGAAAGCGGTGTTAAGGGAGCTTTTGTACATAGTGCAACCGAATCACATCATGAAATTGTAAAACAACTGCTGCTTGCTGGTATTCATGTGTATGTCGACAAGCCCATTGCCTATGAATATGAAAAAGCGAGAGAATTGAAAGAGCTAGCTGAGGAAAAAGGCTTGATATTAATGACCGGTTTTAACCGCAGATATGCTCCAGCATATAAACAGCTGACTGAGTTGAAAGAACCTAATATGGTCATCATGCAGAAAAACAGGAAGGCATTGCCCGGAGAAATACGTCATTTCATTCTCGATGATTTCATCCATGTTGTCGATACGCTAAGATTTTTGTTTCCATACCAAATCAAGCAAGTCAATGTGACCGGAAAGAAGAGTGGTGCGTTTTTGCATCATGTGGTAATCCAGCTGCAGGCAGAAGAGGGGACCGCAATCGGAATCATGAACCGTGACAGCGGCGTTGTCGAGGAAAAGGTAGAAGTATTTCAATCAAATCAAAAAAGAACGGCAGTGAATGTTTCAGACCTGTTCGTACAGGAGAATCGGGCTGAAACGAGACATGGAGGAAGTGACTGGGAGCCAACTCTTCACAAGCGTGGGTTCGAGCAAATAATTTTTGATTTCATCCAGGCGGTCGGCAGCAATACATCACCTTTAATAACGGCGAATGATTCACTGAAAACGCATGAGATATGTGAAAAAATCGTCCTCAAATTAGAGGGAATTTAAGAAAAGATAAGCCCCGTCCTCTACATAGAGGACGGGGCTTATTTTATACATAAATAAAATAACCAACAAACAAGAAGCCAAGAACATACATAATGGGGTGAACTTCTCTGCGCTTGCCCATGCCAAGCATCATCAATGGATAAAGAATGAAGCCAAGGGCGATCCCTGTTGCGACACTGAAGGTGAGGGGCATCATGATGATTGTTACAAATGCCGGGATAATCACGGCAAGGTTGTTCCAGTTTATTTTACTGATTTCAGTGGCCATCAATGCACCAACAATAATGAGTGCTGGAGCGGTAACTTCCGGTGTGACAACTGATAGGATCGGAGAGAAGAGCATTGCCACGCTGAAGCAAGCCGCGATGATCACCGAAGTGAATCCGGTACGCCCGCCGACCGCGATGCCAGCTGATGATTCAACGAACGACGCTGTTGTGGAGGTGCCAAGTACAGCTCCAGCAACAGCCGACCCTGCGTCCGCAAGAAGTGCTCGCCCTGCATTCGGAATCTTATTGTCCTTCATCAGGCCAGCCTGGCTGGCTACCGCAATCAATGCGCCAGCAGTATCAAAGAAAGCAACAAACAAGAACGTGAAAATAACAGCAAGAACATCTGGAGTGAAGATATCTCCCAGATGGTTGAAAACGACACCGAATGTAGGTGATATGTCTGGAACAGATCCGACGATTGCTGTTGGTTTTTCGATCAAGCCTGTGAAAATGCCAACGATTGTTGCAATCACCATTCCATAAAAAATGCCGCCGCTGATTCCGCGCACCATCATGATCACACTGACGATGAAGCCGAACAAGGCAAGCAGGACAGGTCCTGATGTCAGGTTGCCGATTGAGACAAAGGTCGCTTCGCTGCCAATGATGATTCCCGCATTCTTCAAGCCGATGAAAGCGACGAAGAAGCCAATCCCCGCAGCAATTGCATGCTTAAGATCCTGGGGGATGACATTGATGATTTTTTCGCGGATCTTCAAAAGACTTAGGATGACGAACAAGACACCCGCGATGAACACACCAGTTAGCGCGACTTCCCATTTAACTCCCATGCCGATGCTGACGGTGAAAGTGAAAAATGAATTCAAGCCCATGCTTGGAGCGATTCCAATCGGGAAGTTTGCCAGCAGGCCGATCAGCAGTGAGCCAATAATCGCGGAAAGAGCTGTAGCTGTAAAAACAGCTCCTTTATCCATGCCTGCCTGGCTAAGGATTAACGGATTGACGACAAGAATGTAAGCCATCGACAAGAACGTCGTGATTCCGGCGAGTGTTTCCTGTTTATAATTTGTATTTCGTTCTGCAAACTGAAAAAAGTTTTTCATTTGTGCTGTCCTCCTGGTTGAGTTTGATAGTGATAATAAAAAAACTCCGGCAGTTCATGCTGCCGGAGTACCACAAAGGACAAATAAATGCCAAAAAGAATAGCAAATATCAAAGTCCCTTGTAGTCACGCCTTTTACGGTAGCATGGTAGAAACGTCCGAGCCATATTCTCGAACATATACAAGGAAAAGATTATAGATTTAAATAATACTAGAGATAGTATCAGCAATTTACATAGAGGTCAATTGCAATTCTTAAAGTTTATCTATTTGTTTTTTTCTGATTATTGGGGGAGCTGGAATTTGGTTGGTATATTTGTTTGGAGATTCCAAGTCGCGGAATTATGGTGTGAAATCGCGGAATACACCTGCTTTTTTGCGGAATTCAGGATGGAAGGATGGTGGTTTTCCAGATCATCAAGCCAAAATAGCGATTTTTTTGATACTATTAAGAAAATGCATCCCAATGAAAGCAATAATAGGAAAAATTCGTTAGACAAGAGGAACAAAAGTCAGAAAATATATTAAATGTTGAAAAACAATGATATAGCGAGGAGACATTCAATTGGCTGTTATTCAAAATGAAAAAAATTCTGAGAGATTTGAAGTGGCGTTCAACCAGATTCATCAGTGGCTTCAGAGAACTGCAAGGAATGAGACGACTGATAGATATTCAGAACTGCTGCGGATCAATTATCCGAGGCATTCGATCATCCGCAAATATTATCATGACTTGAAGATGTATGGGCGCCTGCGGAACTCGCTTGTGCATGACAAAATCGCGCTTGATTTTTACATAGCTGAACCGCATGAAAAAGTGGTGGAGAAGATTGAAATGATTGCAAGCCAGGTATCTGATCCGAAGAATGCGCTGGATATTGCGACAAGGCCGGTTTTCTATTTCAAGGAAGATACAAGCTTGGTCGAGGTCTTGAAAATCATCCAGAAAAGAGCCTATTCCCAGTTTCCTGTCTATGATGAAAATGGATACAGGTGGTTGTTGACTTCAAATTGTATTGCCCAGTGGCTCTCGAGTAATTTGCTAGAGGGAGGCAGGACGATCGACGATGTAAAAATCAGTGATCTGGAGTATCTTCATTCAAAGAGATTTGTAGAGTTTGCACCGAAGAACTCGGATATATTCTCAGTAGAGGATACTTTTGAAAAATACCATCTTGAAAACAGGAAGCTGGAAGCAGTCTTAATTACTGAAAATGGTAAAGCCTCAGAGCGTCCGATCGGAATTATCACTCCCTGGGATCTGGTTGAAATCGACGCGCTCGATTAAAGGATTTTCCTTATTGGTTAAATCCCTGTGCGGGTATTGGGAATCCCTTTGTTAAGGAGTTTTTGACAACTTTTTGACCGGAATATGTGAATAATAAATGAACTAAATGGCAAAACCCCCCTGTTTGGATTTTAACTTACTATAATGATAGTGTAATCCAAATGGAGGTGCCAATAATGAACGTAACAACGATTATTGAATTGGAAAACCGTGAAGTTGAGAAGATGGCTGGCGCAAAATTAGTATTTATACAGGAACAGATTGATGCAAATATCGTGGAGACGTGCGTTGATTGTTTTAAATATGAAGGTTCAGAAGATTGCCTGGACACAGATGACGCAATGCAAAAAGTTTTTAATGCCCTGAAAGCAGACGGACTTATCCCTGAAGCAGTAGAAGACTTTTCATATGAAATGCCTTCTTGCGAGAGGTTGAGAAAAGATGTTTATGAAGAACAGGACATGCCACAAAAAGTGGTTCTGAGCTTCGCTATGTAAGTCTTGAAAAGGAGTTCTTTCTTGGAACTCCTTTTTTACGTTGGTCAACCCCTAATCTTTTTTAAACAGTTTTACTAAAAACGTGACTTTTATCAAAGAGAAGCCTGCTAGAAATATATATAATGAAGTTGAGATAAAATGAAAACGCTTTCAACGAGGAGGTGGGAACCGGTGAAAGAAGGTGCGGACATCACCATCATTACCGGCCATTTTGGCAGCGGTAAAACAGAGATATCAATCAATCTAGCTCTGGAGGCAAGGAAAACGAATGCCAGGACAGCAATTGCCGACCTGGACATTGTTAATCCATATTATCGTGCGAGGGACGCCAGGGATATTTTTGAGCAAAATGGAATTGAACTTATTGCACCTGCTGAAAGGCTTGCAGCCGCTGATTTGCCGATTGTTCCTGGCGATATGAGCAGGGTAATCTACGACAATGCATATAAGCTGATTGTCGATGCTGGGGGAGACAAGGATGGTACGACGGCACTGGGGCAATTTTACAACGATTGGAAAGATATGAAGCCTGAGGTGCTGTTCATTTTGAATGCAAACCGTCCATATGTCAGTACTCTGGCGGGTGCGGTTGAGACATTGCAGAAAATCGAAATTGCCTCCAGGCTGAAGATCACAGGAATCATCAATAACGCCAATGTAGGATCTGAAACGACACTTCAAGATGTGGAAAAGGGATTGATATTAAGTAAGGAGCTCTCAGAAGAATTGGGGATTCCTTTGTTGAACACGATGGTACCGGAGCATTTATCAGCTGTAAGTGCCGGAATGGCAGCGGAGTCCCAAGTAAAAGTGATTTCGAGGTATTTAAAATTGCCATGGGAAATGTAAAGGAGGCAAAAGCGGTGGAGCAGAGAGTTGTTTTTAACGAGGAGACTTGTAAATCATGCAAGCTGTGCGTGAATGCTTGTCCGACAAATGTGATTTATCTTGCTGATTACTTGAATGAAAAAGGCTACCGGCCGGCGGTTGTGACAGACCAGGAAAATTGCATCAGCTGCGGCAAGTGCGCGCAAATGTGTCCAGATTCAGTTATCACTGTCTATAGGCCAGAAAAGGTAAGGAAATCTGTTTAGCAAAGGAGAATTGACAATGGGGAAAGTACTTATGAAGGGTAACGAGGTTATCGCGGAAGCTGCTGTCCATGCGGGCTGCAAGTATTTTTTCGGCTACCCGATCACGCCGCAGAGTGAGCTCGTTGCCTATATGGCCAGAAGGCTGCCCGAGGTTGGCGGGTTATTTTTACAGGCGGAAAGTGAAGTAGCAGCAATTAATATGGTGTATGGCGCGGCTGGAACCGGTGTGCGTGTTATGACATCATCATCGAGTCCAGGATTCAGCTTGAAGCAGGAAGGAATCTCATACCTGGTTGGGGCAGAACTGCCAGCCTTAATCGTGAATGTCGTTCGTGGAGGTCCTGGACTCGGAAATATCCAGCCGGCGCAATCGGACTATTTCCAGGTGACAAAAGGGGGAGGACATGGTGATTACCATACGCCTGTCCTTGCTCCATCGACGCTTCAGGAAATCATTGACCTGACAGAAGCGGCATTTGATATCGCTGATCAATACCGGACTCCGGTCATTTTACTTGGAGACGGCATGTTAGGACAGATGATGGAACCGGTTGAGTTCAAGGAATTGAGCGAAAGGGAGCCTGTACAAAAGGAATGGGCTACCACCGGAACAAGGGGCGATGGCAAACCAAGAATTATTTCCTCACTCGAATTGAATGCCGATGCACTTGAAAAGAAAAATGAACTTCTACAGAAAAAATTCGCTATGATTAAGCAAAATGAAGTAAGATACGAAACGTTTGAAATTGAAGATGCCGATTATATCGTAACTGCATACGGAACAGCAGCAAGGATTGCCATGAATGCAATTAATAAAGCGCGGAAAGACGGCCTGAAAATCGGGATGATTCGGCCGATTACGCTCTGGCCATTCCCCGAGCAGCCATTCATTGAAACCCGTGACAGGGTGAAGGGTTATCTATCTGTCGAAATGAGCGCGGGGCAGATGGTTGAGGACGTCAGACTGGCCGTCGAAGGCCGGGCCCCAGTTTCATTTTTTGGCCGTACCGGCGGGGTCGTCCCTACGCAGGAAGAAATTTACGATCAAATTGTCAAACTGGCAGGAGGTGTCGAGGTATGACAATGAAAACAGTGTTTGAGAAAACATCTGGATTGACTGAAAATCAGACGCACTATTGTCCCGGCTGTACGCACGGGATCATTCACAGGATGGTAGGCGAAGTGCTTGAGGAAATGGGAATCCTTGAGGATACAGTTGGAGTCGCTTCCGTCGGCTGCTCTGTGCTGTCTTATGAATATTTCAATTGTGATATGACCCAGGCAGCACATGGCAGGGCCCCGGCTGTCGCCACAGGCATCAAGCGTGTCCTGCCTGACCGATTTGTTTTTACCTACCAGGGAGATGGCGACCTTGCTTCAATAGGGATCGCCGAGGCAGTCCACGCTGCTGCTAGAGGAGAAAATATTACCGTTATTTTTGTGAATAATGCGATCTATGGAATGACTGGAGGACAAATGGCCCCGACTACATTGATTGGCCAGAAAACGGCGACGACTCCATTCGGTAGGAATGCGAGCATCCAGGGACTGCCTATCCGCGTGAGTGAGATGCTGTCAACTTTGGATGGAACAGCCTATATCGAACGAGTTTCGACACATGATGTACCAAACATCATCAAAGCGAAGAAAGCGATTCGCAAAGCATTTGAAACACAGAAGCAGGGACTTGGTTTCTCGATGGTCGAGGTTCTGTCCAGCTGCCCGACGAACTGGGGTCTTGACCCAAATGAATCACTGGATTGGATCAAGGACAATATGGTGCCTGCCTATCCTCTTGGCGTGTATAAGGAAGTACCAAAGGGGGCTGATAGGTGATGGAGGAAATCTTGATAGCGGGGTTTGGTGGCCAGGGAGTCATGTCGATGGGCCAGTTGATTGCCTATGCTGGGATGAATGAAGGGAAGTTTGTATCATGGCTGCCATCCTACGGACCAGAGCAGCGCGGCGGTACCGCAAACTGTGCAGTCGTCGTCAGTGAAGAACAGGTGGGTTCACCTCTTGTTTCAAGGCCGACGACAGCGATTGTCCTTAATAACCCGTCATATGAAAAATTTGAACCGATGGTGAGGGCAGGGGGGCTACTGATTGTCAATGCCTCATTAATCTCGAAGGCATCAGAAAGAACAGATATAAAAATTCTAAATATCAAGGCTACCGACCAGGCGAACGAGCTTGGCAACCCGAAAGTCGCAAATATGGTCCTCCTTGGTGCCTTCCTGGAGGAAACGGGAATTCTATCCGATGAGTCTATATTGGAAGCATTGAAAAAAGTACTTTCCCAGGAAAAACACTCTTTATTAGAAGTCAATCGCCGAGCACTTGAACTTGGGCGGTCACTGTCTGAAACTACGGTGCTTTAGGAGATTTTGCGCCCGAAAAAAGGGAGCCAGCCACCAAATGGGGTACAAATTTAAATCACTCTAAGAAACGCTGCCAGCGGCATCAAGGCAGCGTTTTTATTGTTTGATTTAAGGCTTTGGCTACAGCTTTTTGGCATTAGTTCCTTTGCGAACTCCTTATTCCAAGAGCTCAAGAATTAACGGAACGGCTGCCTGGAGTGAGGGAGCCTTCTGATCGGCACTTGTTTCTTCGGTCCCTATGAAGACGGTCTTGCAGCCAGCTTTTTTGCCGGCTTCTATATCGCGCTCATGATCTCCAACCATGACACTGCCTGTCAAATCGATATCGTGTCTTTCTGCAAGGTCAAGAAGCATTCCGGCATTTGGTTTGCGGCATTCGCAGCCTGCCTTCGGTTTATGCGGGCAGTAGGCAACTTCTTTAATATGGCCGCCATGTTCCCTGATCATCTTTACCATGTGGTCATGAATTTCATGCAGACGCTTTTCTTTCAGGAATCCAAGTCCGACTCCTCCCTGATTGGTGACAACAAAAATTTCATAGCCAGCCTTGCTCAATTCTGCGACTGCTTCAGCGGCTCCCTTCAGGAGATAAAGTTCTTCAGGCCGGTTAACGAATTTTACACGTTCGGATAAAACTTCATTGAGGACTCCATCCCTGTCCAAAAATATTGCTTTCTTCATTTTGTTCCTCCGTTTTTAACATCATCTTTTACAGCTATTATCTTTTCGGCATTCTGATGTCGTGATACATAGCGATTGCCGGTAATCCAAAAACGCCACGGATAATCTTTTGCCTCTCCGGAATTATCGATGCCTATTCTCTTGCCTGAGGAAATACTCTCTGGCACAAGCCCTTTTGTGATGTAAAGTGGCTTCTCTGTTAAGGGATGCCCGTAATCAGTTATATTTATGCCCATTGCTTTCGTTAGCTTTCCAGGTCCATTGGTGAGATTGACTGATTCCGGCATGCCTCTGCGCTTCACCATTAAATCGATTCCTTGAAGAGGTTCGATGGCCCTGATCAAGACAGCCTCTGGATTGTCTATCTCTCCGCTGACAACATTGAAGAGTGTATGGGTGTGCATAACATAAGTATAGGCCAAACCAGCTTCATGGAACATGATCTCAGTTCTTTTCGTCCTGCGGTTGTTATAACTGTGCGCCGCTTTATCCATAGGACCGATATAGGCTTCTGTCTCCACGATTATTCCTGCAGCTGTTCCTTCTTCAGATTCTTTCACCAAAGTGCATCCCAGCAGCGAAACGGCCAATTCAAGAGTGGGCTGCTGATAGAATTTCTTGTCTAATGCCTGGAGAATGCCCCAATCTTCCGCCACCATAAAACCTCCTAAAACCTGTTTATAACCTTTATACCCGCAGCTAAAAGAGTCATCCATCATTTTGCCCGAAATGCCTAGCGAAAAAAATAGCGGATAGACCAAAGATGGTATATAGTATTTTTAAAGCTCTGACAGTTTTAATTTCCATAAGGGGAGTAACAAATATATGTGGAAAAAATGGGTATGGATTGCAGTGGTTGCTGCAGTTATTTTTTTCCTTGTTCCTTATAGCCTTCCACTCATTTTTGCTATGTTAACAGCAGTCATGCTTGAAGGAATGGTTCAATGGATTATAAAAAAATTTTCATTTAAGCGGCTTCAGGCTGTGATTGGTGTATTTATCAGCTATGTACTCCTGCTTGGTGTGATTGGGTATAACCTCGTTTCGATAATCGCCCATCAAGCGGTTTCATTATCTGAGCGAACTCCTACATTCGTAAGGGATATATACAGGACAGCAATTCTCCCTTTGATGGGCAAATGGGAATTTTATTCAAAAAACTTCCCGGGAGAAGTCATTGACCAGATTGAGGCGACGATCGAAAAGAATATCAATACACTTGATTCGTTCCTGCAGCAATTCATTGCAGGTATAATCAATCTGCTTACGGCAATCCCAGGGTTCATGATTGAATTTCTCGTTTATCTTATTGCGTTATTCTTGTTCAGTCTTGAACTACCTAATCTTAAAAAGAAGCTGGAATCCCATTTGAAGGAGCAAACGCGCCAGAAGGTGTTCCTGGTTGGAAGCCAGCTGAACAAGGCAGGAATAGGCTTTTTAAAAGCGCAGGTTATCCTGAGCTTAGTCACCTTTATCATGGCCATGGCAGGCTTGAGCATTCTTGGGGTTAAATATACCGGACTGCTGTCATTATTGATTGTCATTGTCGATATCCTGCCGATTCTCGGAACCGGATCGGTACTGGTGCCATGGGCCGTGATTGCGATTCTGCAGGATAATCATTTTCTGGGAATTGGACTAATTATTTTGTTCCTGGTAATCACTGTTGTCCGCAGGGTGATCGAGCCAAAGATTTATTCATCAAACCTTGGCATCTCGCCGCTTGCCTCTTTGATCAGCATGTATATTGGACTCAAACTTCTCGGGCTTGCAGGTATTTTTATCGGTCCGATTTTCGTGATCATCTATGACACTTTAAGAAAGGCAAATGTAATTCGGTTGAATTTTAAGATTTAACTATTTAGACCGTTTTTTCTTGGATAGCAGAACATAATTAAGCATAAATTATGTTTGTTACCAAGAAGGAGGAAGTCAGGAATGAATATAGGCCGCGCAAAAGAAATTGTTGAGTCAGCAGATATGATTAATGTAACTTATGATGGGACGCCAATCATCATCCAGCATGTTGACGAGAAGACCAAAATGGCAAGAATTTATTCAAAATCAGAACCGGATGTCGAAAGAGACGTACCAATCTTGAATTTAATAGAGGAATAGAAAAACGGGAGAATTTACGTCTCCCGTTTTTCTATATCATTAAGCGGTAATGTGATCTTGAATTGAGTGCCTTCGTTAAGTTTGCTTTTAACTTCTACCGTACCACCCATATCGTGGATGATCTTATTAACGACCATCATACCAAGCCCGGTGCCTTTTTCAGCCTTGGTTGAAAAGTACGGCTCACCAAGTTTGGCTAGTTGCTGGGCAGACATGCCGCATCCTGTATCTTTGATAGTGATTGATGCATAATTATTTGCCATCTCCCGGCAGCTGATTATAAGATCCCCGCCATTTGGCATGGCCTCGATTCCATTTTTAATGATATTGAGAATGCATTGATGGAATTTGGAAGACTCTCCAATCACATTTAGGCCTGTCATCAAGTCTTTTTTGATTTTCACTGAAAAATGATTCGCGTAAGGAAGGACTAATTCCAGTGCTTTTTCGATTTCATTCTGCACACAGATTGTCGATGTCGTTTCCGATTGAGGCTTCGCAAAAGTCAAGTAATCTTTTATAATCGTTTCAGCCCGGTCGAGTTCATAAATTGCAGTATTCAAATAATAAAGCCTTTTTTCTTCCTCGATGGAAGGGTCTTTGAGCATTTGTAAAAATCCGCGCGTAACAGTTAGTGGATTGCGGACCTCATGGCTTACGCTTGCAGCTAGATGAGAAACCACTTCAATTTTATCTGATTTGATTACAGCATTATGTAGAAAATAATTTTGCCTTATGATTTCAAGATAATAAGTAACAATAAAGATTCCTACTGAGACGGTCAGTGCATAAATAAATATGAATGAGAGTTCCGAAGGTTCATTGAAAATCGCTGCCTTCATAAGAAAAATTAATACAGTATAGGAAATGGCGATACCAACAACAGTAAAAAGCTTTCTGGCCAGAGTGAAAAAGTTGAATTTAATGGATATGTATGAAATAAAACCAGTGATGGTAAGCATATTGAAAAAGTTCACCCACACGCCGCTTCCGCCAAACGGTATTCTGGCAATGACCACGAAGAGGAACAAACTGATGCTTACAGAAGGTCCGCCATAAATTCCTCCAACCACAACAGGGATCAAGCGGAGGTCAAAAATGAAATTTTCATTTCCAGTCACAGTAAAAGACATACAGAACAGGATTTGGATTGCGGATAAAGTAATAATTAACGGTTTTTTGTACTTTCGATATATTTTCGTATATCGGTTGACAATAAAGTATTGAAACGCAAAAGTTGTAATCAAGATGAAGATCAGATTCAATACAAGAACTGTTAAAAGGTCCATAGTCTAAATCTCCAGTCATAGTGGGGTTTCCTGCCCCTTAGAAAAAGGTAGGTTTATTAAATTAAACTAATCGCATATTTTACTATAACTTTAACATATGATTGTTCACTATTTGTGATTTTTTTACCTGAAATCTGAGTGATTTTTCATATATCAATGGGAAAATCAGGAATAAGGCGATGGATAGAATTTTCTACCAGCCTTTACTTCAATGATATATAATCAAAATAAAACAGACACGCTCTGGATGTTGACGGCCAATAACAAGGCTGTTTTTTTAGGCTGAAATCACTTAAGATCAGCCTGAATTCCAGTAACAGCGAAGCCTTGATTAATAATGGGGTGCAGAAAGTGGCATTGGAAAAATATCAACATTTATTATTCGAAAAAATAAAACAGCAAATATCCTCGTGGTTTGACGATCGGCCAGACGAGTTAGTTGACCATGCAGAGGTTTATCAATTCTTGCATTCAATAAAGGGCACTTCCGGAACTATACATCTTGGAGGGCTGCTGTTTGTTTCCTCCAAGCTTCTTGATCGGCTGGAAGCCAATGAAGGACTGAAATGGCAGAAGGATGACTTGAGGGAGTTTTTGTTCGAACTCATAAGTCTCAGCTATGAGTATGAACACTTCAAGGAATCCGACTATAAAAAAAATGAGCCTTGCTGCGGAGATGTGCCTTTAATCCAAATTATCGATGATGATGTGACCATGCTTATTCTTCTAAAGGAAGCTCTAGAGGATAAGGGGTGGATGGTCATGACAAACACAGAACCGGATAAAGCAGTATCACTATACTATGATCTTCAGCCTGATTGTTTGGTGATTGATGTAGATTTACCGTCAAAAAATGGCTTTCAATTATTGGAAAGTATTCAGCTGCATAACCATAAGCAATTCATCCCAAAGGTGGTCATAAGCTCCCAAATCGATCGAATTACGCGAATGAATGCTTATGAAATGGGGGCGGATGATTTCATTGAAAAGCCAATTGACATGGAAGAATTCTTAGTCAGGATTAACCGCCAGTTGCAGAGAAAGCAAATTTTTGACCAATCAGTCCTCATTGACGAATTGACTCAGGTATATAACAGGAGGTTCCTGTCCGACCAGATGGAGCGTTATCTGAAAGACTTCGAACGAACAGGCACTTCTTTTTCAGTTGGCATTCTTGATCTCGATTATTTTAAGAAAATCAATGATACGTATGGGCATCTTACAGGTGACAAAGTGCTTGAAGCCTTTGCCTTATTTTTGAAGGAACAGACCAGGAGCACTGATATTGTCTTCCGGTATGGCGGCGAAGAGTTTGTTGTCCTGTTTCCAAGAACCAATGATCAAGAAGCTGCAGAAGTGGCAAAGCGGATTCTCGAGGGGTTTTCGAAGGTCGAATTCAAAGAACAAGGACAATCCTTCCATGTCAGTTTTTCGGCAGGGATTTATATGGCCAACAATTCAACAGAGGGGAGCCTGGATATCTTAAAAAAGGCGGACCAGGCTTTATATGAGGCTAAAGAAAAAGGCAGGGCATGTGTGGAGAGTGCCAATGAAGCGATGCTGCCGGCGAATAAAATCCTCAATGTATCCGTCATTGATGATGATGCCATCATCAGAACCCTTCTCGTCCGGGTATTGCAAAATATTGATACGGACAAAGTGTTGTTAAATATTGAATCATATGAAAACGGCGAGAAATTCTTTGAGGCCGCTCGTCTTGAGGAGGAGGGAAAGCACTTCCTCATCCTTGATGGCGTCATGCCTGTCATGGACGGCATTGAGGTGCTTGGCAAAGTGAAAAGTGCTGAGAATGCAAGCCAAGTCAATGTACTGATGCTTACCGGAAGGAAGACAGAATACGATATTGCACGAGCCCTCAAGCTGGGAGCAGATGACTATGTAACAAAACCGTTCAGCATTACCGAGCTGCAGGCAAGGATTCAAAGGCTAATCCAAAGGATGTTTTAAATGGTGGAAAATGAACTTCAGTTTCTTGTTACACTTTTCTCGTTTTTAACAGGAATGCTTTTAATCATGCTTATCTATTTAATCATGAGAAAAGCAGCAGAAAACAGGCTGCGAAAAAGAGTGGAAGACTATAAACGCTCAATGAATGATAAACTCCTCCATTCGATTCTCACGGGTGACTTCCTTCGTTCATTGCAAGCCGACACGAAAGCAAAGAAGCTGGCAATAGAGCAGATGTTGAGCAATTATGCGGAAATACTTGAAGGTGATGAAGAGAAGAACAATCTGAAAAGCCTTGCGGAAGTGCTATTGAGTGACCATTACCGCAGCGGACTGCAAAGCAGTAACTGGAGCACAAGGATGAATGCACTTTTCTTTATCGAGGCATTCAGGATCGAAGATATTAAAGAAGATGTCATTGCCATGATGAAACGGAGACGGATAACAAAAGATGAAAAAATCAGGGCAATGACCATATTAGCTCAACTTCAGTCAAAGGAGATTTTTCAGTTAGTGACTGAAGAATATAAGGACCTTTCTCACCTAGAGTACAGGAATATCCTTTCTAGGCTTAACGAACGGGGATTTGATCAGTTTTTGCTTGGATACAACTCTTGTCAGGCTGAGCTTAAGTTCGCAATCCTTGATTTAGTTGGCTTAAAAAAAGACCTGAATTACCTTCAATTCGCCGAAACCGTTTTTTCTACAAGTCGCGGTGAGGAAAGAATCCGGTCTTTAAAAGCCCTCGTTTCCATTGGGTTCGTGCGAGACCTGGAAAATTATCTCCCCTTATTAAAATCGTTGAATTGGGAAGAGCGTATGCTGGCTGCAAGATTGGCAGGAACAATGAGGGTGGAGCATGCACTCCCTGATCTTGTTCAGCTTCTTCAAGACCCTTCATGGTGGGTTCGGTCCCAGGCAGGGCAGTCAATCATGACATTTCCAACCGGAAAGGAAATCCTTCAGGAAGTAATGGTTGAAAGCACAGATGCTTTTGCGAGAGATATGGCATGGGAATGGATTAATAAAGGAGTCTATCAAACATGAGTCTTCAGAACATCAGCATTTATTTTGCCTTGTTCATTATGATGTACATGATCATCGTTATATCCTTTTATTCGGTTGTCATGCTGATTTCGGTGATCCAGTTAAGAAAAGAATACAAGCTTGACCGAGAGAAATCTTTCAGTGACTATACGGAAGATATTTTTACAAAACCTGTATCAATCATCGTTCCTGCGTTCAATGAGGAGGCAGGGATTGTTCACAGCATCCGCTCGCTGCTTAGCATCAATTATCCTGTATTCGAGATTGTTGTTGTGAATGATGGGTCCTCGGACTGTACAATGGAAAGACTGATTGAACATTATGATATGAAAGAAATCAAAAAGGTCATTCGAAGACAGGTAGATTCTAAGCCTATTAAAAAAGTTTTTCAATCAAGGATGCTTCCTTCGCTTTTTTTGATTGATAAAGAGAATGGCGGAAAGGCTGATGCGCTAAATGCCGGGCTGAATTTTTCTCATTACCCATATGTCTGTTCCCTTGACGGCGACTCAGTTCTGGAAAGGGATGCATTTTTAAAGGTGATGAAACCGATCATTGATTCAAATGAGGAAGTAATTGCCTCCGGAGGCAGCATCAGGATTGCCAATGGTTGTGATATCAGAAATGGGGAAGTCCTGAAAATCGGGTTATCCAGCAATCCTCTGGTCATCATGCAGGTTATCGAATATCTGAGGGCCTTTTTAATGGGAAGAATCGGTCTTAGCCGGCATAATTTACTGTTGATCATTTCTGGTGCATTTGGCGTATTCTCAAAACAATGGGTCGTTAAGGCAGGTGGATACAGGACAGATACAGTCGGAGAAGATATGGAGCTGGTCGTCCGAATTCATAGACTGCTGAAGGAAACCGGAACGAAAAAAAGAATTGTCTATGTACCTGATCCAGTTTGCTGGACAGAGGTGCCCGAAACTATGAAGTATCTGAAAAGGCAAAGACGCCGCTGGCACAGAGGCCTGTTCGAAAGTCTTTGGAGTCATCGGAAGCTAACGCTGAATCCAAGGTATGGACCTATTGGTTTTATTTCCTTTCCTTATTTTTGGCTCGTCGAATTTTTTGGGCCGATTGTCGAATTGTCAGGATATATTTTTGTTTTCATTTCGTTGTTTGCAGGGGGAATCTATCTCGAGTTTGCAATTTTAATATTCTTACTATCTTGCCTCTATGGCTCTCTTTTTTCTGCTTTCGCCATACTGTTGGAGGAATGGAGTCTGCGAAAATATCCCAAAATATCTGCTTTGCTCAAGCTGTTCTTCTATTCGTTGACAGAAACACTTTGGTATCGACCGCTCACTGTCTTTTGGCGCTGCCAGGGGATCTGGCAAATGATCAAAGGTGAGAATGGCTGGGGAGAAATGAAACGAAAAGGTGTATCCCAATGAAATCATATATTGAGAATAAACCACAGCTGTTTGTCCTGCTGTTTGTCTTCGCGGTGTTGGCTATCCTTTCGAGTCCTTTTTGGCTATGGCAAATGAAGCCAGAGAAAGAACTTGATATCCTGATTGTCGACAAAACCGTTCCAGATAAAAGCTACCGGGAGCACAAGGGACTAACCTGGGTCTTAAATAATGAGAAATATAAGAAGACTGACGGAGGAAATTATTCTGCTGTAGATGATTATGTCGGCTTCCGTCATAAAGAGAATGATTCATTTATTGGAGAAAGGCTGCCAAGTCAGATTGACGATTTTCAGGTGATTTATCTAGCCGACCTGTATGGAGTGTATGAAGAAGAGTTCACTGGAAAAAATGAAGCCGGCAGGAAGTCGAAGCAATTATACGGCGGGCTTCAGCCAGAAGACGTAGACATACTGGAAAAAGAATTGTTCCAGGGGAATAAGACCTTGATTTCAGAATTCAATACATTTGGAAGTCCTACTGATGAAGCAGTCAGGAAGCGGATGACTAATCTGCTGAATATTAGATGGAGCGGATGGACAGGACGGTATTTTACAAAATTGGAAGGAAGCGAGGTACCAAGCTGGATCATCGGGCAATACGAAGCTCAGATGGGCGACTGGGATTTTAAAGGCAGGGGCTTTGTTTTCGTCAATGAAGAAGATTATATCGTTGTTCTAGGAAAAAATGACCTCGAAGGCGACGGAATTGATTTCAATCTTACAGACCAAGGCAATATGGCTTTCTCTTCTGAGCTCGATTCAAGCTACACGTATTGGTTTGATATCGTTGAGCCGCTGGATGAGGAGGAGGTTCTGGCCAGATACACGCTTCCGGTCAAGAAGGAATCCTTGGACAAAATGAAGGGTTACGGAATTCCTGTTCAATTTCCTGCGGTCATCCGCCATCAAAACAGACAATATACCTCCTACTATTTTGCCGGTGACTATGCAGATGAAGCAGAGGTACCCGGAATATATCAAACTTCCGGTTTATCAGAATGGAAAAAGGCGATTGGCGGCAGGAAATCTTTCTATTGGTCAACGTATGTTCCGATGGTCAAAGAAATCCTGGCAAAAGGGCTGCATGAACCTAAAGAAAATCCAAAACCAGAGGTTGTTTCCAATGGCAATGTTTACTTTAACAGTAATACCAGCAAAGATGCGATCCTAATCCAAAAGGATGGAAAATGGGAGAGTCTCCTGATTAAAGGTGTGAATATAGGGATGGGTAAGCCAGGGGCTTTTCCTGGGGAAGCTGCCATTACTAAAGAGGAATACTATCGCTGGTTCCAGATGATTGGCGGCATGAATGCCAATGCCATAAGGGTCTACACCCTCCATCCTCCAGAATTTTATGAAGCATTTTATGAATATAATAAGGCCGCAGACGAACCGTTGTATTTGTTCCATGGTGCCTGGGTGAACGAAGAATCAATTGTGGAGTCCCAAAATGCATTTTCGGTAAAAGTGATGGATGATTTTAAGCGGGAACTTAAGCAAATGGTTGATATTGTACATGGTAATGCAGAGTTGCCTCCAATAAAAGGCCATGCGTCAGGAATATACAACTATGATATTTCTCCTTATGTTCTAGGGTTCGTCATTGGGATAGAATGGGATCCCGCGGCTGTCTTGAATACGAATATTGCAAATAAGGGAATCGATCAGTTCTCCGGTACTTATTTTATGACCGAGGACGCTGAACCTTTTGAGATTTGGCTTGCAACAATGATGGAGTACACTGCTGCTTATGAAACGGCTAAGTACCAATGGCAGCATAGCATCAGTTTCACGAACTGGGTTACGACGGATTTACTGGAACACCCAAGTGAACCGCTTGAGACCGAGGATATGGTATCCGTGAATCCGAACCATATTAAAAAGAATAAAGAATTCCATGCCGGGATGTTTGCTTCTTATCACGTCTATCCGTACTATCCCGACTTCTTGAATTATGATCTGAGATACCAGCAATACAAGGACAAGAAAGGAAACACCAATCACTATGCAGGCTATTTGCATGATTTAATCGATGCTCATGAAATGCCAGTCCTAATTGCTGAATTCGGTGTCCCTTCCTCAAGAGGGCTGACACATCGTAATAAATCGGGCATGAACCAGGGCTTTTTGACGGAGGAACAACAAGGGGAGATGAACAGTAGTATGTTCAATGCCATTGTTGAAGAAGGCTCTGCTGGAGGAATCGTGTTCGCCTGGCAGGATGAATGGTTCAAGCGGACGTGGAACACGATGGATTATGATAATCCTCATCGCCGTCCTTTTTGGGCAAATCGACAGACGAATGAACAAAATTTTGGGCTATTGAGCTTTGAGCCAGGCAATAAAAGTACGGCAATTGTAGTGGACGGCAGAAAGGAAGACTGGATGAAGAAGGGCATCAAGCCGTTGATGACTTCAGAAACCGGAACCATCAAGCGTGTATTTACAGCTGCTGATGAAACTTATCTTTATTATCGTCTGGATTTTGCAAAACCGCTAGATTGGGAGAAACAGGGAAGCTACCTTTTTATCGATACAGTCCCTGGCCAGGGGCAGCAAAGATTCAAGGTTAATAGTGATGTTGAAGTGAATGCTGATTTTGGAGTAGATTTCATGGTCAAGCTTGAAGGACCAGACAAATCCAGAATCCTTGTTGACAGCCATTACGATGCGTTTTACTTCCAATATGGAAAAACGTTGAAAATGATTCCTGAGGAAAGCTATGCCCAGAGTAATAATAACGGAATCTTCCACACGATCCGCCTTGCACTCAATAAGGAAATGACCCTTCCAGCAGATGGACGGAAAATTCCGTTCCAATCCTATGAAACAGGAATATTAAAATATGGCACGGCTAACCCCGCTGATGAAAATTTTGATTCATTAACCGATATAAGTATAAGTACAGATAAAAAAACAGCAGAAATCCGCATACCGTGGCAGCTGTTGAATGTGAAAGACCCAAGCAACAAGGAAATCATGGGAAACCTTTATGAAAAAGGGCTTTCAGGGAGTAAACAAATAGAAGGGATTCGCTTTGTTGCTGCTGTGTTAAACGAAAGTGGAATTGATTCTATCCTGCCAGACAATCAATCTGACAAGCTGGAAAGAACAATTCTTTATGAATGGCAGGACTGGGAAAAGCCGAAGTATTATGAACGTCTAAAAAAGTCATATAGCCTAATGAAGGATACTTTTAAAAACGCAGGAAACAAGGGGGACAGTCAGTGAAAAGGATTTTGCTTGCAGAGGATGAAGAAATTTTAAGGATGCTCATCGTTGATACTCTTGAAGATGAAAACTATCAGGTAGATGAAGCAGCAGACGGGCAGGAGGCTTTGAGTTTCCTGAATGATGAAAAGTATGATTTGGTCGTGATCGACTATATGATGCCTTCATATTCTGGGCTGGAAGTCATCGAGAAGGTACGTCAGGGTGGAAAGAATATAGATGTTCCGATTTTGATGCTTTCTGCCAAAAGCCAGTTATTAGAACAAGAAAAAGCTATAGGGGCCGGGGCAGACTTCTTCATTGCCAAGCCTTTCAGCCCTTTAGAACTACTGGGAAAAGTGAGAGACATACTAAGTGAAAAAAATACAATTCAAAAAAAATAGCATTGTCCGTCGTTTCATTTACCTGATGAGCGTCTTTATCACCGCATTCTTGATTCTTGCAGCAATCCTGCTGTATTCCTTTTCCAACTTGAATCAAACCTATACAAACAAAAACAGGGAGCTTGAAAAGAAAGAACGGCTTGCAGAGGAAATTGGCGTAACCTTCAATGAAACAGTTTCGAATATTCGCGGATATATAGCATATGGAAATAATGAGTTGAAAGAAGCTGCCCTTTCCGGGGAACCGAAGATAAGGGATATGGCCAGTGAATTCAGAGAGATCGCGACGGACTCAAAGGACCAAGATTTCATTAACCAGGTTGATATATTTGCAGACTATTATTTTGTTTCCATTCTGCCAAAAGCTCTTGAGGATTATGAAAATAATGATGTCGAATCGGTCATTACGACAGCCAATACAGGAGCTACGAGCAGGATAAACTTTTTTAAACAGGAAATGAAGGGCTACCTCCAGGAAATCAATATTCAAATAGATGAAAACCTGGAGGAGCTGGCAAAGATCCAGGCGTATGTTCAAATTGGCTTTGTTTCTTTTGTCCTCATCTTCTTAATTGTACTTCTGCGGATTATCAGGCTGATGTTCAGTGAAATCGCCAAACCACTTGCAGGGTTTGCTGCTGCAGCGAATGAAATCGCCAACGGCAGGGAAGCGGTAATTGAAGTCAATGCAGACCGTAATGATGAACTCGGAGTTTTATCCGTTGCTTTCAATAGAATGATCGAGAGCATCCAGGATAATGAGCAAAACTTGCTGGCACAAAATGAAGAGCTGGTCGCCCAGCAGGATGAGCTTCAGGCTCAGCAGCTGGAGCTGGAGGAGGCTCTTGAAATTGTAAAAGACAATGAGCAGAAGCTTAACAGCCGGAATGAGCTGATAAACAAAATCGCCAATTCACTCGATAAGCAGGAAGTGCTTGAGAGTGCCGTCATGAATATGTGCCCGATTATAAACGCTGAAAAAGGCATTATTGCCTTCATCCATGATGATTCCTATGCTTCGTTTGGAATCTCACCAGATGGAGTCAAACAGTTTAGGGACAATCTGTTATTCAGTGGAATAGTCGAGCGCCTGCAAGTAGAAAGAAAGCCATTTGTCACGAAGCGGGAGGCTTCCAAGGAGGAAAAAGGCTTCCATATAACGAAACTGTTTTCGCACGATTTATACCTCCCAATCTTTTTATCTGGGAAAAAGCTGGTTGCCGTCATGGCGTTCAGCCGTTCTGACGCTCCTTTTGATTTTCGGATGATGGAAGAATACGAGGCACTGGCTAAAAACGTGGGAATCGCATTAGATAAAATCAACCTCTACCATAAGTCAGAAGAAGCCAGAAGGCTTAACCAGGATATCCTTGACACCATCCAGGAAGGAGTCCAACTCGTCAATACGAACGGTGAAATCCTTCAGGTGAACAAGAAGTTTTGCGAGTTGTTCGGCTGCTCGGATAAGCTCCAGGAAATAAGTGGAGGTTCATGGGATGAGTGGACGAGCCTGCTAAGCAGGTCGATTGCCGATCCCCAGTATTTTATCGAGTTTCTGAAGACAGAATTGTCCAGTCTTGAAAAAATCTCCCCAAAAGAGAGCCATTTTATTTATAAAAATAATGGCGGGCAGGTTTTTAAGGTTTATTGTGAAGGATTGTTCCATGAGAATATAAAGTTGGGTACCATTTTTGTCCATCGCAACATAACGAAAGAGTTTGAGGTGGACAGGATTAAATCCGAATTTGTCAGCACAGTCAGCCATGAGCTGAGGACGCCGCTAGCAAGCATTCTAGGCTTTACAGAATTGATCCTGACGAGAGAATTGAAGCCTGACCGCCAGAAAAAGTATTTATCCACGATCTACAATGAGGCTGGACGGCTAACTGCCTTAATCAATGACTTCCTTGATATCCAGCGGATGGAATCAGGAAACCAAGGTTATGAGAGACAGCAATTAGAATTACTTCCAATCATCCAGAAGGTAGTCGAGCTTCAGAAAATCCACTCAGATAAACATGATTTAATTCTTGAAGTGATTGGAGGAAGCGACAATGTGTTAGGGGACCCGGAGAAATTGGAACAGGCCCTTACCAACCTTGTCCATAACGCGATAAAATACTCACCAGAAGGCGGAGAAGTCAGGATTACCCTTTTCGAAAAAGACAGCTTTGTGACCATTCAAATACAGGATGAAGGTCTAGGCATTCCTCCTGAAGCGATTGATAAAGTGTTCGAAAAGTTTTATCGAGTCGATAACTCGGATCGAAGGTCGATAGGCGGCACGGGACTGGGCCTTGCGATTGTCAAAGAAATCGTCCATGTCCATGATGGCAGCATAAATGTAGACTCGGAATATGGAAAAGGCAGCACTTTTACCATATCGTTGCCGGTACTACCTGCACTATCTGCAGTAACCAGCAAATAGAAGAAAGGCGGCTAATGAAGCCGCCTTTTATTTTGCGTAAAGGGGAGTGTAAGAACGTCGTGCTAAAGAAATGATTGCAAATCCTAATAGAAGAGCTCAAATAACTTTTCGTAAATCATGCTGTACCGATTCAAACTTAGGCAGCAAGAGTGGGATATGAGAATCGGAGCTCGTTTGCTAATTTCTGTTGCAAGCGGATTATTGGATGGCCCTCATGGCTTGGCGATATACTATTTTTACAAAAGTACTTCAAAGGAGGCACTGGAATGGCAAAAACCTCATTAACACTTTTCACGCGACCAATGTGAACAGACTGCCAGGATGCGAAGGAGTTTCTCTCGCAGAAAAATGTACCATATGAAGAAATCAATGTTCAGGGTGAGCCTGAAAAGGATAAAAAGCTCAAAGAATTAACAGGTACTGTCATTGTCCCTGCGTTTATTTTTACAAGTACAAAGCTCTTGTTCATGAAAGATAAAAAAGTACTGATTGGATTTGAAAATAACAGAAGTGAAATTGAAAAGCTTGTTGGAAGCTTATAATCTAAATACTAAATAACAAAAAGCCATCCAAAGTGATGGCTTTTTGTCATTTTATTAATTTTTTAAGTGACATGGAACCATATTGTTGTTCATAAATTATTATATATTAATCTTGAATGGGGGAGGGGAACGGGTTTAATTCCGAGTTGACTTATAAGAATACATGAATTATATTATTTGAGAATGATAAATTAGGAGGGAAATTCAGTGACCACTGGACTTGTTATTTTAAATATTGCAGTTATGCTAGGCATCATTGCCGTTCTTTTTTACATGCAAAAGAAGCATGTATCATTTTCTAAACGAGTATTCATTGCACTGGGAATTGGAATTGTTTTCGGTTTTGCATTGCAATTCATTTATGGAGCGGGATCTGAGGTCATCACGAAAAGTGCTGACTGGTTCTCGATTGTGGGAAGCGGTTATGTAAAGTTCCTGCAAATGATCGTTATGCCGCTAGTATTTATATCCATTCTGGCTGCTTTCACGAAGCTTAAGCTGACCAATAACATCGGTAAAATCAGTACATTGATTCTCGGCCTGCTGGTAGGCACAACTGCTGTTGCCGCCGCGGTTGGAATTGCTACTGCTGTTGGTTTTGACCTTGAAGCAGTTCAGATCACACAGGGGGAAGCGGAACAAGCACGTGCTGCAAAGCTTGAGGAAACCTATGGTGGAATCGAAGGGCGTACGATGCCGCAGCAAATTCTTGATCTATTGCCTGCTAACCCATTCCTTGACTTCACGGGTGCACGCCCAACGTCTACAATTTCTGTCGTTATTTTCGCAGCATTCTTAGGAATCGCTTTTCTTGGAGTCAGAAGAAAGTCTCCTGATCAGGCAGAGCTTTTTGCCAAGATTGTTGATGCTTTCTATGCAGTCATCATGAGGGTGGTCACGCTGATCCTGCGTCTGACTCCATATGGTGTTCTTGCCATCATGACAAAGACTGTTGCCTTAAGTGATTTCGACGCAATCTTGAAACTAGGTAAATTCGTAGCTGCTTCATATGTTGCTCTTGCAATCATGTTCATCATCCACTTGTTATTATTGACGATTGCTGGCTTGAATCCAGTCACATATATTAAAAAAGCATTTCCTGTTCTCGCGTTTGCTTTCACTTCAAGAACGAGTGCTGGGGCCTTGCCTTTAAATATTAAAACGCAGCGCTCGCTTGGAGTACCGGAAGGAATTGCGAATTTTGCCGGTTCCTTCGGATTATCTATCGGACAAAACGGCTGCGCTGGCATTTATCCAGCGATGCTTGCCGTCATGATTGCGCCGACAGTAGGTGTTGACCCATTAACACCATCATTCATCGCAACATTGATAGCAATTGTAGCCATCAGTTCCTTCGGCGTAGCCGGAGTCGGAGGCGGGGCAACGTTTGCAGCGTTACTTGTGCTCTCTGCATTGAACATGCCAGTTGCCCTTGCCGGCTTGCTGATCTCAATCGAACCTCTGATTGATATGGGACGCACTGCAGTCAATGTCAGCGGTGCGATGACATCCGGCATCCTGACAAGCAGAATCACAAAAGAAATCGATTCATCAGTCTATACAGATATGAATCAAAAAATTGAAGCCGAAGCTTAATTAGAAAAGCGTAAGCGCCTTGGTCAGCCCCGAAATCGAAAAGTATAGCCGACTGCTCAGAAACGCAGAAACTGGAGACCCGACAAAGAAGCGCTTTTTGCTTCTGCCGGCGGAGTTGGAGTTTCGGAGTTTCTAGGAGGCGAAACTAGACAAATCGAAATGCGGAAGCGTCTCGAGGAGTTAGGAGCCGCAGCTAGACATGCGGCTCGAGAGGCTAGGCGCTGAAGCTAGACACTAATTTTAGTGCAAAAGTTTATTCTTAATAAAGTAATATCAAAAGCCAGCCAAAGGATATTTTGGCTGGCTTTTCTAATGCATTGGATCTGTCCAGGATATGAGGAGCAGTGACAGATGGTTCGGCTCCTTAATAAACATTAGATTATAGTACTATCTCTTTTAATCACACACAAAGATGTCATCAAACCTACACATGTTATTGTCAGCAGAGAGTACATGAATTTTTCCATTCCGATCACTTTTAACCCTGACAAAACCACAAGGCCATCTATCATGAAAATCAAGAGTCCAACATTCAAAGATGAAAATTTATGGATCAACTGGGCTAACAGGTCAGTTCCGCCAGTGCTTGTTTCATAGCGCAGCATCAAGCCGATTCCGCAGCCGACTAATAGGCCGCCTATGATCGCACTTGGCAAAATGCCTATGTGCAGCCCTTGTTCCACTGGAGCGAACAAGTCGATGAACAGGCTTGATATCAACAATCCGTGCAGACTATGAAAAAAGTATTTTCGCTCCAGTATCCAGGCCAGTAAGTATAATGGAATACTTAGAAAAATCATGGTCAAGCCAGTCGGCCAGCCATAGAAATAGTGCATGATTAAACCGATACCGATCATTCCGCCGTCGAGTAGATGGTGAGGCACAAGAAAGCCATTGACTCCAACCCCCAGTAACATACTTCCAACAAACACCGCGAGAATCTTACCTGTCATCCGATATCACCAGCCTTGTCCTTCTCCCATTATTTCTATGTAAAAAGACAAGTGTTAGAACAATCTATAAAAAAAGAACCCGCTGTAAGGCGGGTTCCGGTTTAGTGTGGCAAGAAAGCAAGCTGGTAAAAGAACAGCACTGCAAAAACGTAAAGCAGCGGGTGAACATCACGCCATTGTCCTTTCACTACTTTCAGTAAAGGATAGGAAATGAATCCAAGCGCGATGCCGGTTGCGATGCTTGATGTAAGCGGCATGCTCAAGATGATCAGGAAAGCAGGGAATGCTTCGTCAAGCTCGTCCCAGCTGATTTGTGAAATACTGCCCATCATCAAGCTTCCGACAATGATCAGTGCCGGAGCAGTAATTGCTGACAATCCGGAAACTGCACTGACAAGCGGTCCGAAGAATGCAGCGAGGATGAAAAGCCCAGCCACTGTAAGGGAAGTGAGGCCTGTACGTCCTCCTGCTGCAACACCTGATGATGATTCAATATATGCCGTCGTCGGACTTGTTCCGAACATAGCACCAGCGGCAGTTGCGATCGAGTCCGACAGCAATGCTTCTCTTGCACGCGGCATTGAATTTCCTTTCATCAAGCCTGCCTGGTGGGCTACACCGATCATTGTTCCAGTAGTATCAAAGATTGTCACCAGGATAAAAGAAAAGACAACTGCGTATAAGCTGTTTTGTACAACATCCATCAATGCTGTCCATGGATTCAGGACAATCATGCCTTCAGGAAGTGATGGCATAGACATGAAACCTTCTTTGAAGTCCAATTGGCCAGTGAAGAAGGCGATCAATGCAGTGACAACCATTCCCAGGAACAATGCTCCATTCACTTTAAGCACCATTAAGACAAGCGTGACCGCAAGACCAATCAATGCCAGCACTGCAGATGGGGAATGCAGATCCCCAAGGCCTACCAAGTTCGATGGGTGGTCGGTGATGATTCCTGTAAGACGCAAACCGATGAAAGCAATAAAAAGTCCAATACCTGCGGTGATTCCGTGCTTTAAGTTGGCTGGAATAGCTTCAATCAACTTTTCACGGAATGGAGTCAGTGACAGGATGACAAATATTAAACCCGCGATGAAAACCGCAGCGAATGCTGTCTCATATGAAATGTTCTGGTTGTTGCCAACAACAGAGTAGGCAAAGTAAGCGTTCAGCCCCATACCAGGAGCGATCGCGATTGGATAATTAGCAAATAAGGCCATCCACAGCGTACCGATTACAGCAGCGATGATTGTCGCTGTAAAAACTTGCTCAAAGGGAACGCCGGCATCAGCCAGGATGATAGGATTGACGACAACGATATAGACCATTGTGAAAAAGGTCGTTAAACCGGCAATCATTTCTGTTTTTACATTCGTGTTGTTCTCTTTTAATTTAAACATGAGTTCCTCCAAAAATACGAACGATTTTAAACACAATAAATATATTATTCGTTTTTAGCTTATATTACAAGTGCGGATTTAAAAAAAAAAGGATTTTTTTAATTAGTATCACACTAATAAAGCATTTTAAGCAATTAAAAAAGGACTCAAGTGAGTCCTGAATCATATTCTAGATTTGAAGTAATCTTTCGTAAGCCATAACCCGCCAATATATAGCGCCAATGCAAAATAGGCAGGCAGCAGGTGGATAAAATCAATGTAACCTATATAAAGGTGCGTGAAAATTCCTGCTGTAAAAGCGGGAATTCCTCCAATCAGGAAGGTTCTCCATACCCAGACAGACCCTTCATGGAATCCCCATAGCGACAGAGTTAGTACAAGTAAGCCAACACTGAAGAGTGCGCTGCCAAAGCCTGCGCGGTCATGTGCGATGACTGGGATCAGTTTTTCGTTCAGTTCATTCAATTGGTCTGGTGTCATGCAAATATATTTCAGGTCGGTATCAACAAAGACATATGTCGCCCCAATTGTCGATATTACGAACCCGCCTGCCACAAAGGAGAAACCAAGGATGACAAACAATAACTGGCCATATATGGCTCTCTTCCAGGATGAATGGTTTGTACGGTTTTTTGACGAAGGTGATTGATTTGCTGAGCGTGTTTTTATGTAGCCCATGAGGTAAAAAGGCAGCAAAATGAGCCAGAACAAACCGTGCAGCCAGTCGAAATAACCGAATCCAAGAAAAAGCATGATCCCCAGGAATCCAGTAATCGCCCCGATATTGAAAGCTCTTTTTGCCCAGTGGATTCCATAGCGGATGCCATGGCGCGCAAGCTGCATATAGATGAAGCCCCCGGAAATCATCGTCCCGGCGAGTGTCATCCTGTCATGTGACATGAATTTATAAAGATTGGGATTATAGGCCATCAATTCAAGCCGGGTAATTTGCAAGAATGCTTCATCATAGAAGAGGATGACCTTCGTGAAACTAAAGAATAAGACCAAGGCTCCTCCAAGCAGTATGAAAAGTCCGAACAGCCAATACCAGATCCAGCCAGGAAGCTCTTTCCTCTCGTATCCTAGTTCGTCAAGAAGCGCTTCATTAATTCTTTTTGGCAAACCTGGTCCTGATGCGACATAGCCCCCTGATAAAAAGACTAGTTCCGCACCTGCCTCAAAAAGGGCGAGCGCATCGGCGGGTTCAGCAACGCCTCCAGAGGTAACGACCGGTAAATTAATTTCATTTTTTATCATGTGAACAGCATGGACTATTCTATCTGTTTGTCGGAGCGGGAGGATTTGTTTGCCGTCCGTTAAAATAAATTCTTCTTTAATCATGATTCCGTCTACAAGTCGACTTGCTGATTGAAGCTTCAAGAGATTGTCAGCAACAGACGAATGCCTAATAGCTAAAAGAACAGGCTTGTTTTCAAGAACCTTTTTTATATGTATGAGATCATTAATGCTCTGGATTAAATCTAATTCGATTATGAAGGCATCGCCAACATCTTTTAAATGCTCCGCAATGATTAGCGGTTCCTCAAGTCGGATCATGACTGGCACTGTCTGTGATTTTGTTAGTTTGTTTTTCGTGGCGGAATGTCCAATTGTCTCGGCATATTCAGGCAGGATCAAGGCATCTTTTGTTTTTGAAAGACATGCTGCTGTTTCAGGCTCTCTCGGAAATTTGGTGATGGGACCAACTTCAATGGCACCAAAGCCAAGATTCGGGAAGGCGTGGATTCCCGATAATTTCGGGTCAATCTTCCCGCTTAAGCCAACCGGGCTTTTGAAAAGAATCCCAAACAGATTGCGTGACAATTTTTCCGAGGGTGACATATGTCCAAGAAACTCGATGAAGGGCCTGCCCCCTGGAAGCTGTGAAAGGATGGACATTCCACGGTGGATAAATTCACGTCCTGCATTTCCGGGCAGAATGGACAGCCATGGTTTAAATAAAGGGTGATATGACCAATCAGGCATAATGACCTCCTGAATTTATGGTTTTACTTTTATTTTAACGTAATCTTACCAATTACGTGGCAATCGGGCATATATAATTTTCAGGAGCGAATAAAAAGAAATGCTTCTAGCTAAAATAGGGGAGAAAATTGATTGCGGAGGTAAGAATATGGATTTGAATCGAGTAAAACAAATATTGTCATCGTCTGCAGAAATAGATGTTACTTATAATGGTGCATCCGTGTGGATTGATCATTTGAATGAGGATGGACGCACTGCGACTGTTCATCTGCGCGGACCGCTGGAAGAAAGGACAACTGTGGAGATTACCGAGCTGCAGGAAAGGTCTTAAGCAGCGACTAAAATAAGGTGGAGGAACCTCCTTATACGAACACACTTACCGCCGTAATGCAAAATAGTGTACGGCGGTTTTTTCCTATGGCACAATATTTATAATACCTATAGTGGTTTATCTGCCATGAATGAGAGGTATTTTTTAAAATCGAAAGGAGAGATGAACATGTTCCATCATACTATTGAAGTGGACAAGTCAATGAATGAAGCAGTATCTGCACTTGAAGCAAGCTTGAAAAATGAAAAATTTGGTGTACTTTGGTCTCTGAATATGAAGGAAACATTAGCTGGTAAAGGTGTGGAACTTGACGGTGACTATATCATCCTGGAAGTGTGCAACCCGCATGAAGCGAAAAGAGTACTTGAAAAGAATCCTATTGTAAGCTATTTTCTCCCTTGTAAAATTGTAGTATATAAAGATAATGGTATAACCAAGGTTGGCCTTCCGAAGCCAGCGGAACTGATTAAATTTGTTGAAAATGATGATTTACAAGCAATCGCCGCAGATATTGAAAAAAGGCTGATTGGTGCAATTGACGATATTAAATAATTTTAAACCACAAGTCCGGGATTCTGTCCCGGGCTTTTTTACGTTCGAAAAATAAAGATAAGCCCATTTTTAAAAAAAGTATTGTCCGGCTGTTTAGGACAAATTTTTGCCGGGAACTTATAGATTAATCAACACGGAAAATTTCGGCCGATGAGCCGTTTATATAGATTTTGCGGCTGTCGGTCTGGCAGCCGTTTTGATTTGTATTTGGCTTCCCTGAGAGCTAAAATGGATAAAAAAGGAGGGGGATTTATGGCGAGCATATTCGATACGATTAACTTACATAATGGAGTGAAAATGCCAGCTTTTGGTCTCGGTGTCTATAAAGTCGAGGCAGGTGAACAAATCGAAGAAACGATCCTAACTGCGCTTGATATTGGTTACCGGCTAATAGATACAGCTTCTTTTTACCAGAATGAAGAAGGTGTTGGTCAGGCCATCCGAAACAGCGAGATACCAAGGGAAGAATTATTTATCACAACGAAGGTCTGGAATTCGGAGCAGGGCTATGACAATACGTTGAAGGCCTTCGACGATAGCATGGAGAAATTAGGGCTGGACTATCTGGATCTCTATCTTGTCCACTGGCCAGTAAAAGGCAAATATTTAGAAACATGGCGTGCTCTTGAAGAGTTGTATCGCAAAGGAAGGGTGAGGGCGATTGGTGTCAGCAATTTTAAAATACATCATTTGAAAGACCTTCTGGCCCATGCCAGTGAAAAGCCGGTTATCAATCAGATAGAGCTTCATCCGTTGTTGTCCCAGGTTGAACTGCGTGAATTCTGTCAGCAAAATGATATTAAAGTAGAAGCATGGTCACCATTGTCCAGAGGGAGATTCTTTGATGAACCTGTGCTCGGTAAGATTGCGGAACAGTACGGAAAGACCCCTGCCCAGATCATTTTAAGGTGGCACCTGCAAAATCAAATTATCCCGATTCCTAAATCTGTCACACCTTCAAGGTTAAAAGAAAATGCCGATATTTTCGATTTCCAGCTGAGTCAAAAAGAGCTGGAAAAGATAAATGGACTTAACAAGGACCAACGATTTGGAGGAGATCCTGATCATATTGATTTTTGAAGCAGTTAAAACAGCATCCAATTATGGAGTTTTTAAAATGAAATTTTTTCACAATGATGGACTGAATTCCAATCAGTCCGTTTTTTATTTAAAGAAATGGATACATTAAAAGAAAGAGGAAACTGCGTGCTGACAATTGTTAGGGCTTAATTAAATCCAGGAAGGTTTTAAAATAATCTATGGGTGGTAATGTAGTTGTACAAGCAGAAAACAACAAGATTCAACTTCTTAGAATACTGCTTGTTAGACTGCAGAACCCCTTGGTTTAACACCATGGAATTTGAGGTAATATAAGGTTAGAGCAAGCTGTTTAGCTCCCGGGAAGCAATGAAAATCAGCATAGCTAATTTTACATCACTGCAGTTTGAACTCTTTAAAAGGGTGTAAAACCCCTTAGCACTATTACTACTTGTAAAATACATCTACATTTTAAGGAGGAAAAACATTATGATGAGTTTTCTTTGGGCATTAATTATTGGTGGTATTATTGGGTGGTTAGCAGGATTGATTATGGGCAGAGATATTCCTGGTGGCATCATCGGTAACATCATTGCTGGTTTCGTAGGTGCTTGGATTGGACAGGCAATCTTAGGAAACTGGGGACCTGTCGTTGCTGACTTTGCAATTATCCCGGCATTGATCGGTGCGATTGCATTAGTATTCATCGTCAGTCTTGTAATGAAGAGCATGAGTAAAGCTGACTAATAAGAAAAATCCTTCCGACTTCGGAAGGATTTTTTTGTGGGAAAATTTAAAGGCGTATCCTTAAATCTCATACGGATCAATATTAATAAATATCGGTGAATGGTCGATAAAAGGTGCGTGGCAGATAATTTTTTCCTGTGTAAACGGATGGGTGAATTCCATTTTTACCGCATGCAGTGCTTGTCTGTGAAATGCATCGCTTCCGCCGTAAAGGCTGTCCCCAGCGAGTGGATGGCCTATAGTGCTGAAATGCACCCGAATTTGATGAGTCCTGCCGGTATCCAGTATACATTGGACAAGGGTCAGGTTTTCCTTTTTCGTTTGATCCAATACTTTAAAATGGGTGATGGCCTGTTGGCCTGTCTCCGAAACTCTTCTTCTTGTTGGATGATGCCGGTCGCGGCCTATTGGTTTATTGATTGTTCCTTTTTTCTGTCTGATGACTCCGTCAGCCAACGCCAAATAGGTTCTTTTAATGGCACGTTCCTCAAGCATTTTATCGAGGATAGCTGTTATTAGCGGGTATTTGGCAAATAGCACAGCACCTGTTGTGTCCCGGTCAAGCCTGTGTATATGACGTGGGCGGGTAATCTCTCCATTTGACTGCATATGGAAAGCGGCCGCATTCGCCAGAGTGCCACCCTGGCCGCTCTCATTTGGGTGGGTGTCCATTCCTGCCGGTTTATTGAATACAATCAGATGGTCATCCTCATAGATGACATCAACATTCAAGTATTCAGGGCTGACAGTTACCTCTTCTTCAGCAAAAAGCTTCATGCTTAAGCGATTATTTTTTTTGAGTGGGTGTGTCCAATCGGGAATTTGTCCGTTAATCAGGACGTTCTTTTCCATCCTTAAGTGATGGACCAATTTTTTCGGGGCTTTCCAAAAATCCTTGAAAAGAGTTTCAAGAGTGTGTCTTTCCCATTCAACGGGAATGACCAGTTCAAACCATTCGGCTTTTTTGTTAGTTTGAATCATATTTGTCTCCTGACTTGTTTGTTTATTTTTATTGTTGCTTAACGAAAACAGCCTTCTAAACAACTCGTTTACAATAGAGAGGAATCTGTCAACTTTTACCGCATGCATGGGCATAATTACCACCCAGTTAAATGGAATGGATATGTTATTCTAGGTATATATATTACGAATAGATTACAAAAGGGTATAAAAAGGTGGGTCGAACATTGAAAATTGTTTTTGCGTCTACACCCGGACAAGAAGAGAAAGTAATAGAACTGGCAAGGTATTTTTACACAGATATTTTTCCATTGTACTTTTCGGATGAAGACATTCATGAATTTGAAAGGCTTGAAGTATTACATACAAGACCAGAACAGTTCGAGAGATTCAGTACACTCGGAGATGCCTTTAAGGTGATCACAAGCATGCAGACATTGATCTCTATTTTGGAGTCTGGCCATATTCCTGGAAAATATCAGTCGATGTTCCGCAAAAATGTGCAGACATTGACAGACTACGGAATTTGTTTCCCATTTAATTACAGTCAATTTTCTGACTCCAAGCATGTTCATCTAGATTATATCAGTACTTATACGAAAGCCGCCAATAGACTGTTACTATAAGTACTGCACTGTTGTCGGACAGTCGCCAATTGGAAACATTCAATATCTAACCTAAATGAAAACGCCTGCGATTCGCAGGCGTTTTGACGTTATTCTAAAGTGTTTTCATTGAACCAATTTTCAAAAGTCGCTTCTTCCTGGTAGCCAACGATCCTGTTGATTTCTTTTCCATCTTTGTATTGTACAATTGTTGGAGTCGATTCGATACCAAAATCATTCCATCCTTGTTCAAACTCCAGAAGGTTGTATTGTACGAGATCAACACCCATATCCTCTGCTAGAGGGGCAACGACTGGAGTGGTCCGGACGCAGTGAGGGCATGTAGGACTGTGGAAATAAACAGTAACATCCTCACCGTTTTCAATTTTTTCCTTTAGATTTTCAGGCAAGATGATATTTTTATAGTTCGGATCATCCAGCTGTTTGACGGTTTCTGGGTGAAGTGTATCTTTCCCATATGGATTTCCCTCTGCCTTTTCCTCATTTTGCGCTTTATTTACCAAAAATAATGCTGCGAATAATCCAATGATAATTAATAAAAAAATAATAACCTTTTTCAACTTATGCTTCCTCCTTAGATTTCTTCCAGATTATCAGGCTTAATGAAAAAATAATGATAAATGCAGTTAAAGCCAGGAATGGGATTGAAATGAAACCAAGCCAGTTGATATATTGGCCTGTACAAGGCACTCTCCCGCAAGTATCAGCATTGTCAGCCATGAAAGGCACCTTTTGCAATGAATAATGGTACAGTGAAATCAATCCGCCGACAGCTGCCATAATCATCGTATAAAAGGAAATCTTATAATCTTTTTTGACCACAGCTATACCCAGTATCAAGGCAAAAGGATACATCAGGATTCGCTGATACCAACACAGCAGACAAGGCTCATACTGCCGGATTTCTGAGAAATACAAACTGCCAAACATGGCGATGATCGATGTAGCCCAAGCCGCAAATAAAAACGACTCCCTCGGATCTTTTTTCGTCTCTTTCAAGCTAATCTCCCCTAAGCTATGTAATCTCTATTTAAACATTCTTTATAAAAGAAATATCTCTCATTACATCTTAAGGAATGTAATAAAATAATTCAATTAACATTATGTGAAATAATTTTTCCCAATATAAAGGGAGAAGCTAAATAAAGAGTTATAACCGATCCATTTAGGGTATAGGAATATGATGATGATTTTTAGTTTTATTCTTTTTTTACATAAGAAGTAACAGTAAAGGCCTTATACAAAGCGAATTTATTTATTGAAAGGATGCAGGATAATATGAGTGAATTGGATTTGTCCAAATTTGAAAAACGAATGATCATCCGCAACACGAAGCAAGAGGATATTGAAGAAATCATTAAAATGCAGAACAGCTGCTTTCCTGGGATGCAGCCATGGAAGCTTGATCAGCTGGAAAGCCATCTTGAAATCTTTCCTGAAGGCCAATTTGTCGCTGAATATGATGGGAAGGTAGTTGGCTCCTGCTCAAGTCTGATTATAAACTTTGATGAATACGATGATCGCCACAGCTGGGATGATGTCACAGATGAAGGCTATATTACGAACCATAATCCAGATGGCTATAATTTATATGGAATTGAAGTCATGACCCATCCGGAGTTCAGAAGGATGAAGGTCGGATACCGTTTGTATGAAGCAAGAAAGGATCTGGCAAGGCAGATGAACCTGAAAAGTATCATCATCGGCGGCAGGATCCCAAATTATCATCTCCATGCAGAAGAAATGTCACCTCGTGAATATGTACGCCAGGTCGCATCGCATAAAATCTATGACCCGGTACTCTCATTCCAGTTGAGAAATGACTTCACGCTGATGAGGATCAATCCTAACTATTTGCCGGATGACCTCCAGTCCAATAAATACGCGACATTGATGGAATGGAATAATGTTGACTACCAGCCAAAGTCGAAGAGGTTCTATAAAACCAGCAACCCAGTCCGAATTTGCGTTGTCCAGTATATGATGAGAAAAATCAAGTCCTTTGAAGATTTGGCACACCAGGTTGAATACTTTACGGATGTTGCTGCGGATGCTGGCTCAGATTTTGCGGTATTCCCGGAGATCTTTACGACACAGCTTATGTCATTCATGGATGAAAAATCACCTTCGCTCGCTGTCCGAAAAGTGACTGAATACACAGAGCAATATATTGAACTTTTCACGGATTTAGCAGTCCGGTACAATGTCAACATCATCGGCGGCTCGCATTTGGTAAAAGAAGATGATGATGAGATTTATAATATTTCTTACCTTTTCCGTCGGGACGGCACAATCGACAAACAATACAAGCTTCATATTACGCCAAATGAACGAAGATGGTGGGGCATCAGCCGCGGGGATGAATTGAAGGTATTCGATACAGATTGCGGCAAAATCGCAATACAGATCTGTTATGATATTGAATTCCCTGAGCTTGCGCGGATTGCCACTGATATGGGAGCAAAAATCATCTTCACGCCGTTTTGTACCGAGGATCGCCAGGGGTATCTGCGGGTCCGTTACTGCGCTCAGGCGAGAGCCGTCGAGAACCAGGTCTACACCGTCATTTCGGGTACGGTCGGAAACCTGCCGCAAACAGAAAACATGGATATCCAATATGCCCAGTCTGGAATTTTCGCGCCATCTGATTTCGAATTTGCCAGGGACGGCATTGTCGGAGAAACGAATCCGAATATTGAAATGGTCATGATTGGCGATGTGGACCTTGAAATCCTGCGCCGCCAGCGCCAGGACGGCACAGTCCGCCAACTGAAAGACCGCAGACACGATATTTACCGCATTCAGTATAAGAAGTAGAACAAGTTACAGCACCTGGGGAAAAGAGCTGAATTCCCCAGGTGTTTTTCAGTGTTATTTGAATTGGCTGAGACCGTAACTCGATAATCATTTTGACTTCCAATATGAAACCTTGAAATCCCATCAACCGGAAAAAGAGGTCACCACTAAGGGTGATTAGTGCCCTAAATTGCCAGAAACAAGAAAAAGAGGTCACCAATAAGGCGTATTGGAGCTCTGAAATTTTAGGAGCTGGAAAAAGAGGTCACCAATGAGGTGGTGTAAATCCCAAATATCACTGAAATGATACGAAAACAATTTAACAAGTTAGCACAAAAATTATCAAACATGCTCAATCTTGTTTTATAATTAGCTGTAAGATTCAAATCTTATTTACGGGAGGTCATTTGATGGATTGGAAAAAGAAAGCCGAGAAATGGCTTGGTTTTACGGGATTGGACCCGGAGCTTAAAACTGAGCTTGACTCATTTAAAGAAGACGAGAAGCATTTAGAGGAAGTTTTTTATAAAAACTTGGAATTCGGGACTGGTGGCATGCGCGGAGAGATTGGCGCTGGAACCAACCGGATGAACTTATACACTGTTCGCAAGGCATCTGCCGGACTGGCAGCATACATAGAAGAACAAGGGAATGAAGCGAAGCAGCGTGGTGTGGCGATTGCTTATGATTCCCGCCATAAATCACCTGAATTTGCTATGGAAGCCGCAAAGACATTGGCAACACGCGGCATCCAGACATATGTTTTTGAAGAATTGCGCCCTACTCCGGAGCTGTCATTCGCGGTACGGCATCTGCATGCTTATTCAGGAATCGTCATTACCGCCAGCCATAACCCGCCTGAATATAATGGCTATAAAGTATATGGTCCTGATGGCGGCCAACTGCCTCCAGATAGTGCTGATGAAGTAATCGCGAAGGTAAACGAAATTGAAAATGAATTATCAATTGAGGTAATGGACGAGCATGAGTTAAAGGAAAAAGGTTTGATCAAGATGATTGGATCTGAAGTAGACCGTGCTTATCTCGAGAAACTGATGACGATTTCCGAAAATCCAACCCTGGCAGATGAAGCCGATGTAAAAGTGGTATTCACACCATTGCATGGCACTGCCAATATGCCTGTCCGGAATATCCTGACCAACCTTAAATATCAAAATGTAACGGTAGTAAAGGAACAGGAGCTCCCTGATCCTGAGTTTTCGACTGTAAAAAGCCCGAATCCAGAAGAGCATGCAGCATTTGAGCTGGCCATCCGTGAGGGAAAGAAAATCGATGCAGATGTGTTAATCGCCACAGACCCGGATGCTGACCGTCTTGGTATTGCTGTAAAAGATCCGGCTGGGGAGTACGTTGTCCTGACTGGAAACCAGACTGGGGCACTGCTGCTGCATTATATCCTGACGCAAAAGAAAGAGAAAGAAACTCTCCCAGCGAACGGAGCCGTATTCAAAACAATCGTGACATCCGAACTTGGCCGTAAAATTGCTTCGTCTTTTGGAATCGAAACAATCGATGTCCTTACTGGTTTCAAGTTCATAGCTGAAAAAATTAAACAATACGAAGACTCAGGAGAATATAAATTCCTGTTTGGGTATGAAGAAAGCTATGGATATTTAATTGGCGACTTTGCCAGGGATAAAGATGCAGTCCAGGCTGCGATGCTTGCTGTCGAGGTTTGCGCATATTACAAAAAGAATGCCATGTCTTTGTACGAAGCGCTTCTAAGTGTATTTGAAAAATATGGTTACTACCAGGAAGGGCTTCGTTCCCTCACGTTAAAAGGAAAAGAAGGCGCAGAATTAATCCAGAAAACACTGGGAGTCTTCCGCCAGGCGCCGCTTAAGCAGCTCGGTGAATTGAAAGTCACGGCAGTGGAAGATTATTTAACAGGTGTAAGAGTGAATGAAAACAACGAGGAAGAAAAAATCCAGCTTCCTTCTTCTAACGTTATTAAATACTATCTTGAGGATGGCACTTGGGTGTGCCTTCGCCCTTCTGGAACTGAGCCAAAAATCAAGTTTTATTTTGGTGTGAACGACAAGAGCCTGTCAGAAAGTAAGCAGAAACTCCAAAAAATCGAACAGGATTTCATGGAGGTAGTTGAAAAGAAGATGGAAGCAGCAAAGAACCTCTAAGACAACTAAGATTTAGCTGAAAGGAAGTATTCACATTGTTAAAAGAACAAGTCGCAATCGTTACAGGCGCATCAAGAGGAATTGGCAAGGAAATCGCCGTGAAATTGGCTGAGCAGGGAATGAAGCTGGCGGTTGCAGGAAGTTCAGAAGAAATCAACAAGACAGCAGAAGAATTGAAACAAAAAGGTTTCTCGGACGTTATTGCAATCCAGACTGATGTCAGTGATGAGCAGCAGGTAAAAAATCTTGTAGAAAAAACAGTGGAAACATTCGGCCAGGTTGACGTACTCGTCAATAATGCGGGGATCGGCTTTTTCAAACTGGCAGAGGAAGTAACGGTTGAAGAATGGAAAAAGCTATTTGAAGTGAATGTCCAGGGTGTATTCCTTGGAGCGAAAGCCGTACTGCCACATATGAAGGAGCGTAAATCAGGAACTATCATCACGATATCTTCGGATGTTGGCAGATACACGATTCCAAACGGAAGTGCCTATACAGCTTCAAAGTATGCTGTCCAAGGATTTAGTGGGGCACTTGCACAGGAAGTTAGGGAATATGGAATCCGTGTTGGCACCATCAATCCAGGCATGGTTGATACATATTTCGCTGACTCGGAGCAAGGTCTTCCTGAGAAGCATGACTGGCTGAAGGTGGAGGATATTGCGAACGCAGTTGTCTATATGGCTTCTGCACCGAAGCATATGCTAATTGATGAAATCGTCATCCATCCGCTTGTACAAAATTATCCGATTGCATAATGACAAAATTCGAAGAGGAATTTCCTCTTCGAATTTTTTTGTTTGAAAAAAATGTAGTTGCAATAAATCGTTCTAAAGGGGGAACTACGACTTTTGGCTGAGAGAGAATTCAGACTTTTTTCAAAAGCGGAATCTTCCGATTAAAGATATAATATATGAAAATGGGGGGATTTGATGGCTGGGGATAAAGCGAATTCAGATGTCGGAATTTTAAAGGAAATCGCTGAACTATTGAACGAGGGCACAGAGATTAATCGTGTTCTGGCAGAGGTATTGAGAAGGCTGCTGCATATAACAGGACTTGAGACAGGCTGGATCTTTCTGATTGATGCGCAAGGAGAATACCAGCTGGCTGCAAAGGCTGAATTGCCTCCTGCACTATCCTTGGACAATTTTGCCCCGATGTGCGAGGGTGGCTGCTGGTGTGTCGACCGCTATAATGATGGAAGGTTGAATAAAGCGACGAATATCTTCGAATGTAAAAGGCTTGAGGATGCAATAAACAATAACAGTGGTGAAACGAATGGATTGACCCATCATGCCACTGTTCCTTTACGAGCTGGAGATGAAAAGTTCGGTGTCATGAATGTAGGCTCACCACATAAAACTCACTTTAACAAAGATGAACTTGCCTTGCTTGAGGCAATTGCGTTCCAGATTGGAACGGCAATAAAAAGGATAAGGCTTGCCCAACAGGAACAGGAACTCGCGTTAGCAGCTGAGCGGAACCGCCTGGCCAGGGATCTTCATGATTCAGTGAACCAGCTTCTTTTTTCGCTGAGTTTGACGGCAAGAGCTGGTACAGAAATGGCGGATCATCCAGAATTAAAAGAAACTTTTTCATATATTCAGGACCTGGCGCAGGAAGCTCAGGGGGAGATGAGGGCGCTGATCTGGCAATTGCGCCCACGCGGTCTCGAAAACGGCATCATTTGTGCGCTTGCTGGTTATGCGGAGTTGCTGGATTTACCACTGGAAACGAAAGTAACTGGCGTTTCAAGCCTTCCAGGAAATGTGGAAGAAGCGCTCTGGAGAATTGGCCAGGAAGCACTGGCCAATTGCAAAAAACATTCCCGGGCTGAAAAAGTACTTTTAACACTTGATACGTCCGGTGGAGTGGTACAAATGAAAATCCGGGATGATGGCGCAGGTTTTAATTTTAATCCGGAACAGGAACTTCCATCACTAGGTTTGAAAAGCATGCAAACACGGGCTTCCTCGCTTGGTGGCAAGCTTGATATCCACAGTAAACATGGCAAAGGGACAATGATTATTGTGAGGATTCCGATATGATTAAAGGGGAGGAACGGGGGATGACAATTAGAATCCTTATTGCGGATGACCACCATGTCGTAAGAAGAGGATTGGTTTTTTTCCTTAGGACACAGGAACAAATTGAAGTCATCGGGGAAGCTGGGAATGGGAAAGAAGCTGTAGAGCTTGCCCGGACACTGAATCCAGACATTATCTTAATGGATTTAATCATGCCGGTTATGAACGGGATTGAAGCGACGAAAATCATCAAGGCAGAGAACCCTGATATTAAAATAATGATGCTGACCAGCTTTTCAGACAGTGAGCATGTGATCCCAGCCATCGAAGCAGGTGCATCAGGCTACCAGCTCAAAGATATACAGCCAGATGCACTGGTGAAATCAATCATCAGAATCATTGAAGGTGAAAATCAGCTGCATCCAAAGGCAACATCGCTTGTTTTAAAGCATCTTTCCAGCCATAGACGCCATGAGAGAAAACCGCTAGATGAGCTTACAAGGCGTGAGCTGGAGGTTCTGAAAGAAATCGCCAGCGGCAAAAGCAATAAAGAAATTGCAGCATCATTGTACATTACGGAAAAAACGGTCAAAACGCATGTTTCCAATGTACTTGCAAAATTGGAATTGGCAGACCGGACTCAGGCGGCGCTATTTGCTGTCCGAAATCGCCTGGTTGACCAGGAACCGCCATCTGCATAACTGGATTCGAAATATGGTATTTCATGCGGAAGAAAAACCAATAATTAACAATGAAAATCAGAATAAAAAATAACAAACACGGCACCTTAATATAGGTGGCCGTGTTATTTTTTTGGTGGAATTCTCTTGTTAAATCGAGCCGGTTACAGCGGTTTCCAGGTAGTCATCGCCGGCGGCTTCATTTGCGTGGTCGATATATCTTAGCAGGGAATACAGACGCTTTTCAATGACAGTATAATCTTTTTCAAAGTTGTAAGCGTGGAGAAAATGTTCAATCTTCTTGGCCAGGAACTGGTCCTCTGTCCTAACCATAAGGATGAGCAAGTTATCCCATTGGGATCGGTGCGTGTAATATAAAGCACGATCGTAATCCGTTTTAGTCATATCCAATCCTCCTTATGAGGAGTTGATAATATTATATGGAGTTCCCGCCGGAACTTCCTCAGAAAATGTTGGACGACCTTGTTTACTGGGCTTTTCAAGTTTTACCTGTATAATTGGGCATTCAAATGAACTTGAAATGGCTGCATATTGAAGAAATAAAATAGCTAAAAAGGAGCGTAAAATGAAAAAGTATTTTGTCGCTATGGTGGTATTGTTGATTTTGTTACTTGGAATCCTAAAGGTAGATATCAGTGCGCAAAGGCCTGATTACGAAAAGTATGGACGAATCGCTACTGCTGTGATTAAAGAGGACTTTCCTGGCGAAGCCATCCAGGATTATAAGTATATGGGCCGGAAACAAATAGACGATCGCCAGGTACTCGATTCATTTCAGTACAAAATCAGTGTTAATGGAAAACCGGTTATTATGACAGTGCAAATCACACACGATTTGAAAAATAACAGGCTGCTGAGCCTTACAGTTACCGAACAACCAGAGCAGTAAAGTTTCTAACCTGTTCATCTTTCTCCCTTTTTTCTCATACATTGTTGTAAGAGATGAAAGGGGGAGAGATGGTGTCGGAAGATCAGAAGTCACTAGAATATGCCATTTCTGAAATTACCGAAATCGCTAAGGGTTTCGGGCTGGACTTTTATCCGATGAGGTATGAAATATGTCCTGCAGAAATCATCTATACATTTGGTGCCTATGGAATGCCAACAAGATTTTCCCATTGGAGCTTTGGGAAGCAATTTCATAAAATGAAGCTCCACTATGATTTAGGCCTCTCGAAAATCTATGAACTGGTCATCAATTCTAATCCGTGTTATGCCTTCTTGTTAGATTCCAATTCACTGATACAGAACAAATTAATTGTTGCCCATGTCCTTGCTCACTGTGATTTCTTTAAGAATAATATCCGTTTCCAGAATACGAAGCGTGATATGGTTGAAAGCATGGCAGCAACGGCGGAGAGAATTCGTAAATATGAAATCCAGCATGGAAAACAAAAGGTTGAATCATTCCTTGATGCAGTATTGGCTATTGAAGAACATATCGACCCGTCGCTGATGAGACCGAAGCTCGCTTGGTCAATGGAAGATGAGACTGAGGACGATGAGCCAATGTCTGCAGCGACGCCATATGATGATCTTTGGAATCTTGATGCAAAAAAGGAAGAACCTAAAGAGAGGAATAAGAAAAAGAAGTTTCCGCCACGCCCGGAGAAGGATCTGCTTTTGTTCATTGAAAGTTATAGCCGTGAGCTAGAGGATTGGCAGCGGGATATCCTGACGATGATGAGGGAGGAAATGCTCTATTTTTGGCCACAGCTTGAAACTAAAATAATGAACGAAGGCTGGGCTTCTTACTGGCATCAACGGATTCTCCGGGAAATGGACCTGACAAGCGGCGAATCAATCGAGTTTGCAAAATTGAATGCTGGGGTGGTGCAGCCATCAAAAACGGGGATCAATCCATATTATTTAGGAATCAAAATTTTTGAAGATATTGAGGAACGGTATAATAATCCGACTGAGGAAATGAAGCGCCGTGGAGTACTACCAGGGTCAGGTCGGGAAAAAATGTTTGAAGTCCGTGAAATTGAATCGGATATTTCATTTTTACGCAATTACTTGACTAAGGATCTGGTCATGCGTGAAGATATGTATCTTTTCCAAAAGCAGGGACGTGAATATAAAGTCGTTGATAAAGCGTGGGAACAAGTTCGCGACCAGCTTGTCAGCATGAGAGTTAATGGTGGATTTCCTTATTTGACCGTGACAAATGGCGATTATTTGCAGAATGGGGAGTTGTATATAACGCACAGCTTCGAAGGCATCGAGCTGGACATTAAATACTTGGAAAAAGTACTCCCATACATCCATCAGCTATGGGGCCGAAAATGCCACATCGGAACGATGGTCGAGGGCAGGGCAATGCTTTACACCTATGATGGAAAAGGAATCCATCGCAAATATTTATAAAGATAAAATAAACCGCTGTTTTCAGCGGTTTAATTTTTTTTGTGTAAAAACCATAATAATAAGGTATTTAAAATATAGACAAGCTATTTATTGAACCAATTTTAAAAGTAAGGCATAATTATATATATGAGCATATATTCATATATATAAAAGGAGGCGAACACATGGGTCATAATCATTCACACGGTCATAGCCATAGTCATGGGCACGGCCATAGCCATAGTCATACAAGTAATAAAAAGGCTTTATTCTGGGCTTTTCTCCTAATCGCTACTTTCATGGTTGTAGAGGTAATTGGCGGGGTACTCACAAACAGCCTTGCACTGCTTTCAGACGCAGGCCATATGCTGAGCGATGCGGCTGCGCTTGGGTTGAGCTTATTCGCGATTAAGCTTGGTGAAAGGAAGGCTACACAATCAAAGACGTATGGCTACAAACGTTTTGAAATCATCGCAGCTGCTTTAAACGGCCTAACGTTAATTATCATTTCGATTTATATATTTGTAGAAGCATACCATCGGTTTGCAGATCCTCCAGAAGTACAAAGCATGGGAATGCTGACGATTTCGGTCATTGGGTTAATTGTCAATATCATCGCAGCATGGATATTGATGAGTGGAGACAAAGATGAGAACTTGAATGTAAGAAGCGCTTTTCTTCACGTGCTGGGAGATATGCTTGGCTCGGTTGGGGCAATAACAGCTGCATTGCTGATTTACTTTTTTGACTGGGGAATTGCAGATTCCATCGCTAGCGTCGCGGTTGCTATTCTGATCATCATCAGCGGCTGGAGAGTGACGAAGGAGAGCTTCCATGTATTGATGGAAGGCACGCCTGAGCAGATTGAATTAAATGAAGTGAAAGAAGAAATAATGAAGATTCCCGAAGTGAAAGATGTGCATGATGTCCACGTTTGGTCGATCACTTCAGGGGTCTTAATGCTAAGCGGGCATATTGCCGTGGAAGGGGAAGGAGCACATGACCGAGTGCTTCACAAGGCCCAAACGCTTTTGCACGACCGCTTTGGGATTGACCACAGTACCCTTCAGGTAGAAGGGGAAGAGCACGGGTGCCCATGCGCCCATGGACCTTGCAATTGATAAATACCAGTTTCTAATCACAAGTAATTTTTAAATAGGTGAAAAAAACATGCCGGCCAATATTGATGGGCGAACATCAATGATGGCTGGCATGTTCTATGCTTTGCTTTAACAGGCCGATGACGTGTTCGTCGTCATGCGTGTAATACAGCGATGTACCCTCTCTCCTGAATTTGACAAGTCTGAGGTTCTTTAAGAAGCGCAGCTGATGTGAAACGGTTGATTGCAGTAATGAGAGCTTTTCTGCTATTTCATTGACCGAATGTTCCCCCTGAAATAGCAGATGGAGAATCCTGAGTCTGGTCGGATCTGAAAGGGCCTTGAAGGTCTGTGACACCATAAATAATGTTTCCTCATCCAATTCCATTTCAGGAGAGTTAATTTTCTTTTCTTCCAAGTTAATCAGCCTCCTGCCTCTATTATAACTTATGAAAGAGAAATCACGGCTGCAAAATCAGTCAAAGAATTTCTGCCACTACCTATTAAGGATGAATAACTTTCCCCAATGAGGAGGAAATCTAAAACCATGCAGATAGCGGATGGTAAATGAGCAAATGAAGAGGAATCCCCAAGGTCCGATGATAAACTTTAGATATGTAAGCAGGAAGTAGGTGATACGATGGACGAGAATAAAACACTTGAATCAAAATACATCCAGCAGCACCTAGCAAATGAGCGAACATATCTGGCCTGGGTCCGAACATCAATCGCAATAATCGGGATTGGTTTTTTGGCATCAAGTCTGCATTTCAATAATATTAGGTCTGTAAGCCAGGCTGCAGACACGATTGCTGTTTTTGTCAGCATCTTTTCTTTGCTTATTGGGTTGTTGATCCTATTCTTTGCAACCACACATTATTTTTCAGTACGAAAAAATATTAACAGTCAAACCTTCGAATCAGCTAGTAACCTGATAAAAGTATCTACAGGAATAATTTTTTTGATTTTTTTGTTACTCGGTTTTTATTTAATCAGCATATTATTTTGATTGGCTGTATTTGCATTTGTTTTTGAATTATCCTCCCTGATCCACATATGAATCTGAACTCTCTTTTCGGGGGAACTCTGATCCGGCAGTACCTAAAAAACTTTAGCGGAAAAGTTCTCGGATAACAAACATTAGTTTCCGGTGCTGTTCTCCTTAGGTTTTTTATGGGTTACAAGACCATCATAATTGGTGATATATAGCTCTATCTCTGGCTTGGTGGACAGACAGTGAGCCTTCATAAGCTGATAATAGTTCACCCTGTTTAGTGGATCATAAGGCAGCATGGGATATTCCTTATGCTCTTTCACATAAAGGTCTACAGCTTTCTGTACTAAATCAATCGTTACTGCGAGATTTTTTTCTTCCTCATCGAAAATATCGTAAGTTTCCTTTGACATGTAAAAGTTTCTTGATGGAATTCCTTTAAGGATTGGGGCGAGTTGCTCAACATCAATGCAGTTATCTTCCTTAACGAGAATTGTTCGATAAACGCCTTTCGGCAGCTGTTCCGAATAAATGCGTACTGCTTGTTTTATATCTTCAACGCTAGTCTCAATGATAGGCCAGGCCTTTGGTGTTTCCTGTGGTATTTTTTTCGTCCTGGCAGCTAAAAGAATGTATATGGCCATGCCTCCAACGGAACCCAAAACAGTCAAGTATGGGAATAAATCAAGCACGAAGTCAATAATATAACCGATGATTGGCCAGACTAATGCAATTGCGGCTTTCAAACCAGGTGTTCCTGGAAAAGCTCTGTCATTCTCCGTATCCATCTGAATCCCCTCCTTTCAAGGTCAAGAAGTGCCTTTATTTCACAATAGTCGGATCACTCATACGGTGATGTAGAAGTGTAGAGCTTAATAAACGTATTTGGGTTAAGATGTCTGTGGTTTTGCCGATATAAAAGTAAGAGTCTGTGCTTTTTTGAGAAGAGGCTAACATGGTGATTAAAGCAGGACCTGGGCGGGCTAAAAGAAAATGGGGTTGCTCCTACTATTATTATATAAAATTCTTTTTATGAGTGGTAATGTCTAGTGTTGAAAATTATGAAAATAAGATTCTTAACAGGTCAATTAGACAGTGAATATTGTATAATATTTAGAGAGCTTCATTCTTTTTTTCGGATATTGTTATACGAAATGTCTGGCAAACTCCGGCTTTTACAGAACCGCTAGTACATGAAAGCTAATAAACCAGACAGAAATGAGGGGCAGGATGGATATTCCCCATATGTACATATTTGACTTGAATAATATAGCCTTGACTGTCGTCTTTTCAATCATCTCTTCAATTTTGGCTGTTGAATTCAGCAGGCAAATCAAAAGAATAAGTGAAAAAAAGAAAAGTAAAATTGCTCTGTATTCTGTGGTGTTGGCATTTACATTCTGGCTGACTCATCTTTTTGTGATTATTTCAGCTGGAGTCCCATTCTCTACGAGCAATTATTATTTATACTTTTTAATCTTTTTTGGAATTTGTGCGATTGGATCATTTGCAGCACTTAGTTTAGCACAAAGGGAGATTGCGAATACTTCACAGTACATATTCACGAGCATATTAATTGCGGCAAGCATTTTGATCGCTGATTTTACGGCTTTCTACATAATCTTCAAGAATGCCATTACTATACAGCCGATTTTTGCAGCACTATCAGTTTTCATGGTTCTTGTTACCTCATTTTTGCTGCTGAGATTTTTGATGCAAATTACGAATGAGGATATTTATGAGTTTGTGAAAAAGTATAAGTACATCGGCAGCGTACTTGGCGGCATTGCACTGGCAGGTATTCCTTATATCATCCTCACATCAATGATGACAGTAGTAGAGGGTGAAGGCCCTCATTCGGCCTTGGCACCGTTCATCTTCATGGCGGCTGCAAATTTATTATTCATGCTCGTTCCAGACCTGTTTGGCGAAAAATTGATCATGAAGAATGTCCAGTCCCATCTATCCTTGTTCAGCCATAACCCTGATTCTGTGTTCAGGGTCGATTTGCAAGGTTATATTTTAAGTGTCAATAAAGAGGCAGTTGAAATGACAGGGTACATGGCTAATGAATTAGCTGGGCTCCATTTCATTGATCTGATTGGTGGAAACGAGGAAGAACAGAAAATCAGGAAATATTTCAGGAAAGTCCTTAGAGGCGAGACGAAATTGATTGAAACTACCCTCAAAAGGGCTGATTCAACATACGCGGAAGTGAGAATCACAGCCGTCAGGATCATCGTCAAAAATACAACAGTTGGTGTTTTTGGAATCGTCAGGGACATAACAGAGCAAAAAAAAGCAGACAAGATGATTGAGTATCTGGCATATCATGATGAGCTTACTAATTTGCCTAACAGACGGAATTTAGAGAAAGTGATGGCTGAGCTGTTTATTAAGGATGAAGCATTTTCCTTGATTTATCTTGATTTTGACCGCTTTAAAAGAATCAATGATACATTTGGACATTCGTTTGGTGATAAGATTTTGATGCAAATCGGCAAGAAGCTTGCAGAAGTCGTGCCGGAGGAATGTCTTGTTGCAAGAATTGGCGGAGATGAATTCGCGATTCTTGTTGCTGAAGGAAACAAGCCAGACCAGATCGCCAATAAGGTTGTGCGGGCATTCCAGTCACCGCTATTTGCCGAGGGCATGGAATTTTTGATCACGGCAAGTATTGGGATTTCCAAGTATCCAGAAGATACGGATAACCTTGAATTATTACTGAAATACGCTGATATGGCAATGTATAAGGCGAAAGAAAACGGCGCGAACCACTTTCAGTTTTTCGACCAAAGCATGGTGGATCAGAACCTGAATAAGTTTGAGCTTGAGAATGATTTGAGGAACGCTATAAATAGTGATGCTCTCACCGTTTTTTACCAGCCTAAATACAATGCAACAACAAATGAAATAACCGGGGCTGAAGCTCTGGCAAGATGGAAGCATCCTCGCCATGGAATGATTCCTCCTGGTGTATTCATCCCGATTGCCGAGGAGGCGAACTTGATCGTACCCCTCGAGAGATTAATCATTAGGCAGGTGTTCAGCCAGCTTGTCACATGGAAGGAGCAGGGATTCGATGTTCCCCGCACATCAATCAATATCTCGATCATACATTTTTACCAGGAGGATTTCGTGAAATTCATGCAGCTTGCGCTTAAAGAGTACGATCTTTATGGTGAATTGATTGAAATCGAAGTAACTGAAAGCATCATGATCAAGAAGGAAGATAGTATCAACGCACAGCTTCAGTCACTAAGGGAAATTGGAATCGAAGTCAGCATTGATGATTTTGGCACAGGATACAGTTCTTTGAGCTATTTAAGTAAACTTTCAGTCGACCGTTTGAAAATTGACCAAAGCTTCATTTCGCACTCCCAGGAAAACCGCGAAATCATATCAACGATTGTTTCTATGGCAACGAACCTGAAGTTAAAGGTCATTGCCGAGGGGGTTGAAACAGAATCGCAGATTGACCTGTTGAAATCACTGGGCTGTCAAGAAGTTCAGGGCTATTTCTACTCACCACCTTTGCCATCTAATGAATATGAAACAATGATGAACAGGAAGCTTCAGGAGACCTGACAACCGTTTTGACTGACTGCGTTGATTGTGTTACTATTCCTATTATGAAAAGTCCTCTAGGGTTCCGCAGCTTTGCTGGACTGGTCCGAGAGAGGGCGCACAGGAATGCCTGTGTACACGGAGGGACAAAAACCCGGGAGATATCTATGATATCTTCCGGGTTTTTTCATGAAAGGGGTTAAGAGGAATGGCTTGGTTATTTTTAATAATTGCTGGCATATTTGAAGTCGTGTGGGCCATTGGCCTGAAGTATACAGAAGGATTCACCAAAACGGTACCATCGTTGATCACCCTGGCAGGAATGGCGATAAGCTTTTATTTCTTGTCGATGGCAGTCAAAACCTTGCCAATTGGTACGGCATATGCAATCTGGACTGGAATTGGAGCTGCAGGAGCAGTCATTCTGGGAATTGTCCTGTTTGGAGAGCCTCGTAATCTTTTAAGGCTGATGTTCGTCGCCTTCATTCTAGTTGGAATCATCGGATTGAAGGCCACATCAGGAAGCAATTAATTATTTTCAAAGAGCAGGCTCGCAAAAAATTGCAGTCTGTTTTTTAATTTCATTTGCAAATTTAACCAGATTATATTATGATTCCGATAGTACCTTTTATTACTAGGTAGGTGATAGGATGTTTAATCGTGAACTTTTAAAAGGGAGCACTTCCCTTGTACTGCTCCAGCTGCTGAATGAACGGGATATGTATGGTTACGAGCTTGTTAAAGAACTGGATAAGCGCAGTGACCACAGTCTTCAGGTAAAAGAAGGAACCTTGTATCCAGCATTGCATAAACTTGAAAAGCAGGAATACATTGAATTTTACTGGCAGGAGCAGGAAAAAGGCCCAGCAAGGAAATATTATCGGATCACTGAGGAAGGAAAAGAAGTCCTCATAGAGAAAACAGAAGAATGGCAGCAATTCGTCAATGTTATGAACAAAGTTATCAGGAGAACGAAAAATGATCCAGTTAAAGATTGAGTTTCTCACCCAGCTTAGCAGGCACCTAGGAAAGCATCCCGACAAGGAACAGATTTTGGCTGAATATGACAGCCATATCACAGAGATGCTGGCTGAGTATAGCGGCATGCAAATAGAAGACGCGGATATCAGCACGGACATTTATTCAAGATTGGGGACTCCCGAAGAAATTGCGGATAGCTGGCGTGAAGAATTATCAACGACACCAATGAAAACTCAATGGGTTTTCATTTTGGCAAATCTTGTTTTCTTTGTTGGAGGCACTATCCTGACCCTCGTACATAATCTTTTTGATATCCCTTTCATCGACATCGCGTGGAAAAGCATCACTTCGATTCCTGCTTTGATCATCTTACTTTATCTCTTCTTTTGGGCACTGCTTGGATATGAGATAGGCAAAGGATTTGGCCATAAAGGGAGAAGATTGATGAAAAAAACGTTTATCCTGTCCATCGTGCCGAACATCATTCTTATGAACCTGACTTTGTTCAGGCTAATACCGCATGACTGGTTCCAGCCGCTGCTGAGCCCGCCATTCATTCTTATATGTATTCTTTTCACAGCACTATTGTATCCAATTTGTTGGATTGGATATAGATGGGGGAAAAAGGCTTCCATCTAATTTTTTTGGTCTAATACATAGAATATCTATGTATATAGGATTAAAAAGTATTTTTTTGACTGAATACCTAGTAATTCTAGGTGAAAGGAGAGATTGAAAGTGGAATTCAAAATGAAAAAAGGTGACTGGATTTTTTTCATGGTCTGTCTTGCTTTAGGGATTTTGGCGGAAAGGTCTTTTTTGCATGGCCAAATAGGATTGTCGTATCCTGTTTTTATTACTTGCTTTTATGGTGTTTTTTTCTGGAGGTACCGTTCATTCTCTTTTACGAATAAAAAGCTTGGATTATTATTGATTGCTTCTATATGGCTGCTCGCAACCAGCTTTTTCATGTATTCGAATACGATATTATATTTGCTAAACATCCTGGTGATCCCCCTGATGGTCCTCATCCAACTTGTGCTTGTCACCTACCCGACGGAAAACCAATGGCATAGATGGCCGTACGTCCAAAAACTCTTTTTATCAGTAGGAGCAGCGATTGCCTATGTGTTCAGGTTCATAATGTATGGACCTAAATTGGCTATCAGAGGACTTGAAGAAAAAAAGAGTGCTACGATTCGAAAAGTGTTGATTGGGGTGGCTATTTCATTACCACTATTGTTTGTCATCGTCAATTTACTGGTCTCTGCTGATCAGCAGTTCGGAAACATGCTGGGTACAATCCCAAGGTGGTTATTGGGATTGAAGATAGAGGAGGAGATCTTGCGTACAATCGCGATCACCATTTACACATTGGCGATCTTTGGTGTATTGCAGGTGTTAAGGGCTAAGCAGCCACTACCTGTTGAACAGCCTGCACAAAAAGAAAAGATGGCATGGGATAGTGTGGTCAGCCTGACAGTGCTAACTTTATTGAATATCGTTTACCTTTTATTCGTAATTGTACAATTCCAATATTTTTTCAGTGAAACATTGACAGATGGTTTTACGTATGCAGAATTTGCTCGCAGAGGATTCTTTGAACTGCTTTTTGTCACTATGTTGAATTTGTTGATCATTTCCACATTTGTTTCGTTTGTTGAAAAAGGCTCTAAAATATTAACGAGGGCTCTTCGCGGCCTGCTTTCACTACTCGTTATCTTCAGCGGAGTCATGCTGTATTCAGCTTTTATTCGGTTGTTCATGTATGAAGAGGCATATGGATTTACCTTTGCCAGGGTGTTGGCCCATTCTTTCATGATCTTCCTGCTTGTGATATTATGCTATTCCTTCATGAGGATATGGATGGAGCGGCTCTCGCTTGTACGTTTTTACATCATATCGGCTATCATCTTTTATACTTTGGTCAACACGATCCAGCTTGACCGATTTGTCGTCGAGCGTAATTTGGAGCGTTACTTAGAAACGGGAAAAATAGATATTTACTATCTGAATTCGCTGTCTTATGAAGGAGTCGAGGGATTGGTGGAGCTTTATAAGATTAATCCAGGTCACCCGGGTCTTTCGGACTTGTTGCTGCAAAGGAAGCAAGATTTGATGTATTCAGAAGAAAACTGGAATTCCATAAATATGTCCAGAAGAAGCGCTGAAAAAGCGTTAATGGACTTAGAGATGAAGTAACGATGAAATATGGCGGAAATGAAAACAAAAGTCCTCTTTGTTACCAGTTTTGTAACATATCGATGTGTTTAATGATGATAAAATTACCTTAAGCCAAATAACGGGGAGCCATGTGAAGTGGAAGGGTTATCTGAAATCATAAATCTCTTAAAAGGTATCGAGAGTTCAATTGACTCATTAAATAAAAGGACTGAAAACATCGAAAAAAGACTCGGCCGTCTTGAGAAAGTCGATAGCATAGAACATCGCGTAACCTCAAATCAAATCGATATAACAGATATTAAAGATGCACTTGAAAGAATGGAAGAAATGCAAAGCGCGAAAATCGAAAATATGTTAAAAGAATTACTGACCAAGGCAGAAATGAAAAACAATACGGAATTGAGCACGATCCACAAACGCCTTGATTCTCATTTGCTAAAATTGGGCAGAGTTGAGGAAGAAATCCTAATGGTCCAGCAGGAAAAATAGTTTTTTAGGAGATTGCGATAGAGCGCAGTCTCTTTTTTTATATCTTAAAGTCTGTAGAAAAAAAGGTATCCACAAAACTTTCATAAACTCGCAATCCCTTTATATATCAGGTTCTGGGAGATTCAAAAATTATATTTGTTCAGTTGTTCACAAAATATTTACCTTTACGGGACTGGGACGAAGTGTGCAGGAGGTATGATTAAGGTGTAATCATACATTGACTGAAATAGGCAGTTTAATAGAGTATATTTATCTTTGAGGTGAGTACTTTGAGATACGATTTAGTCCTGCTCCATGCGCCAAGTGTTTACGATTTCCGGAAAAATGCGCTGCTGGCCGGTCCGATAAGTGACGTTGTTCCGTCCTCTCCGGTATTTGAAATGTATCCAATCGGGCTGACGAGTATTGCTGAATATCTGGAACGCCAGGGCTTGCGGGTGAAAATCATCAACATCGCGAACCGTATGCTGATGGATGCAAACTTTGATGTAGAAAAGAAATTGAAAAGGATTAAAACACGGGCTTTTGGAATTGACCTTCACTGGCTGCCGCACGCTCATGGAAGTATTGAACTAGCGAAAATTGTGAAAAATCTACACCCTGAAACTCCTATGGTTTTTGGCGGTTTGTCTGCAACCTATTACCATAAAGAATTGATAGAGTATCCATTCATTGATTTTGTCATGAGGGGCGATTCTACTGAAAAATTGATGCTTCTTTTAATTAATAATATAAAAAACGGAACTCACCAGCTTGGCGGAATCCCTAACTTGACCTGGAAGGATGGAATTACTCCTGTTTACAATCCATTAAGCCATGTTCCTGACAGCCTTGATGAATTTGATATCCCTGGCTACCGATATACAATCAAGTCGGTCTTCAAGTATAAAAACTTCCTGGATCCACTGCCATATAACGGCTGGCTTCAATATCCCAATACAGCAATCCTCACGGCAAAGGGCTGTACCCAGGGATGTTTGATATGCGGCGGGTCTAAGCAGTCCTACAAGGATAACTGCAACCGGAAGGTCCTGGCTAAACGCTCGCCTGCGAAACTCGTGGAGGACATTCTCTTCATCCAGCGCTTCAGCAGGGCACCAATTTTCATTCTCCATGATATCCGCCAGGCAGGAAAGGATTATGTCGATGAATTCTTTGAGAGGCTAAGCAAGATTAACCTTAAGAATGAGCTCGTTTTTGAACTGTTCCAATATGCGAATGAGGAGTTTTTTGAAAAAATTGAGAAGGTTGTACCGAAGTACAGCATTGAATTGACCCTGGAAACCCATGATGAAAAAATTCGCCGTTACAATGGCAAATTCAATTGCACGAATGCAAAAGTGATTGAAACGCTGAGTGCTGCCTTAAGGCATAGCTGCAAGAAGATTGACATCTTTTTCATGGTTGGCATCCCGCATCAGGATTATCAAAGCGCACTTGATAACGTCGATTTTTGCGAGGAAATTCACAATGCCTGTGGAGGGGATAAGCGACTATCATACTTTGTTGCTCCGCTTGCACCATTCCTGGACCCAGCAAGCCCGGCTTTTGAAAATCCTGAAAAATATGGCTATAAGAAGTTCTGCCATACAATCGAGGACCATAGAAAGGCAATCACCCAGCCATCATGGAAGTACATGCTTAGCTTTGAAACAGATTATATGAACAGGGATGAAATTGTCAAATCTACCTATGAATCTGCCAGGAGCCTGAATGCTTTTAAGCTCAAATACGATCTTGTCGACAAGAAGACTCATGATGAAGTGAATGAGAAAATCACCAGGTCGCTTGAATATATAGAAAAAATCGATGAAATCATTGCTCTTCCCGAACAGGAAAAGAACCAGCAATTGACCATGCTTAGCAAGGAGATGGAAGAGGTCAATAAGTACAGTATTTGCGGAAAGCATGAACTGAAATGGGAAGTGAAAAAGCATTATGCTAATGTATTTTCGCTGACGGCAATCGGAATCGAGCTATTGGTAGAAGATATCTTAATAAATGTGAAACAGAAATGGAATTCCTATAATAAAAGGGTTGGAGAAACATCTAAGAGCAGGACGTAAATTTTGGAGAAGAGCCCATCAGGACATAATTCCTGATGGGCTCTTTTAGCAATCCTTACTCTAATTACTACATGCTAATCTAAATAGATGTTTAAAGAATACCTAAATGTGAAAAATGTAAAAGGACAATAAACAGGTATTGAGAAATAAAATAGCAAATCGGATGGAGGAATGTCATCAATGATAGAGTTTTTGAAAAGAGGAAATAAGTCTTCCGGAATTGCGGCGCTTGGGAATACATTCCTTGCTATAATCAAAGGGGTTGCTGCTGTAATCAGCGGAAGTGGTACGATGCTTGCGACGACACTTCATTCGGTTGCAGATGCATTGAATCAATTTTTTGTTTTCATCGGCAGTGCCATTTCAGAAAAAGAAGCAACCAAACGATTTCCAACCGGGTTTGGAAGGGTTGTCAACTTATTCGTACTTGTGGCTGTCATCATCATCTCGATTATGGCATATGAAACAGTCATCAAAGGGTGGGAGCTGATCCAGCATCCGAAATCTTCCTCCAATTTGTGGCTGAATGTCATTATCATGATAGTCGCGGTTCTTGTCGATGGAGGAATCCTGATAAAAGCAATGAAGGAAATTGCTCACGAAACGAGAAGTGAGGCAAAGGGGTTTGGAATCATTGCAAATGCGTTTAAGAATGTCAGTCTGGCAGCACCGCCGACAAGACTGGTTTTCTATGAGGATTTGATTGCGACATTTGGTGCACTTTTAGCATTGTTTTCTATTGTCATGGCTCATGTAACAGGATTTTACCTGCTTGACGGAATCGGAACATTGCTGATTGGCATCCTGCTGATTGGTATTGCTTTGAAAATTGGTTATGAGAACACCATAGGCCTCATTGGTGTTGCAGCACCTAAGGTTGTTGAGGACCGGATTGCCAAGCTGATCTTGTCAGACCCCGATGTCATTGACATCAATACATTGAGGATTGTCCAGGAGGGCAGGCAGTATCATGTTGAAAGCTACCTGGAGCTGCGCAAAGGACTGACACTGGCTGACGCTGATGATATCAAGTTCAGGGTCAGGGATAAGGTATTAACAGACCCGGACGTAGACGATGTTACAATGGGAATTATCGAAGCGGATGACGTCCAAACTTGGAAAATGTAAATGTAAAAAAACAGGCAAATTAAGTATTTGCCTGTTTTTCGTTTATACTAAAATTAAAATTTTGCACTTAGTTTAGTGTCCAGCTCCAGCGCCTAGCCAGTTTTTATCCCTGAATTTACTTCTTCGAGTATCCTGCGATAAGCGTTAGCTATGAGCAGCTCGAGTCGCTTGTATAGTGTCGGAGTTTCTGGGCAGTCGGCTATAAATTTCAATTTCGGTGCTCCCAATGAAGACAAAGAACGACTTCACCGGACGGCCCTCCAGCGCTTGTCGGTGCTGACCAAGGCGCCTCCGCTTTTCTATGAAACAACCTCAGTCTTGTTCATAAAAAAATTCTCTGCTGTCTTTTCGGTTTCAGGTTGTTTGGTTACTTCAATATATTTAATGTGGTGCTCTTCCATTTCGGTGATTTTAAAATGGTAAGATCCGAAGCTGACGACGTCGCCCTGCTTGACTTCATAATTTTCGGTAAGCATCCAGCCGCCAAGTGTATCGACATCTTCATCGCTGATATCAAGTGCAAGAAGTTCATTTACCTCACTGACAAGCATTTTAGCATCGATGATATAATGACTTTCTTTGATTTTGCGTATCATCGGCACTTCATCCATATCGAACTCATCGCGAATTTCTCCAACAATTTCTTCAAGGATGTCTTCTACTGTCACTAGTCCGGAAGTTCCGCCATATTCGTCCATCAAGATCGCCATGTGAATGCGTTCCTTTTGCATTTTTACCAGCAAGTCATGGATTGGAATGCTGTCGATGACCCGGATGATTGGGCGGATATATGAATCTATTACCTTTTTGCGGTGTCCCTGCTCATTGATTAGATCAGTCATTACTTCTTTTATATTGACTAACCCGACAATATGGTCCTTGTCTCCGTCAATGACAGGGTATCGGGTAAATTTCTCTTCCTTCACAATCTGGAGGAAGCTCTCCAGTGAATCTTCCTTTGACAACGAAATGATTTCCGTACGGGGCACCATGATTTCTTTGGCGATCCGGTTGTCAAATTCAAATATTTTATTTACATACTTAAACTCTGACTGGTTGATTTCACCACTTTTAAAGCTCTCGGATAGAATAATGCGAAGTTCTTCCTCAGAATGGGCTAAATCGTGTTCAGAGGCAGGCTTAAGGCCGACAAGGCCGGTAGCAAGGCGAGCAGATCCGTTCAACAGCCAGATGAATGGATACATGATTTTGTAGAACAAAATCAGCGGACCAGCTGTATTCAGAGAAACCCATTCTGCTTTTTGAATCGCTAAAGTCTTAGGAGCCAATTCACCAACTACGACATGTAGGAATGTGATGGTCGTAAACGCAATCCCTACTGAAAGAATATGTCCTAAGGATTCCGAAATATCCAGACTGATAAATAACGGTCTTAGCAAATCAGCAATTGCCGGCTCTCCAAGCCAGCCAATTGCAAGAGCAGTAATCGTAATCCCTAGCTGGCAAGCAGAAAGATATTCATCCAAATTCGAAATGACTCTTTTTGCGAGCACAGCTTTTTTGCTGCCTTCCTCTATTAATTGGTCAATTCTGGAACTTCTCACTTTAACAATCGCAAATTCTGAAACGACAAAAAATGCCGTTAAAGCAATTAAAATGGCTATCCAAACCAAGTTAAATATGTCCAAATAAGTTCCCTTAGCCCGCGGATTTGCGGGTAAGGAGTCACCTCCCAGTAAACTGAAAATTAAGCCTGGATTTTCAGGCTTCAATTTAAATAATTAAATTCATCAAGAAAATAAAACGGCCCGTTCCGTGCGGCTGGATCAGCCAGGGCCAACATCCTGTTATGCTGTTCCTTCCGCGTTAGCAGCTGTTAAATTCTTGATACGATAGATTGCCCCATCATACCACCTCAGCTTTATCATTTAAATTTTATTATACCATATAGAGAAGAATTGAGGGGAACATTAATACGGTTTGATATCAATGTATGAAACGGACACATAAAGTATGAAGTTTATGTTCAATTATATTGGAAAATTCTGATTTTCACAAATTAGGGCTTTTCTAAATCTACAGAAAAATTTCCCAATGGGAAAATAATCCTTAATGTGGTTTATTTAACAATTAAAATTTGAAATATATTTAAAAATTCAGTAAAATTTTACAAAAGGGAGGTTGTTTATGAGTATTCTTTTATCCAGCTTGGAAAGAAAGTTACAAAACGTCGATAAGACGATTGATACAATTTGGGTAGAACCATCCATGGATTTTATTTGTAGAAGAACTCCGGATGGGCTTATTAAATATGTGTCGCCATCTGTTCATTCCATGCTCGGTTATGAGCCATTTGAATTAGTCGGAAGGCTGTATACTTTATTTGTCCATGCAGAAGATTATAAAAGAATTTTGAGTACTTCCATGCCTGAAGCTGAGGATGTATGCTGTGTAACATATCGTATTAAGCGAAAAGATGGAGTGTACATATGGGTGAACTCACAAATCTCAGTTGTACGACATCCCGAAACAAATGAACCATTTGAACTGTTTTCAGTTACAAGTGATGTTTCTGCAAAAATAAAAGCAGAGCATTTTATCCTTGAGTATGAGAAATTGAATGTTGTTGGCCAGCTTGCCGCAGGTATTGCGCACGAAATCAAGAACCCTTTGACAAGCCTTAAAGGTTTCATCCAGCTTATGAAGACCGGCCAAGAATTGAATCACAACTATTTAGCGATCATGGAAGAGGAAATAAAACGAATGGAGTCTGTTTCCAAAGAGCTGATGCTTATGGCAAAGCCACATAAATCCGACTTTAAGTCCTTTGATATGAATGATTTGGTTGATCATGCAATCACTCTGCTGATGGCTGAGGCAGCAAAGAAGTGCGTCGAAATAACCAAGCAATCTACACTAGAAGATGGAATGTTTCTTTGCGATGGCAATAAAATCAAGCAGGTGTTGATCAATATGCTGATGAACTCGATTGATGCGATGGAATTGCCAGGTGAAATAACTGTTGCGATTTCTAAATCAGATGAGGAGTTGACGATTGCAATCGCTGATACTGGTACAGGAATTCCTTCGGAAGATTTGAACAAGATCGGTAAGCCATTTTTTACGACAAAGGCGAATGGGAACGGCCTTGGATTGATGATTTGCTATAAAATTATTGAAGAACATGATGGCAAAATCAATGTGGAATCGAGTTCAAAGGGGACGACATTCACCATCATTCTGCCGATCCATTGATTTGCTTGTTTCCAGCGATTAAGTATGAAGCGCATGTCTTCTTTGCCATTCTCTTGAAAGAAGCCCGTATACAATCAAATCATGAAATTTTCTATTTAAGTATTCTCCATCACGTAAGACACCCTCCTCGTAAAACCCAAGCTTCTTGGGAATTGCCTTGCTTTTATGATTGTCCTTGCCGCAACGGATTTCAATGCGGTTAAGTCCAAGCTTATAAAAAGCATGGTTTATTACTGCTTTCACCGTTCTGATCGTAATGCCCCTTCCTTGCAGTTTTTCCGACAGGTAGTAACCGATGCTTCCCTGGAAGTTGTTCCAGTCAATGTCATGAAGGCTAATACTGCCTGCAAGGACGCCCTTGTACCGGATACCAAAATGAATGCTGCTCCCTTCTTGAAAATTTTTCTGCCAAATTTGGATCACCGAGTAAAATTGTCCGGGAGATTGAATGCTATCAATCCAGGGCAGCCATTTCCGCAAATAGCGGCGATTGGAATCCACAAGCCAGAACAACTCCTCGGCTTCACTCGGCTCAAAGATTCGAAGTTCAAGCTCAGAATCAACTTTTAAAGTTAACATAGAAACCTCCTTAAGCTTTACTCTGATGGTACTTTTGGCCAATTAGATCATCATGGTTTAATCCGGCCGAAAGAGGGAAAAAAGTTTTACATTGTTTTTTACACTTTTTTGGGAGGAAGATTATGAAGTTAACGACTAGGATTTTGATTGGCCTTGGCCTTGGCGCAATGACCGGGCTGATTCTCAACATTTTTTCACCCGAATTATTCACTGTTTTGGATAAATTCTTATTTACGCCTCTTGGCAAGATCTTCATCAATTTAATCAGTATGCTTGTCGTACCAATTGTCCTTTTTTCGATTATTCTCGGAACCGCTGGATTAGGGGATCCAAAGAAACTCGGCAGGATAGGTTTCAAGACTGTAAGCTTCTTTTTAGCGACTACAGCCATTGCGATATCCATTGGTCTTGCTCTGGCATATTTAATCAAGCCTGGCTTGATAGGCCAGTTTGATACGAGTGGAGCAGAATTCAAGGCTGAGAAAGCTCCGCCGGTAAGTGACACCTTTTTAAATCTTATTCCGGCGAACCCGTTTGAAGCACTGACAGCTGGCAATATGCTGCAAGTTATCGTTTTAGCGTTATTCATCGGGATTGCGTTAACGGCACTTGGTGAAAAAACGAAAGGGATTTTCAACCTGATTGAACAAGGCAATGAAATCATGATGTATTTGGTAGGCCTTGTCATGAAGTTTGCACCATATGGAACGTTTGGTTTGATTGCAACTGCAATCGGCAGCCAGGGGCTTGACGCCATCAAGGCGATGGGAGTATATATGATTGTCGTTGTTCTCGCACTAGTTGTCCATGCACTCATTACTTATGGGTCAAGTGTATATTTTATTGGGAAGAAAAATCCTTTCTGGTTTTTCAAGCAATTCTCTCCAGCGATGGGCGTTGCCTTCAGTACATCGAGCAGTAATGCAACACTTCCCGTATCAATGGAGACAGCACAGAAAAACCTTCGTGTCCCTGAATCTGTCAGCAGCTTTGTGCAGCCTCTTGGAGCAACGATCAATATGGACGGAACCGCAATCATGCAGGGAGTAGCTACCCTCTTCATAGCACAGGTATACGGTGCCGATCTCACATTGGCCGAGCTTCTGACAGTTGTACTGACTGCCGTGCTTGCAAGTATTGGGACCGCAGGAGTTCCAGGCGTTGGTTTGATCATGCTGGCGATGGTACTTCAATCTGTAGGTCTGCCTGTTGAAGGGATTGGCCTGATACTCGGCATCGATCGTCTGCTGGATATGGCTCGTACCGCAGTCAATATCACCGGCGATGCAGCTTGTGCAGTCATTGTCTCTGAATCAGAAAAAAAGCATGCATTACGACCGGCTAAAAGCAAAGTGAAAAATGTGGCAGAAGAGCGCACACTTGAATATTCCGAATAAGAAGAAGAGACCCCACCGGAAACGGCGGGGTCTCTTCTTTTGAAAAAGATTGCTATAGAGAAGATTATAAGTTTGTTAAATCTCTATTCTCGTTAAAGGCAGCAGCATGATGAAAGACGTCTTGTCTGGTTCTGATGAACAGGCGAGAATTCCTTTGTGCTTTTCGATGATTTCCCGGCAGACGAATAAACCAAGTCCGGTCCCAAGTGTTTTGGTAGTGACGAATGGTTCGAAGATTGTTTTAAGTAAATGGTCAGGAATTATTGGTCCGTTATTTGAAATTTCAATTTTGATATGGGTATCATTCACGAAAAATCCTTTTATTTCAATTTGTGGATCATCACGGTACTGGCTCAATACATCAATAGCATTAAATATAATATTGATGAGGACCTGCCTGATTTCATCAGCATAGCCATACAAATCCATATCCTCCGCTACTTCCTTGATAATCCGGACATTCGTGTCCAGGATGCTTGGATATAGGAAATTTAATACTTCCTCAATCATTCTATTCAATGAGAAAAGGGTCTTTTCTTTTCCAATCAGCTCTTTTTTTGATAAAAGCAGAAATTGCGAAATCCGGAAATTCAATTGTTCGAGCTCGCTTGAGATAATATCCAGATACTTCATGTCTTGATGTTCAGATTTCAATAGCTGGATAAAGCCCTGAATGGAAGTTAATGGATTGCGGAATTCATGTATGAAGCTTGATGTCATTTGTCCAAGCAATGTCAGTCTGTCTTTATGTGTTGAATCGATGAACTGGTTCTTTTCTTCGATGACCTTGTTTTTCTGTTCATTGTAATAGGATACTGCGTAATACAAAAAGGTATCAAAACAGTAATTGATCCGGTTGATCGCCTCTTGCATTTCCTCCCATTCCATATTCATTTTGTGAAGATGCTTGTAGAGAACGGATCTTCCTGAATTGACATTATAGACAAAATCTCCAATGTTGATGTCAGCCCGAACACGTTCTTCTCCTACCAGAAAAGCAAGCTTTTGCAGGTGTTCCTCCAATTCTTCACTTGTCTTAGAAAAAACAGAGAGAATGATTACATACATATTCTCAGCGTTATTTCTTATTTTCTCTTTATATGGATCATCTTCAGAGACGATTATTTTCTCCGTCCATTCGGCGATAAGGTTTTGTTTTTCACTAGTCAGGAAGCTAAGCAATCGGTTATCCGTAATTGGCAGCATTTCATTAAGTCCCCCAGTTTTTCATTTCGGTATTAAAGATTCGAGGAAAAAAATGAAATCCCTTTGTCGAATATTAAGAACATGCGCTGAATTGCGTCGAATAGCTAAAATTGTGACAAAAGACCGATTTTTTTAGCAACAATGAGAGAGTTTTGTCTATTAAGTTATCGACATTTATTGAATAGTCCAGAGTTTGCAGAAAGGTTATACTTGTTATTGAATAAAAGAAGTAGTATATTCATAGTGTAGAAATTAAATAATAACCACAAGGGGAGCTGCGTAAAGCAGCTGAGAGTGAGCGGCCGAGTTCTTACCCTTTGAACCTGTTAGTTAATGCTAGCGAAGGAATGTGGATGCGATAGGAAAGCAATCTTGGGAATCCTATATCGATCCCTCGATTGCTTTTTTTGTTTCTGAAGCAGAAAAGGCGTATTAGAAGCGGACCTCATTCTGGAAAGAAGGAGGAACAAACATGAAACAAAAACAAACTCTCTTTTTAGTGGAAATTGCCGTATTTTCCGCACTGGCTTATTTGCTTGATTTATTTTCCGGATTTTTATTTTCAAGAATCTGGCCACAGGGCGGTTCAGTATCGATTGCGATGGTGCCTGTATTCCTGATGGCTTTCCGTTGGGGACTTAAGGGCGGAATTCTTACCGGGTTCATATTTGGTCTTTTGCAATTCATTCTTGGCATGTCACAAATTTATCATCCGGTACAAGGCGTGTTGGATTATCTCATTGCCTTCGCTGTACTTGGTATGGCAGGATTCTTTGCTGCCCAGGTGAAAGCTGCAATGCAGGGCGGGAACAGAAGGAAATGGATTGGTTATGTAGTAGCCGGTGTTTTTATTGGAAGCGTACTCCGTTTCATTGCCCATTTTCTTTCCGGCTGGATTTTCTTCGGAAGCTATGCCCCTGAAGGCCAGCCAGCATGGCTTTATTCAGTCATTTATAACGGGACCTACATGCTTCCAAGTATGATTTTAAGTGCCATTCTTGTCACTCTTGTAATTAGCTACGCACCCTCAAGAATGGTTCAATCAACACAAGTAAGCAATAAAATATGATAAGTAGGGGAGCTGAAAAGCTCTCCTATTTTTTATGTTCATTATACCTATGCAGGTATACAATAGGATTGAAGGGATTACTGATAAAAATATTGTCAATTATATGGAGCTTGCATTAAATGTTGTTTTAAAGCGGAGTCTTAGTGACTTATATCACAGTGGAAGTCACTCTGAACTGGTTAAATAAAGATAATCATTCTCATTTAGAAAAATCAAAAATGTAAAGAATTTTATGTAAGATTCTCATGAAAACTAACAAACTTGAAAAAGGTGAGGGCTATGCTGGGAAAATTAAAGACTGGTGAAAAAGGCCGGATCATGAATATTTCGAGTGCTGACAAATTTGTCAGAAGAAGATTGCTTGATTTGGGAATAGCGGAAGGCTCTGAAGTGTGCGTGAAATGCATCCTGCCTTTTGGAGGCCCAGTCATGGTTGAATCATGCGGGCAATGCATAGGCATTCGCCGCAAAGAAGCACTAAGGATTGAAGTGGAGCGAGTATGATGAATATTGCGCTCATTGGCAACCCGAATACAGGAAAAACATCATTGTTTAATAACTTAACAGGCTCCTATGAATATGTCGGTAACTGGAGCGGGGTGACAGTCGAGAAGAAAGTGGGTCTTTTTAAAAACGGAAAGAATCAGCTTATCGACCTGCCTGGGGTTTATACTCTCAATCCGCTCTCGAAGGATGAAGGTGTCGTTACGAATTTCTTCCTGAATGAACCGTTTGAAAAACTTCTGAATATCCTGGATGCTTCCCAGTTAAGAAGAAATCTTCACCTGACTATGCAGCTTTTGGAATACGGTGCGCCGGTCATTATCGGCTTAAACATGCTGGATGTGGCGAAAAACAGGGGCATTCAAATCGATATTCATAAACTGTCTGAATCACTGGGAGTGACAGTAGCTCCTGTGGTTGCAAGGACGGGCAAAGGATGTAATGAACTTGCGGAGCTGGTGACTGGTGGAGCTATCGGCACAGGGAAGAACAATCTCGTTTATTATGGAAAAGCGATTGAAGCTGGAATCCTCGAACTTGAGAACAAACTGGCTGGGAAGGTACAACATCCCGTTCGCTGGCTTGCTCTTCAGCTGTTTGAAGGCAACCCCTATGTAAAAAGCTATCTAGCATCAATTTTGCCTATGGCTGAATTAGAAACATTGATCAAGTCTGTTACTGTATCCCAACAACAAAGTGCAGGCAGCAAACAAGCACTTGACCAGGCAATCCACCGGAAGCGAAGTGAAGTGATCGATAAAATCGTATCTGCTGCCACCACGAAGCAGGATAATAAAAAGGTCCCGCATACTGAGAAGGTTGACATGGTTGTAACGAATAAATTTCTCGGAATTCCGATTTTTCTATTCCTTATGTATATCATGTTCATGCTTACCTTCGACTGGCTTGGCTTCCCGCTGTCGGACGCATTGGATTCATTTCTGTCCGGGCCATTAACATCAGGAATTACAGCAGCACTGACTGCAGCGGGTGCTTCATCATTCATCAAAGACCTTGTTCTTGATGGAATTGTTGCCGGGGTAGGGGGAGTCCTTGTCTTCGTGCCACAAATCTTCATTTTATTCTTTTTCATATCCTTACTTGAGGATTCGGGTTATATGGCCCGTGTCGCGCTAGTTATGGACCGCTTAATGGAATCAGTCGGTTTGAACGGGAAGGCGTTCATTCCGATGATGATCGGATTTGGCTGTAACGTACCAGGCATTATGGCAGCAAGGACCATTGAGACACCGAAGGAAAGGCTGATGACCATCCTGTTGACGCCACTTATGTCATGTTCAGCCCGATTGCCTGTATACGCCTTGTTTGTCGGAGCATTTTTTGTAGAACATAAGGCAGCTATCGTATTGAGTTTATATGTTTTAGGAGTAGTGATTGCACTTATTCTGGCCAAGGTATTCTCGGAGACTCTTTTAAAAGGTGAAACTTCAGTATTCGTCATTGAACTTCCGCCATACAGGCTGCCGCAGGGAAGAGCGCTTTGGAGAAGCACATGGGATAAGGGAAAGGGATTCATAAGGAAGGCTGGAACATTCATCTTTGCCGGCTCCGTCCTGATATGGCTGCTTGCCTACGCTGGTCCGGAAGGCATGAATGTCAGCATGGATGATAGCTATTTAGCGCTTCTTGGAGGGATTTTCGCACCGTTGTTTGCCCCTATTGGTTTCGGCACATGGCAGGCCAGTGCATCCCTTTTCACAGGCTTCCTTGCAAAAGAATCCATTATATCAACGATGAATATCATTTATTTTGTACCAGATGAAGCAAGTTTGCAGGGATTGCTTGCTGCTCATTACACACCATTGGCTGCATACAGCTTCATGGTCTTTATCCTGTTATACATTCCTTGTCTTGCAACTACTGCAACCATTTACAAGGAGACCGGGTCGACACGCTGGACCGCTTTTTCAATCGCTTATGCGCTAATTATCGCATATCTATTGTCGCTGGCTATTTATCAAGGTGGCATGCTGTTTGGATTAAGCTAAGCAGAAAAGGAGGAAGGATTCATGATCGCAAATATCTTAATCGGCGGAGCCGTATTCGGATACGCCGGATGGGCCTTCTACCGATTCATCAAGAAATCAAAGGAAGGAAAATGCGCTTCCTGTTCCATCCAAAGCTCTTGTTCAAGCAATTGCAGCATCAGCCAGGAAAAACACATAAAATAATTAAAAGGAATGCAGATAATTGCATTCCTTTTTCAATGGCTGGCGTTAAAGGCTAATGCTGATTATAAGCCCCGTTGATTGAAGTGGAAAGCGAAGAACCTGGAAAAAAAAACAGTCAAATTTAACGCTGTCTTTGTAATAGGCTGTTTTCGTAAAGATTGTTGTTAAAATCCTAAAGCCGATTTTAACGTAATAGAACGCCATTTTGTAGTTCGGTAATAAGTTTGCATGCTCTTTTCTCATAACAAGAGGCTACTTTGGGAAGAAAAATAGTTCATTCACTCCTATTTTGTAATCAATAGCAACAAAGTTTGAGAAAAGAGCCTTGTAATAAAAAATAAAAGTAAAAAAGTATTTTGAATTCAGATTAATTTAGTGTAAAATTACACTAAAAGAACTTAAAGGAATGAAGCGGATGACCAGGGATGAAATCATTAGCAGGGTTTCGGAAAAAGTAAGGGTGCTGCGGGCAGAAGTCGGTTACACACAGGATAAAATGGCTGATATCATTGGAATTTCCAAAAAGACGCTTGTCCAGATTGAAAAGGGCAGGGCTCAAGCCGGCTGGTCTACAGTCGTGGCAATTTCCGCCTTGTTCAGGGAAACCGAGACAATCCAATTTTTGTTCGGAAATGAACCATTAGAGGTTCTTGAAACCATCGCCCATGAAGGTTCAGATTATCGCAAAGAGAAAACATTGGGCGGTAAAGTTTGGTGGAGGGAAGTAGCTAGGATTGGCGGATTTGTCATGCAGCAAAACATTCTTAGCCAACATTACAGGATTCTGGATCAAGATGATTTTCGGATATTCAGCAGCTTTGAAGAAAACGAAACAAAAGAGCGGTTAGAGGAGATTGCTGACGAAGCGATGAAAGGGTAAAGTAATCTAACTGCTCAACCGGAAACGCAGTAAACAGGGAAAATTAAAACAGCCGGGTAGTATTTACCCGGCTGTTTTTTGCTTTTATTTATAAAAGTATAAAATTTAGTACTCAGATTAGTATCCAGCTCCAGCGCTTGTCGGGGCTGACCAGTGCGCTTGTACTTTTCTTATTTAGCAATGAGTACATGGCAATGTGCGTTATTGGCTACCTTTTGACTAACGCCACCGAGAATCTTTCGTTTGATACCTTCATCTCCCGACTGGCCAATGATGATTAAATCAGCATCTACATCCTTGGCAAATTCTATAATACTCTCAGATGGACTTCCCTCGAGGATGGAGTATTCAGTGTCTATCTTGAGAGCATCCAGCACGGCCTTTGCGTTATTAAACGCTTGTTCAGAACTGTGGGTAATGATCGAGTGCTCTGATTTATCGAGTGCACCTTGTTCCATAGCCAGTGGAGGCACCTGAACACCATCTGCCGGAAAGTTGTTGATAGGCAGAGGCTCAATAGGGCGCTCATTCGTTTCAACCAATTCGCTTTTAATTTTTTCTTCATATACATGGCCAACATACAACTTTACGCCTACTTTATTACTAGTGATCTCCTTTGCCAATTGCAGGGCTTTCTTGCTGCCTTCAGAATCATCGTAAGCGAGAACCACATTTTTTATTCCAGCCATATAAATCAACCTCCAGGATTAGACTTTTTACTGTTCAATACCCATTTTTAAAACAAAACTAACCGACCTAATAATTTCCATAAACCCTCAAAAATACTTAAAGCTTGGCGAACCTTGTTGTAAAGCTTTTCAAATTCAGGATAGGGAGTGGCCGGTATGGGATTTCATTCTCAAAAGCCGATTCATCCGACCATACGGAAATGCATGCAGCACCTTGATGTTATTCAAGCGGATGATAAGACCAAGCAAATAGTCTATATGTATATGGAAACACTGATACGTGAAAGTAATATCGTAGCTGCCAGCGAACAGGAACCGGCAGAGTCACAGATTCATAATTAGTATGAGCAGTTGATGATTATTTCAAGAAACTACCGCAGATTTGGACAATCTTGCGGTGGTTTTTTTGTTGTTTTATCTGAAGTAGTGCTGTGTTCGGACAAAATGAGGACTCATGCTTGAAGTTTTGTCTGAAGTGTTGCCAGGTTCGGACAAAATCTCGTCTATGCCCAGTGTTTTTGTCCGAAATGAAGCCGTGTTCGGACGAAATTTAAACTTGGGTTAGCTTTTTTGTCTGAAGTAATTGTGGGGAGGTTACCCAAATAACCAATAAGTTCATAGTAGTTTAGAAATCATATACCGCAACACATAAAAGGGCCAATCGAGAATTATCGATTGACCTTTTGCTTGCTTGTATGTCTTTTTTCCTCGTAATTAGCCAAATTGTGTTAATACCTTTGAAAAATGGGTAAAAGAAAGTGTCATATTTCTAAACTATTTTTAAAAGGTTGGGGTGCTCAGTGAGCAAAAATTCAATAGCAACAAGTTTTCTAAGAGGCTGGAAAAGGCTACATATGAATCAGGTGCTGGTTTTGTCTGTTTCAACAGCGATTTTGACATTCTTGAGTTTTTTCCATGTTTATTCTGAGGGGGCTGACATCAGCGCATTGAATGATGACATGGCACAGTCAACCGTCATCTATGATGCGAATGGTGAGGTCGCCAGTAAGATTTCGGCTCTGAAAAATGAAGGGATAAAGATTGAAGATGTTCCGGATCATGTCAAAAACGCTGTAATTGCCATCGAGGACCACCGTTTTTATGAACACGATGGTGTGGACCTTGTAGGAATTTCGCGGGCTTTTGTCCAGAACGTCAAGGCAGGAAGTATTGTTGAAGGTGGAAGTACGATTACACAGCAGTTAACGAAGAATGCTTTACTTTCGAGTGAAAAGACATATAAAAGAAAGCTAGAAGAATTTTTCATGGCAAGGGAAATAGAAAAGCAATATTCCAAAGATGAAATCATGCAAATGTATTTGAATCGGATTTATTTCGGGAATGGTTCCTGGGGAATCAAACGGGCAGCGATGGGGTACTTTGGCAAGGAAGTCAAAGACCTTTCCGTAAGCGAAGCGGCAATGATCGCAGGCTTGATCAAGGCGCCATCTGCATTGGATCCTAATAAAAATTATGAAGAAGCAATGGACAGAAGAAATCTTGTCCTCCAAATGATGAAAACCCATGGTTTTATTAAGGAAGAAGAGTATAAACAGGCAGTGGCCGAAGAGTTAGTACTTAATGAAAAAGGCGGAGATCCGTTGCGCGGCCGATACCCATACTATGTTGATCATGTCATCGATGAGGCTATAAAGAAATACGGTCTGACCCAGGAACAAATATTGACTGGTGGGTTGCAAATCCATACGGAGCTTGATGTGACAATGCAATCGGCTGTAGAAGGGACTTACGCAAAAGATGACCTGTTTCCAAAAGGCACAGATAAGCAAATCGTCCAAAGCGGCGCTGTGCTGGTTGATCCTAAAAGCGGAGGAATCCGTGCGCTTGTAGGCGGCCGCGGTGAGCATGTATTCCGAGGTTACAATCGTGCTACACAGTTAAAAGCACAGCCTGGTTCTACAATGAAGCCACTAGCAGTGTTTGCGCCAGCGCTCGAAGAAGGCATGGGTGTTACGGACATGCTGAAGGATGAGGAAATGGAATTCAAGGATTACAAGCCTCAAAACTACAATGATAAATATAAAGGCGAAGTCCCTATGTATGAAGCATTGAGAGATTCATTGAATGTGCCGGCAGTATGGCTCCTGGATGAAATAGGCATTGTCAAAGGAATGGAATCGGTAAAGAACTATGGCATTCAGCTGGATCCTAAGAAAGATCGTAATCTTGGCCTGGCACTTGGAGGATTATCCACTGGGGTATCTCCGGTAACAATGGCAGAGGCATATTCGGCATTTGCCAATAATGGTGAGCGCCATGAAACACATGCAATCACCAAAATTGTTGATAAAGAAGGCAATATAATTGTTGAATATAAAGGGAAGAAGAGCAAGGCTGTTTCAAAAGAAACTGCAGAAAAAATGACGACCATGCTCCTTGGGGTCGTACAAGATGGCACAGGGAAAGGTGCGCAAATTTCTGGTCGGGAGTTAGCTGGAAAAACAGGCTCTACCCAAGTGCCGATTAAAGGCATCGAAGGGACGAAAGATCAGTGGTTTGTCGGGTATACTCCACAGCTTGTCGGCGCTGTGTGGGTTGGTTATGACAAGACAGACAAGGATCATTATTTAACCACTACAAGCAGCGAAGGAGCCGCGCTGATTTTTAAGGACTTTATGTCTGAAGCATTGAAAAATACAAAAGCAGAATCCTTTAATGTCCCGCCGCTTTCAAAATATATAGAAGAGCACAAAAGGAAACAGCGTGCCAAGTCTGTAAAAGAACTAGAGAAAAGAGTTAAGAGGGAAGCAGAAAAACTAAAGAAGCAATGGGAAGAGGCAAAAAAGAAGCTGAAAGAGAAGAAAGAAAAGCCAAAAGAAGAACCAAAAAAGAAAGAGAAAAAGGAATCAAATACTGAAGCTGCTGCAACGTCAACGAATACTGACAGCAGCAATGACACCAGTGACTCCGGTACTACAAATGAAACCGGAGGTGAAGGTGATACAGGTAGTGAAGGAGATACCGGAGGCGAAGGAGATACCGGTGGTGAAGGAGATACCAGAGGTGAAGGAGATACCGGTGGTGAAGGAGATACCGGAGGCGAAGGAGATACCGGTGGTGAAGGAGATACCGGTGGTGAAGGAGATACCGGAGGCGAAGGAGATACCAGTGACACCGGTGCATCTGACGAAGATGGGTCTGTTGATGAAGAAAAAAAAGATGATGGCACTAACTGATGCTAAACAGCACGGGGGATAAGTCCCCTGTGCTGTTTTTATTTGTGTAGTTTGGGTAGGCTATAATTGTTTTAACTTAATTCGAGTATCTCGCAGAAACCAGCGGGTGCCCCTAACAAGTTTTCCGGAGTGAATATAAAAAAGAGACTGACATAAAACGTAGAATAAATTCAGTTGGCATATGCATAAAGAATGACTTTTAACATCATTTGAGGATGGGAGGCCGGCCGGCCCCTCCAGGATAAAGAGATAGAAAGATATGAGGGTTCATCTGGTTGACCGCAAAATCAGCCAATCGGACAAGATGCTGTTGAGGTATCAAAACTTGAAGGTCCGTCGGAAAGGTCAAATGATTTGTTTTATAATTTTCTTGTTTTTATTTTGTGCAAAAAAATGAATATAGAAACTTGAGTTGATTGGAGTGGAAGGCGCGAAGACTCCTCGAAAATGCTAACGCATTTCCATCGTGCGTAGGCTTATTCGAAGATGCTAATCAAAGTCCTGCGGGATCTGCTGGACGGGTCAGATCCCGCAAACGCCAACGGCGGTGAGGAGGCTCAGCGCCGGCCCCGCGGAAAGCGAAGCGTCTGGAACGGAAATCAACGGACCATTTTTACAAGCCGTCCTAAAAAGAAAGAGGGTGCCCAAAAGTTAATACCTTTTGGGACACCCTCTTTACGAAACACTAATTATATTAAGCTTAAAAGGAATCCGATCACTACGACAGCGCCGATAATCATAAGAATTGTTCTTACCATAAAACTTCACCTCAGTCATTATTTTATCTATTATTGGGACTATATTTGGAATGATTCGGAAGACTCGATAAGTCGCTTGCGTTTAACGCGAAGGACAGAAGCTTCATTTGTAAGAAGCCTGGTCAGCTGGTTTAATTTCGGTTCTACATCTGTGCCTTCCATAATAATTTTTAAAGTTGTATTTGGTTCCACTGTCAGCAGGAAAGAAACAAGCTTAGACAATGAAGTTGCCTCAACTGCCTTCTGGCGGCTGTATAAGTAAGTAGTACCGTCCAATTTTTTAGCAGCCTGATAGATTTCAAGCATTTTTTTCATAGTGAATCTTTTCTGAACCATAACATTAGATGACATAATTTCTTTCATTTATATACTACTCCTTTAATGAATCAAATTTTATTAGGTTAGTAGAATATTACCCCGTTAACTTGATTCGAAAACCTGTAGAGGTCAAATTGGGCGATGTTGGCAGGCTAACAAGTGAAAAAGCATCTGAAGCCAAGGTAGTTCTTCAGCGGATAGTCACTCCGTCTCAGGATGGAGAGAAAAACAGTCAGGAGAAGTTTATTGTCGCCTTAAAATTAAGCTAATATGAAGATATTAAAAGAGATGCGAGGAGTAGACATTATGAAAAAACTTACGGAGATTTTCAGGAACAGGAGTTTCACGAAGTTATTTTTGGCAAACTTTACTTCCCAAATGGGCAGTACGATCGGCTTGACAGCCTTCATGTTTTTCCTGCTGGACCGTTTCAGCTCCCAGCCCGCCTATGCGACGATAACGGAGCTGATGTATTCTCTGCCTATGCTTGCGGTGTTTTTCCTGATTGGAGTATTCGCTGACAGGATGGACCGGCAGAAAATAGCGGTTTACTGTGATTGGATAAGTGCGTTTTTATCTATCGCATTAATTGCAGCTATCTATGTTGGATGGATGCCGCTTGTCTTTGCTGTCCTGTTTTTGAGAAGCGCGATTCAAAAGTTCTTCTTCCCGGCTGAACATGGGATGGTACAGGGAATATTGAAAAAAGACGACTACACGACAGCGGCTGGGTTGAATCAGCTCGTGATGAGCCTGTTCATGCTGTTCGGCAATGGTCTCGGAGTACTCGCTTACTGGTCGATTGGCATTTATGGCGCGATTTTAGTTGACACTCTGTCGTTCATCATCAGCGCGCTGCTTATCCAGAAAACTGCTATTTCAATTGAAGCGCGGCTGCCAAATGGCTCTCATACACTTAAGGATTTGAATCTCAAGATGGTATTCAAGGATTTTAAACATGGGTTTAAGTATGTCATGAGCAGCAAATTGTTGTTTGCTCTAATCATCGGGTTTTTCATCTTTGGAATCGTAAATGGCGGCTTCTCCGTCATGCCGATTTTCATTCTGAAATATAAGCTGGCCCCTGATACTTATGAGCAATATTCGATTGTCATCGGCTTCGTGTTTGGGATCGGCGTATTAATCGGCAGCTTTGTTGCATCATTGCTTTCTCAGAAAGTGAAGCTCTATCATATGATTTCAGTAGGTTTGATGATTGCTGGCAGCTTTACCGCTCTTGCTTCTTTGCCGAATAATATCTATCTGTTCCTTGGCATTCTGTTTATCTCTGCACTGGCACTGCCGCTCATAAACGTTGGGATTGGCGGCTGGCTTCCAAGCATTATTGATCCGAAAATGATGGGCAGGGTCCAGGGGCTGATCAGTCCGCTTAATATGCTGTCGCATTCATTGACTCTTGCATTCATTGCGTACAGCTTTCCTTCTTTGCTTACCATTGAAATGCTATATTGGATTGTCGGCGGATGCCTCGCCATCGTAGGTGTGTTTTACATGATTGTACTGCCTAAGCTTGCGCAAGAAAGCGAGTCCGTTTTTAAAGAAACTTCAGTCGAGCAGGGGGTATAGTGGAAAGTCCTTATGGGGCTTTCTTTTTTTTTCGTAGATGGTCAGCAGACCCTCTATTCATTAACTTTTTAAAATTATTTTTGAACGATTCTTTACTTCATGCGTCTTATTAATAAATAATCAATTAAGAGATAATTTTTTTGGTGGCGGGGAAAGTGAGGCATGCTTTGATGGATGAGAAAGAGTTAATCAATAGCGCTAAAAAAGGCGACCACCGATCGTTTGCTGTGCTGTTCAGGAATCATTATCCCCTGCTGGTAAAATACCTGATGAAAATAACGATGAATCCTGATATCGCAGAGGAAATTGCACAAGCAACGATGGCTAAATGTGTGGAGAAAATTCATTTATTCAATGGGAAATCCAAATTCTCGTCATGGCTGATCAGCATAGCCACGAATATGTATATTGATCAGCACCGCAAGAAGAAGCGCGAACGGGAATGGAACGAAGGAGAAGCAACGTCACGAAAACTACAGTGGCATATGGAATCGAAGAATGAGGAATGGACAGATGCGCTCGCAGCATTATCCAGGCTGACAGATGAAATGCGTATACCTCTTATCCTTAAGCATTATTATGGGTATTCGTACGATGAGATTGGTGAAATCCTCAATATCGCCGCTGGTACTGCAAAGTCTAGAGTCCACCATGGACTTTTAGCTGTTAGAAGGGAGCTGAAAGTAGATGACAAACCAAAAGGGAAGCTCGTCAAGCGATGAACAAATGGATAAAGAACTTTTTGACACCATCAGCGCTATCAATAATGGACTGGACAAACTCGATTCCATGGACACTTATGTCCCGGATGATAAATGGTTTGAGCAAATGGTGCTGAATCAGCAGGAGGTTCAAAAGAAGAAATATCGCCGGGAATTAGCGTGGTTCATTTTGAGTGCTATGCTGATTTTGAGCGGGGTGATCTTCACTATGCTGGAGCTCCCGATGCTCTTCTTTATGCTACAGGCTGCAACGGTCGCGATTACAGCAATCTATAGTTATAAAGGAGTCCAAAAGCAGGTGGGCAGCCGATGAACGAAGAACTGTCACCTGTTATGCTGGCCGTAGTTGTTTTGATTCTATTGGTGCAGAGCATTTTTCTTTTTACTGATGCCCGGAAGCATGGCCATAACTATTGGCTTTGGGGAATCCTTGGATTGATTCAGGCACCGATGCCGCTGCTATTTTATCTGCTTTTTGTACGAAAGATATGGCGCGGCAAGTCAGCTGAAAAGTAAAATGATGAAAAATATCGAAAAGTTAGAATTGACATTGTGACTGGTAAGGTGATAACCTTACAAAGGAATGGAAAATATAACTAAAAGGAGGGTTACGGACATGAACATTGTTAAAAACGCACAATACGCTCAACTAAATAAACGTAACCCATCCTTCTGCTATAATTGATTTTTTAATCAAGTTGCTCTGTGACTGAAAAGGCATGGGTTGCGCATCTGCGTGACGTATGCCTTTTTCTGTCTTTATCGATTGATTCAAGACATATCGCATGCCGCGGTATGTCTTTTTTCATGCACAGGGAACGTCCATTCCAAAATAAATGAGGAGGAATCAAGATGGTCAAATCAAAAGTGGAGAAACTGGTAACAAAGGAATATCTCGAAAGCGGATAGTCAGATTTTTACACAGAGAAGGGAGAGTGATTGTTAATGTTATCGGTGTTATCGAAGTTAAGCTGGTTTTTTAAAGAAAACTGGAAGAGATACAGTGTCGCGATTACATTGCTGATTTTTGTCGGCATTCTTGATGTACTGCCGCCGAAAATCGTCGGTATGGCAATCGATTCAATCCAAATTGGTTCCATGAACCAATCGTTAATCCTAAAGTACATTGGCGGCCTCTTGCTGATTACGGTGGTCTCTTATTTCATCACTTATATTTGGATGTATCAATTATTCGGCGGAGCGTTCCTGATTGAACGGAAGCTCAGGACCCGTTTTATGAAGCATTTGCTGAAAATGACACCGACGTTCTTCGAGAAGAACCGAACTGGTGACTTGATGGCAAGGGCGACGAATGACTTAAAGGCAATATCTATCACGGCAGGTTTCGGAGTACTGACACTTGTCGATTCAAGCATCTTCATGCTGACAATCCTGTTCACGATGGGCTTTTTCATCAGCTGGGAGCTGACACTGGTTTCGATCATCCCGCTGCCAATCATGGCGTTTCTAATTAACATATACGGCAAAAGGATTCATTCAAAATTCACCTCTGCCCAGGATGCATTCGGCGAGCTGAATGACCGGGTGCTTGAGTCTGTATCAGGAGTGCGTGTCATCCGCGCTTATGTACAGGAGAGAGCAGATGAATCAAGGTTTCATGACTTGACTGAAGATGTTTACCGTAAAAATGTCGAAGTCGCAAAAATCGATTCTCTGTTTGAACCAACGATTAAAATCCTTGTTGGTATGAGCTATTTAATTGGTCTAGGATATGGAGCATTTCTTGTTTTCCAGCAAAAGCTGACGCTGGGAGAGCTGGTCAGCTTTAATGTATACCTGGGAATGCTGATCTGGCCGATGTTCGCAATCGGTGAATTGATCAATGTCATGCAGCGAGGCAATGCGTCTCTGGACCGCCTGAATGAAACATTATCCTATAATGAGGATGTTGCCGATCCAGTTAAACCCGTGGAAGGCAATGAACCGGAATATTTACAAATGTCTGAGTTCACATTCAAATATCCTTCATCCAATGTAATGAACCTTGATAATATTAAGCTGCATTTGAACCGCGGCGAAACGTTGGGAATAGTGGGCAAAACGGGAAGCGGAAAGACGACATTGATCAAACAGCTGCTAAGGGAATATCCTGAAGGCAGTGGTAACCTGCTTGTATCAGGAGTGCCTATCCAGGAGCACAGCTTGAGGGAGACTCGGGGCTGGATGGGATATGTTCCGCAGGAAAACATCCTTTTCTCCCGTTCGGTCAAGGAAAATATTCTGTTCGGTAACCCTATGGCTTCCGAAAAAGACTTGCAGGATATCATCGACTTGGCGGCTTTCCGAAAGGACCTGGAGATGCTGCCGGAAGGTCTGGAAACACTTGTCGGTGAAAAAGGGGTCGCGCTTTCAGGCGGACAGAAGCAGCGTATTTCGATTGCGCGCGCATTGATCAAGGATCCGGAAATCCTTATTCTTGATGATTCGCTTTCGGCAGTCGATGCAAAAACAGAGAAAAAAATCATTGATAATATCCGCAGAGAGCGGAATGCGAAAACAACCATCATTACAACTCACAGAATGTCTGCGGTAGAGCATGCTGACCATATCGTCGTGCTGCAGGATGGAAAAATTATCGAGGAAGGCACGCACGAACAATTGATGGCTGCTCAAGGTTGGTATTACGATCAATTTACCAAGCAGCAGGCTTTAGCAGTCGAAGAGGAGGTGCACTCCATATGAGTACAGGAAAAAGGCTGTTTAGATATGCGTTAAATTATAAGAAAATAATCCTGATTGCCCTAGCAATGCTGACTGTCGCTGTTGTCGCAGACCTGGCAGGACCATTCATCGCCAAGCGGATGATTGACAACCACATTTTAGGAATTGAGTCGGTCTGGCACAAGACAGAAGCTGGCGATGGTGCAGTTGAATATAATGGCAGCTTTTACACAAAGGATGGCGACGCGGGAACCGCAGATTCTGTCCGGATTTTACAGGTCGGAAGGAATTTTGTGTTTGTAGATGCAGATGTCGAATTCGACGGGAACCGCAGCTATGAGGAAGGGATTTTAACAATCAGCAAAGGGTCAAAAGCTGCGCAATATGAAGCTGAAGTATTGTCCGGCGATGATTTGATGAATTTTTACAAACCAGAAATCCCGAATATTATTAAGCTGCTTTCCTTTTATTTCGGCTTGCTCGTCATTGCGTCCATCTTTCAATATGGGCAGAGGTTTTATTTGCAAAAGTCTGCGAACCGGATTATCCAGAAGCTGCGGGAGGATGTCTTCAGGCAAATCCAGCGGCTGCCGATCCAGTATTTTGACAATCTTCCTGCAGGAAAGGTCGTTGCCAGGATCACGAATGACACAGAGGCGATCCGCGAATTGTATGTCACCGTCCTCTCAACGTTCTTTACAAGTTTCATCTATATTACCGGTATCTATATTGCCTTGTTCATCCTGAATGCAAAGCTTGCGGCGATTTGTTTGCTGCTATTGCCAATCCTGTTCGTTTGGGCAAAGCTTTATCGCAAGTACGCATCAAAATACAATCATGTCATCCGATCCCGCGTAAGTGATATTAATGGCATGATCAATGAATCCATCCAAGGCATGAGCATCATACAGGCCTTCAGCAGGGAAAAAGAAACACAGCAGGAATTCGAGACGCTTAATAAAGAGCATTTTACTTATCAAAATAAATTGTTGAGTTTGAATTCCTCTACATCCCATAATCTTGTGGGGGTGTTAAGAAATATCGTCTTTGTGGCTTTCATCTGGTATTTTGGCGGAGAGGCCCTTCAGCCATCTTCCGCCATTTCACTCGGAATGCTCTACGCGTTTGTCGATTATATTAATCGACTGTTCAATCCTGTCCAGGGAATCGTCAACCAGCTGGCTAACCTTGAGCAGGCGCTGGTTGCCGGAGAGCGGGTGTTCAGTCTTATGGATGAGGAAGGAATCGACGTAAGTGAGAAGGAGATTCATCGTTACAAAGGGAATGTTATTTTCGACCATGTATCATTTGGCTATAAAGAAGGCGAATATGTGCTGAAGGATCTTTGCTTTGAAGCAAATCAGGGTGAAACCATCGCGCTTGTCGGCCATACGGGATCAGGAAAAAGCTCAATCATGAACTTGCTGTTCAGGTTCTATGATCCCCAGGAAGGGAAAATTCTGATTGACGGCATGGATATTACCGAAATGCCGAGACAGACCTTGCGCAAGCATATGGGAATCGTCCTCCAGGATCCGTTCCTCTTTACCGGGACAATAGCCTCCAACGTTAGCCTTGATCACCCTGACATTACTAGGGAAACGGTAGAGAAAGCGCTGGCGAGCGTAGGGGCAGACCGCGTTTTGAAAAATCTTGAAAAAGGTTATGATGAGCCGGTGATTGAAAAGGGCAGTACGCTCTCAAGCGGGCAGAGACAGTTAGTTTCTTTTGCTAGAGCATTGGCCTTCGATCCGGCCATCCTGATACTTGATGAAGCGACATCGAGCATTGATACCGAAACAGAAGCAATAATCCAGGAAGCTATGGATGTCCTTAAGGAAGGCAGGACGACCTTCATCATCGCCCACAGGTTATCGACCATCCGAAATGCTGACCAGATCCTTGTGCTGGACCGCGGGCGGATTGTTGAAAAAGGAAACCATGATCAGCTGATGGAGCTTAAAGGTAAATACTTTCAAATGTACCAGCTGCAGCTTGGCAACAAAGTGAAGGCAGGGTAAACAAGAAAATCCATACCCATTCTTATTGGGTATGGATTTTTTGTTTAGATGATGACGCGATTATTGCTTTTACGGAATATGAGAAACGTCACTTCAAATCATCTTTTTGTCACAAAATATTACGAAACCCTCCCGTTGCCTTTAGGCCTGCTGTGGTAATTTAATAATAAACAGATAAAAATTCAGGAGGTTGTTAAGATGGCGGAGTACGCAGTAACCTTAAGCATCGCAAGCATCATGATCCTGGGCTATTATATAGGCTATGCAATTTATAAGGCATAACCTGGACCGAAAATAGACATAATGAAAAGCGGAAGCAGCATTCATGACTGCTTCCGCTTTTTGTTCTCGCCTAAATGCACTTTTCTGTAATTTATTCTTTAGAACAGGTATCCTATAGGCGAAAATGTTTTAAATCTTTTGATAAGTTAATAATTAGATTGAGGAGGGATCGTGTTGTCAGATTATCGGGTTGAAAGAGATACAATAGGTGAAATCAATGTGCCATCAGATAAATACTGGGGGGCGCAAACACAGCGGAGCAAACAGAATTTCAAGATAGGCACAGAAAAAATGCCAATTGATGTGATTTATGCTTTTGCGGAAGTTAAGAAAGCTGCAGCTAGTGTGAATGCCGCTTCTGGGAAATTGCCGGAAGCAAAAGCGAAGGCGATCAAGGCGGCTTGCGATGAAATCCTTGCCGGGGAATTCGATACACATTTTCCGTTAGTTGTATGGCAGACGGGAAGCGGAACTCAATCGAATATGAACGTGAATGAAGTGGTAGCAAGAAGGGCGAATGAACTTCTTGAAAATGAAGGGTCAAATGAAAAAGTTCACCCAAATGATGATGTGAATATGTCACAGAGCTCAAACGATACATTCCCGACAGCGATGCATATTGCTGCTGTCAAAAAAGTGACAGGAGAAGTATTGCCTGCACTAGAGCTTTTTAAAGAAACATTGAAGCAAAAAGAGCATGAATTCAATGACATCATTAAAATTGGCAGGACACACCTCCAGGATGCGACTCCATTGACACTGGGACAGGAAATCAGCGGCTGGAGAACCATGCTTGAGAAAAATGAACAGATGATTAAGGATGGATTGAAATATGTCCGTGATTTAGCAATTGGCGGAACGGCTGTAGGCACAGGAATAAATGCAGCGAAGGACTTTGGTGACCAGGTAGCGCAGCAGCTTGTTGAACAAACGGGAGAGACCTTTCATTCCGCTCCTAACAAATTCCATGCACTGACTTCACATGATGAAATTGTTTTCCTTCATGGAGCATTGAAAGGGCTCGCAGCAGACTTGATGAAAATTGCCAATGATGTTCGCTGGCTGGCCAGCGGCCCAAGAAGCGGGATTGGTGAACTTTCCATACCGGCAAATGAACCTGGCAGTTCAATCATGCCTGGAAAGGTTAATCCAACCCAAAGCGAAGCACTGACAATGGTGGCGACACAGGTGTTTGGAAATGACGCGACAATCGGATTTGCCGCAAGCCAGGGGAATTTTGAGCTGAATGTTTTTAAGCCCGTGATCATTTTTAACTTCTTGCAAAGCGCGAGGCTTTTGGCTGACGGAATGCGTTCGTTCAATGATAACTGTGCAGAAGGTATTGAGGCGAACCTTGATGTGATTGCAGGCCATGTTGAGCGGTCATTAATGCTTGTTACAGCTTTGAATCCTCACATTGGTTATGAAAAAGCAGCAGAAATCGCCAAGATCGCCTTCAAAGAAAATACAACCTTGAAGGAAGCGGCGATTAAAACAGGCTATCTAACATCAGAGCAATATGACGAGTGGGTTAAGCCTGAAAAGATGATTTAACTGACTGGAAAGAGCATGTAACCCGAAAGAATCTCTTTTATTAGGGGCAAATGCAAAAGGACAAAGTTGGTGCCTGAAAAGCATTCTTGATGACAAATTATAAGGCCCCCTTTGAGAAGGGGGCCTAAGCCATTCTATTTAATTTTATTGTTAATTACAATTTAGCGTGCAGAACCGCCAAGTTGTTGCTCAGCCATTTGTACAAGACGCTTAGTGATTTCTCCACCAACTGAACCGTTTGCACGAGAAGTTGTTTCTCCACCAAGCTGTACGCCAAATTCTGTTGCGATTTCGTACTTCATTTGATCAAGAGCTTGTTGAACACCAGGAACTAATAATTGATTAGTGTTGTTGTTACTAGCCATTAATATTTCCTCCTTTGTGTTTTTCAAAGTTGTATTTGGGTTAGCATTGGAATTGAACCAATCATGACTTTTGCCATGCCACCTGGTTTAACCCGCGATAAGGATTTTGGCTGGGCTAGCCGGATTTGCACCGGCTCGCGTAATAGCTGCCTTCTAAGGCTTAACCCAATGATTTGTCGCGCTCGGTGTTGCTGCGCTGTTTTCTGTTGCTGTTTTATTAATAACTAGTATGTTTTGTTTTGAGAAGTTTATGCGCTATCAGATTAAGGTAATTAATTCCAAAATAATCGCCCTACATAACCATTTCTAATCAACACAAACTATCAATAGCAGAAAAGCAGAAAGGATTGAAGAGAATGGGTATGTGCCCGATTTGCAATGGCTTCAGAACCATGACTCCAGCATGTCCAAACTGCAACGGCAGCATGGAGAACAATGGACGAGAAGCAGACTTTTATGATGATTACAGCCCTTATATGCCAATCGATCAAATGAAGCTTGAAGATGGGTATCCAACCGATTTTTCCAAAGAGGAATGCCCCCATTTGTTCAAATGTCCAAATTGCGGGTCAAGCCAGGTTTTCTTAATTAATGAATGAGGCGTTTAATGACCTCTGGTAATTGAAAAAAGCAACCGCAGGCATCAGCGGTTGCTTTTTTAAAATTTAATGAGGATAGTATTCACTTCGGGAATTGTCCAGCTCCAGCGCCTAGCCCCTCGAGTCGCTTGTCGGGGCTGACCAAGGCGCTTGCGCTTTTCTGATTAAGGACGAATTCTCACTTCTGTATCAGCATCAAAGAAGTGGACTTTATTCATATCGAATGCCAATTCAATTACTTGGCCTGGAGTTACATCTGTACGTGAATCAACACGCGCAACAAAGTCCTGGCCTTCGAATTGAGAGTAGATCATTGTTTCAGCACCGGTTAATTCAGATACTTCAACAGTTGCCTTGATAGTAGCGCCTTGGGAAGCATCGATGAATACTGGCTCGTCGTGAAGATCTTCTGGTCTTACGCCAAGGATGATTTCTTTGCCTACATATCCTTGAGCACGAAGCACTTTCATTTTTCCTTCTGGAATAGCTATTGAAGAGTTGTTGACAGTGAATTTGCCTTCTTCAATTTTACCAGTAAAGAAATTCATCGAAGGTGATCCGATAAATCCGCCAACAAAGACGTTTTCAGGACTTTCATAAACTTCTTTCGGAGCTCCAACCTGCTGGATTACGCCATCCTTCATAACAACAAGGCGAGTGGCCATTGTCATCGCTTCCGTCTGGTCGTGCGTTACGTAAATAGTCGTAGTGTTCAGGCGGCGGTGAAGCTTGGCGATTTCAGCACGCATCTGTACACGAAGTTTTGCATCAAGGTTTGATAAAGGTTCGTCCATCAAGAATACCTTAGCGTCACGGACGATCGCACGTCCCAAAGCAACACGCTGGCGTTGACCACCAGAAAGTGCTTTTGGCTTACGGTCTAAGTAAGGCTCAAGACCAAGGATTTTTGCTGCTTCTTTAACGCGGCGGTCAATTTCATCCTTAGCAAATTTGCGAAGCTTCAGTCCAAATGCCATGTTATCGTAAACAGTCATATGCGGATATAGTGCATAGTTCTGGAAGACCATTGCGATGTCACGATCCTTAGGAGGAACATCGTTGACGCGCTTTCCATCGATGTAAAAATCACCTTTTGATATTTCTTCTAGACCAGCGATCATACGAAGAGTCGTAGATTTACCGCAGCCAGATGGGCCAACGAATACGATGAATTCTTTATCCTGGATGTGAAGGTTGAAATCTTCAACAGCTGTTACTTTGTTATCATAAATTTTATAAATATTGTCTAATTTTAACTCGGCCATTTTTTTAAGCCTCCCTGAATGTTTGTCTACAAAAACAGTTTAGCGGAAATGACCTGAAATAATCATCGGCAGGGTGCACAAAAATAATGTAAGCCCTTTTATGCAATTTGTTTAATGTTAATGAAAAGTGGATCGAATCAGCGCATTTCCTCATAAAGACTGGATAGGTAAACCACAACGGCTGCATCAAAATCCTTTAAGTTGACGCTAGTCTTTTCCATGAACTTGTCCAATCTGTACTGGAGAGTATTTCGGTGGACATAAAGTTTTTTGGCCGAAAGGGAAGCGTTTGAATTACTTTCAAGGAAGACCTTAATCGTTGCCATCAACTCTTTATCCTCTCCAAATGCCTCAAGAAAAGTAACGTCAAGAATACCCTTAAGGTAATCAGGCAAATGTGTCGCTAACAGCATCGGAAAAGCTTTTTCAAACGTGTACACAACGTCACGAGTAGTATGACGGGTTAATTCCTCGAATACTTGCTTTTCTCTATCGAAAAAGTGAGGGAGCTGTGTAGAAACCTTCTGGAATTTGCCGATATAAAAGGAGATTTTTACATAGAAGTCACTCTCGAATGTTGAGGAAATGGAATAAAGTTCTTCAGCATTTTCCGACACTTTCTTTTTTTCTTCAATAATGATTCCGTAAAATTCCTTAACCCAAATAATAGTATGGTCAGGAAAAAATCCATTTAAAGCTTCATGGATTTCCTCGGTTCCCATATCACTTGACTGTAGCTGGAACTGGATGAAACGCACTTCCTCGCTCTCGGCGACAGGTAGTGAGCCATCATGGAAGAGAAATTCGTTCCAGGAATGTGCTGCTCCTGTTAGAGGTGTATTATTTTCCAGTTCGAGAAAATGAAACAGATTCTTCATTAATTCGAGCTGGCTTTCAGAAATATTTTGTTTTGGTATACTTATCCACAATGGCTTGTCCTCGGTTTCCGTAAACCAATAATAAGCAGGTGATGGATTGGATGGAATACTTTCATGCGTGACAGAATCAGGGAAATAAGCTAATATTTTATTAATCATATAAGTATCCTCAGATTTAATTTGATAAAAGCTGACATATCTTTTATTATAACAGGTGTAGCTTTTAAATGTTAATTCACTGCAAAAGCCATCAGCTGGTAGAAAAAAGGGAAAAATGTTGGTATAATAGATACAATACGGGGTACCGTAAAAGAGAGGTGCAGGGAAATGGAATACTCAACAGAAATGAAAAATCGCTTGAAGCGATTAGAGGGTCAAGTACGCGGAGTCATTCGCATGATGGAAGAAGAAAACCACTGTAAGGACGTTGTAACTCAATTATCAGCTGTCCGTTCTGCAGTAGACCGCGCGATTGGTTTCATCGTCGCTAAAAACCTTGAATCTTGCATTACTGAAGCAGCACAGGAAGGCAAAGATGCCGACGAAGCGATCAAAGAAGCAGTAAATATGATTGTAAAAAGCAGATAAGACACCAGCATCCTTTTAGGATGTGGTGTCTTTTTTTTCTGCTACTTCATTCATTTGGAGGGTCTTCAGGGTATAAATCATGGCTTTCTTCAATATTTGGTGAACTGTCCAATCTATGTACAGTGCCACCGGCCATTCCCTCATTGATCATCCGGTCAACATCGACATAAACTTTGTCCCGTCCCTCATATTGCAAATCCTCTGCAAACTTCTTGCCGTGTTTTTCTTGCATGTTATCCTCCTCCAGTGTTTTAAGCTTAGAGTTCCGGAAAAGGAGCAGAAACATACACATTACTTCTCATATACATGGAAGAGCATTAGCTCGTGGATTTGCTCCTTCAGCTGTTCGATATGCTCATCGGAGGGGTGTTCAGAGTTCCACTGAATTTCTCCATTTTGGTGATAGATTCCCGTAAACTTTTGCTTTTTAAAATAAAATGAAAAATGCCAGCCAGGCATTTCTTTATTTTCAAATAACGATTTGAATTGGAAATGAGTAATCAATCTGATTCCCCCTGTAAAAAATGTCTTTATCATTATTATATAATATTCAAGCACTATAAAGGGAGGATGCAGGTGATTACTCCTGAAAAACTGTTTGCAAATGACAAAGAGCGCATGTTTAGTGGTTTGAGGGGATGGATAAACGAAAAAAAGCCGCCATTAAAAATGCGGCCCATAATAAACTGTATCCAGGAAACCTCTATCAAAATCCTGTTTTTCTGAAAAATATATCCACAAGAGCAGAGATCCTTTTTTCCTCAATCTGGGGTTCGTCGAAGCTCATTGGTTTTGAGTTGACTTCATAAATGACATAATGGCCTTTTTCGGTGATTCCTGCATCAAGGGAGAATTCTCCGAAGTAGCCTAATTCTTCAGTAAGGAGCTGTCCGATTTCTTTTACAGCCCAGTCGAAGAATTGGTCATGTCTGTCATTCTTGACCTTAATATAGGGGAGCATGATTCCTCCGTTCGGCAGGTGGGTGGTCAGATCCTGCTCTCGGGATTGGCGGATCCCGATTCCAGTTACTTCATACCCATCCGGTCCGTCATGGGCATGGACGCGAAAGTCAAATCGTTTTCCATCGATGGCTGTCGGCATGACTTCTTTTTGGGCAATGTACTCGTATCTTATCAGCTGCCTGGATTTGACCTTCCAAAATTCCTTTATGCCAGGATACAGCTGGCGATGTGAATGGCTCTCGAATTCGATTTGCCCGTTCTTTTGCCGCAGACGGAAAATCCCGATACCCTTAGAAGATGAAGCAGGCTTCAGATAGATTCCCTCATGCTTATCAAGGAAAGCGGCTAACTGGATCATTGATTTCACTGCAATGCTTTCTGGCATTAGCTTTCTTAACTGTGGATGTCTGGTGAAAAGGGAGTACAGCTTGTTTTTGTTGATAAAGCCAGGGTTGAAAAATGGTATTCCGAGCGCGGACAGGTAGTTTGCGGCATCTTTGAAAGCTGGCTGCTGCTCAGCTTTCCGGAAGGGAACACGATTAAAAACAAGATGAGGAAGAGGTGTTTTCACAGGGATCCATTTTTGGGCTGCTGGTAAAAATACGACTCCGGTGAGTCCATCTTTGACGATTGTTTCTGGAGGGAAGACGACAATTAACCCTTTTCGCTTCAGAATCTCGTCCTGAAGCGCCTGGAATAATGAACCATTTCCAGATAGGGACATATTCTTGCTCATAGAGGTCATGATTCCAACCAGCGGCCCGATATTTCCCTGCTTGTTTTTCAATAAGAACTGTTGGCTGTTTTCCGGAAGTGTCCCTGATGAAGCGGCAGGGATGCTGATTTTATTAAAGCCAAAGCTGAATATATCGCCAGCTTTGGCTTCATGAGTCCATGTCTTCGTTTCAGCATTGTAGCGGAGAATCATTTGAAAATATCCTCAGGTGCCGTAATGGCTTTTTCCGCTAAAAAAATGCCGAAGGATAGTGATAGCTTCCTGGTGAGTAAATCGAAATTTCTCAGCTTTGGATGCTTGAAAATCGACCGTCCTGGCTTTGAGTTGGCTTCAAACAGCCATACTTTTCCTGATTTATCGATTCCTAAGTCAAAACCAATTTCGCCTATGATCCCTTCCATATTTTTTTCCAATATAGAACTAAGGAGCAGGGACGCTTCAGAAAGCTTCTTTTCACAGAGCTCTTGCTCGGTCCGGTCTTCAAACAATTCATCAAGGGATTTTACGACTCCACCGTTGTTCACATGGGTTGTCACACTGCCCTGGCCGGCAATTTTTGCGGCAATTGCCGCTACCTGCCACTGTCCGTATTCATCTTTATTTGTATGGACCCTGAAATCAATGAGCCTTTTCTCGGATCTCAGGAGGCTGATACCCTGCTGAACAATCATCTGGGAAAGATTCCGCTTGTGAAAAATCTTCTTCATCAACTTTTCAAGTGTTTCAAACCTCGTTAACTTATTGATGCCCTCCTGGTCGCGGTAACGACAATAATAATAGCCATTATGTTTATCAAACAGAATTTGGTGAATTCCCAGGCCAAGACTTCCATTAGCTGGTTTGACATACACATTTCCATAGTTTGAAAGCATCCTTTCAATTACAGAAAACGAAGAAAATTGATGCGTTTCAGGCAAGTACTCTGATGCACGTTCATCCTGCTGCAGGCGCTCAAATACATCCAGCTTGCTGAAAAAGCCCGGATTATACCATGGAATCAAGTAATCGGTCTGCATCCTGGATTTCAGGCTGCGAAGCTCAAACTTTCTTTCAGTGCGCCTGTTGGGAAGACGGTCGTAAACAACATTGGGGAAGGGCACCTTTATTTTCGTCCAGCTTCCGTCAATAAAGAAATAACCTTGTATTAGTCCTTGATCCCAGTCGATATGCTCCTCGCCAAAGACGAAGGGAAGGGCGCCGACTGATTTATTGACCGAAAGCAGCTTTGCAAAAAACATGGACCTCTCGCCAATCGGTCTCAGAGGGTAAGGTGTGAATCCAGACGTCAGAATGCCAATCAGAGGCCCGATAAACAATGTATGCTGATCGATAAAAATATGCAATGAGGTCGATAGTTCAGGCATCGAGAGCTCTTTCTTCACATCATCACTCAGGACAATCACGTTTCTTCCTTTAGGGTGAGGAGCACACGCAACATCAACCACCTTGTTTCCAAACGCGATTTTATTGATTTCCCTGGTATGTGTCAGATCAGCAGGGACAAAGACTAGTTGTTTGGAATGGGTGATGATTTCAATAGGATATTTTTTTCTCATAAGTGCTGTTCCTCTCTTTCTGGCAGAATTTCCGAAAGCACTCTGGCATATTCAAGCGGTGCCTTATATAGCACTTCTTTCTGATCCGGATTTGTGGAAGTGATGACTTTTCTGCCGGGCTTTGAATTCGTATCAAGCACCCATAGGGCATGGTCTTTGGAGACACCGATATCTACCCCCAGCTCAAAAAGTCGTGGGAATGATGCTTCAAGAATACCGGGCAGCTTTGAGAGAATTTCCTCCAATTCATGCAAAATGAATCTTTTTGTACGGATATTAAGTGAATTTGCATACTCTTCAAATGGCAAGATTTCTCCACCGGTACTCAAGTTCGAAAGGATGCCATCCTTGCTGCCGCGGCGGATTCCCTTGCCTCGCACAATCCACTTTTCTTCATTATCCTTTTGCAGCAACACTCTTATGTCAAAAGGATAATGTTGCGAATCGGACAGCTGGATGTAAGGCTGCATTAAATACTCTTTTTTGCTGAACAAGTTGTCGAGCCAATCCACTGTCTCACTAGTAGAATGGAAGGTTTTTGTGGACAGCCTGCCGCCAAGGTCAGCTGAGATTTCAAACTCCCTACCTGATTTTTCAATTTTATAAATCCCTGCACCGCCAGAACCGAATATCGGCTTCAAGACCGCATTTTTCATCTCTTCTAGCTGGGCAATAACATCTTTTCCACTACCGGCAAGAATCGTTTTCGGGATGTATGGGGACAGTGAAGATTTCGACAAAACCTCGTATATGGCCCATTTATTTGGCAAGCCGTTTCCAAGGAAGGTAATATCCCCTTTATTCTTGAGCCATTTCACAATCGCCATCGCCTGCTTCGAGGCAGGATCATTTGTATAAAAACAACGGTCATAAACGATCGTGGGAATCTTAAACTCGGCCTTTAACCAGCAGTCCTTCATGTGGTCGAATTTCTCACCCGAAACCAATTGTGTTACTGGATGGATTGTAGCCGGTGAAAAGCGAAAGCAGGTGAACTCGTTTGGATTCGCACGCCTGGCAATCTCGGTAAAATATGTTAGTTCACTTTTTAATGAAAGTGACATCATTCCGAATGAAATCATTTGCATTACTCCTTTTGTACTTATAGCTGGCAAAGTCCATAGCAATGGTCAATGATGGCTTTTGTCGATGGCCTGATTTTCGAGCCGCGCTCTTCAAAGTTCTTGGAAGGCTTGGAGTTGGCTTCAATCAGCCACAAGTTACCTTTAATATCAATCCCAATATCAATTCCCAGCTCGGCTGTGAGTCCTTCTGCATTTCTGCTGATGACTTCTGCGATTTCCAGGGCAAGCTCTTTCATCAGTGCCAATTGATGCCTCGCTTGTTCCTTTCCGAAAATCAATGCGAGTGTATGCCCCGGTTTCATGACCTCGCCGCCGCGGGCTATATTAGATACGAAAAATTGTTCTGCGGAAACTCTGGCGACGATGGAAGTAACCTTCCAGAATTGCTGGGCATTTTTATGACAGAGGACCCTGAAGTCCATCCTCCTGCCATTAAACTCCGATAGCTGTATACCCTGCTGAATGATGCATAGCCGTTTTCCAACCATGGGATTGATGGCACGAGCCAGTTCTGATACATGCTTAAATTCTTGCAGGTCTCTTGCCGGCATCGAGGAAATTGATGCATGAATCGTCCCATCATTTTTGGCCACCTGGATAATATTGCGTCCCTGGCTGCCATGTACAGGTTTGATGTATAGCTCATCATGCTTTTCGAGCATGGTTTCAAGCTGGGTCCCGGAATATAGATGTGTTTCGGGTATGAACGAATGCAAATGCTCTTCTTTCAATAAAGATTCATGGATTTCCCACTTTGAAAGAAATCGGTGATTAAATATCTTTATTCCCAGAGCATCCAGTTTATTTAAAAATCCCGCAAATCCTTTGCTAATTTCGGTCCTTCGGGATGAAACCCGATTGTAGATGACAGCGGGAAAGGGGAAAAGTCCTTTTCTCCATCCATCTTCATTGTCATCGTAAGAAAAGCCCTCGACTCCATCGTCAGAAAAGCCTTTAAGTGAAAAAACATAAAAGCTTCCGCCTAGTTCTGAAATTCCCTGGTGAAGCTCTTCGCAAAAGGAGTGGACTTTTCCGAAGTCAGGACCTTGATCTTCTTTAATTTCGGTCAGCAAAGCGATGACGGGATTGTTGGGTAAGCTTTTCGATTTTGCTGGCGTCATAGCTTCTCCTCATTTTCTTTTAGGCTGTTTAAGGCAACACCCTATTGTAAAATAGGCAAACACACATATTGCATCCTATGAATAGTAGTTATTATTGGTGATTTTCAATATAGGGGTCGAATTCCGCCTAACCCGAACTTTTGGCAATCAGCCACATAGTTTGTTATAGTGTAGTGGAGTGTTTAACGTAGAAGGAGTGATTTAAATGGCAGTCAATCTTTACGATTCAGCCTACGAGTTAGAAAAAGTGATCAGGAACAGTTCGGAATACACAGAATTAAAAAACCTTTACGATGCTGTGAATAGCGATGAATCAGCAAAAAGAATGTTTGAAAGCTTCCGCAATATCCAGTTACAGCTTCAGGAAAAGCAAATGACTGGGCAGGAAATTACCCAGGAAGAAGTAGAGCAGGCGCAAAAGACAGTCGCACTTGTTCAGCAGCATGAGTTAATCTCAAAGCTGATGGAAGCAGAGCAAAGAATGAGCATGGTTATTGCCGAGCTTAACCAGATCATCATGAAGCCTCTTGAAGAGCTTTACGGAAATCCGAACCAGCAGCAATAATAGAATGACAGACTCCCGCCAATGTGCTGGGAGTTTTTTTGAGTTATTTTTGACCCTAATGGAGCAAGGCTCTTCCTTTATGGTGCCACACAAACTTCCCTGGTGTTTAATTTACGTCCTACGATGATGACAAATCAAAATCCTGCCCCTGTTCTATTCTCTCGGGTTCTATCATACAAGTTAAATAAGGACAAAAACACCGAAGAAATGGGGGCATAACTATGATTTACCGTCTTCTTGCGCTTAACGTGGATGGAACGATTCTCCAATCAAATGGAAGGCTCCATAAATCCACAAGGGATGCGATTGAGTACGTTCAGCAAAAAGGAGTTTATGTGACTCTAGTAACTTCAAGAAGCTTTCCATCTGCCAAAAAAGTGGCTAAAGCGCTGAAAATAAATTCATTGCTGGTGACTCACCTCGGATCCTATATATCTAATGACCTTCGCAGTGACCCGGTCTTTGAAAAAAGGATTCCGGAGGATGTTACCTTCCAGCTTGTCAGATTCCTGGAAAGCTTCCCATGCCAAATCCGGCTTGTGCACGAGAAGTTTTCTCTGGCAAACAAGTATAAATTAAACCACAACCTGCTGGCGAAAACCGTGTTCACATCAGGTGATCCAATTTTTTACTCTCAACAATTCACGGATTCTATCAGTGAAGCCCTGGTCAATGAGCCAGTCTCTCCACCTAAAATCGAAGTCTATTTCGAGTACGAAGAAGATTTGAAGGATGCGCAGCAGGCGATAAATGGGATGTTCTCGGAAGTTTCCCTGTCCAAGCTGAATGATTACAGACTTGATATCATGCCCGAGGGTGTCTCGAAACTGAACGGTCTGATCCAGCTAGGTGAACACCTTGGCATTCCATTAAAGGAAATGGTCGCAATTGGAGATGGCATTGATGACATCGAAATGATCGAAGCATGCGGACTTGGCGTCGCAATGGGGAATGCTTCTGTAGAAGTAAAAAAGGCTTCGGATTGGGTAACCCGGTCCAATAACCAGCACGGTGTCAGTTACATGGTCAAGGAACATTTCCGTAAACAGCAGCCAATAGAATTCCTGCGAAAAATGAATATCATAAAAATGTAAAAAAAAGCATGCCTGGAATGATCGCAGGCATGCTTTTGCATTGTTTGGGAATATATAGGTTTTTTAAAGAAAATAAATCGAACGTCTATAATACTAAGTCCGACTTACAACGGAAACTGGTAGCTTTTGCACTGTCTTGACCTTTGAATCATACTTCTATTACACTAATTGAAGCATGTTTAATTGAAAAAGGTGAATCTCATGATAATTAATATAAATGGAATACAAGATGACAGATTACAGCGTCCATTAGGATTAATCGCAAATTTATTCTTTGAAGAATCAGAAGTCGTATTAGGCGAGACGGATCAGGAAGTTGATGCGGTAATTGAATTCGATGTTCAAAATGCCGACGGGGAGTTTTTTGTAAAAGCAGCTTTGGCGGCAGATGGGAAGACTTATTCAGCAGAAGCCAACAAAAAAATTTCAGCTGGCTTAAGCGAGAAGGAAGAATTCAAAGTGCTCAAAACAGTCATTTCAAGGGCTTATTTAAAAGTGCTTCAGGACTGGACAGGAATGATCCAGAAGTGGGGCATCCTAACCGGAGTTCGTCCTACCAAGCTATTGCATAAAAAACTCCGTGAAGGAATAGATCAGCATGCTGCTCATAGAGAGCTGAAGGAACAGTACTTGATATCCGATGAAAAAATACAGCTCATGCAGCAAATAGTTGACCGTCAGCTTGCTGTTCTGCCTGACTTGTACGATTTGAAAAATGGTGTCAGCATTTATATTGGCATTCCATTTTGTCCGACTAAGTGTGCTTACTGCACTTTCCCGGCTTATGCTATAAACGGCCGACAGGGGTCCGTGGATTCCTTCCTTGGCGGGCTTCATTACGAAATTCGCAGAATTGGGGATTGGCTTAGGAAAAATGATATCAAGATTACAACGGTTTACTATGGAGGCGGTACACCGACTTCGATTACTGCTGAAGAAATGGATATGCTGTATGAAGAGGTCCAACAGTCCTTCCCGGATGTTGAGAATATCAGGGAAGTCACGGTAGAAGCAGGCCGACCGGATACGATTACACCTGAAAAACTAGAAGTACTGAAAAAGTGGAATATCGACCGGATCAGCATTAATCCACAGTCATACATCCAGGAAACCCTGAAGGCAATCGGCCGCCACCATACAGTGGAAGAGACGATTGGAAAATTTCATCTGGCCCGCCAAATGGGCATGAATAACATAAACATGGACTTGATCATAGGTCTTCCGGGTGAAGGGACGAAGGAATTTGCCCACACCCTTGCAGAAACGGAAAAGCTAATGCCTGAATCCTTGACGGTTCATACTCTTTCCTTTAAAAGGGCGTCAGAAATGACAAGGAATAAACAGAAATATAGAGTAGCTGGCCGCGATGAAATAGAACAAATGATGAATATGGCTGAATCATGGACGACGGAACATAACTATGTGCCATACTATCTATACAGGCAGAAGAACATCCTTGGAAACCTGGAGAATGTAGGCTACGCTTTCCCAGAACAGGAGAGCCTGTACAATATCATCATCATGGAAGAACAGCAAACCATCATAGGCCTTGGCTGCGGCGCATCGAGCAAATTCATCGATCCCGAAACTGGTGTCATCACACAATTCTCGAATCCAAAGGATCCAAAGTCATATAATGACAGCTTTGAAGAGTACGCAAATAAAAAGATCGAGATTCTTGACACTTTGTTTAATAAGGCAACAATCTAAGCCTGAAAAGCCCCCGAAGATGAATTTCGGGGGTTTTTTATCGTTGAGGGAAAGATTCAATCATTTTTAAATGATTTCCGTAAAAAAGCCAGCAATTTCCTGCAAAAAACATGTGTTTTCGTGAAGAAGACCGACAGTTTTCTCTTAAAACTTGTGATTCCGCTAAGAAGGCCCGCATTTCCGCGATAACAACCTCTGATTCCGCGAAAAACCACCTTAATTCCGCAAAATGGAAAAAACATACACTTATTCAGCTTGAAACCGTCCATTCTTTAAAAAATCTAAATAGTGAGAAAAAAGGTTTTTAAATATAACTTCTCCCTATATAATAAAAATATAAGGAAAAATGGAGGGGATGAATGGTGGCGATTGAATTTTCAACGGACACTGTAAAGTTAGACATTAATGGACGTGTTGCAGTCCTTGAGTTAAACAGACCTGAAGCACTGAATGCCCTTGATGTGGAAATGATTAAGGGGATCACGATGAATCTGAAAGAAATCTGCAAGTCTGATGAGATTGATATTGTGGTGATTAAAGGAGCCGGGCGTGCCTTTTCTGCTGGCGGTGATATCAAAACGATGCTTTCCAATACAAATGAAAGCGATTTCTACCATGTGATGGACGATATTCACGATATGATCGTGACTCTGTACAGCATGCCAAAGGTAACAATCAGTGCAGTAACTGGTGCCGCAGCTGGACTGGGCTTCAGCCTTGCGCTTGCGACAGATTACATAATCGCTGAGCCATCAAGCAAGATTGCGATGAATTTTATTGGTATTGGCTTGATACCGGATGGTGGAGGCCACTTCTTCATGGAGGAACGCCTTGGGGAAACGAAGGCGAAGCAACTGATCTGGGAAGGAAAGACGCTTTCTGCCACTGAAGCATTTACACTAGGACTTGTTGACAGTGTGCCAACAGGTGATTTTACAGAATCAATCGAAGGAAAACTTCAGGAATGGCTGAACAAACCGGTTCAGGCTATGATTAAAACGAAGAAAATCTTAGCAGAGAAAAACAGGCCTGCACTATTGAAGATTCTTGAATTGGAGAAATACGGCCAATTTAAAATGCGCCAGACCGAGGACCATCAGGAGGGTATCAAGGCTTTCCTTGAAAAGAGGAAGCCTCAGTACAAAGGTAAATAAACAAAAGAGGCAAAGAGGATAGATCCTCTTTGCCTTGTTTTTATGGATGGAAAAGGATCAATTTTCCTCTTGGTGATGTACAGCGGTGTGTCTTTTCGCTGAGGTTTTTTTCTTCAAGCATTTTTGCACCGATTTCCTTTGCTTCATTATCATTGCCGGCCTGGAATGATTCGTCGATCAGTTTTTCCCCATTTGGTTCAAAGGCTGTCAGTTTGTAAGTTTCCATCACAATTTCCCCTTTTTAAAAGATTAGTAAGTATAAAATTAACTTCGAGAACTGTCCAGCTCCAGCGCCTAGCCAGTTTTCATCTCTGCCTGTGCTTCTTCGAGTATCTTGCGAGAAGCGTTAGCTTTGAGCAGCTCGAGTCGCTTGTCAAGCTGCGGTTCCTAACTCCCCGAGACGCTTCGGTCCTGCCAATGAAGTCAAAGAACGACTTCACCGTCAGGCCCTCCAGCGCTTGTCGGAGTTGGGCAGTCGCCTCCTAGAAACTCCGAAACTTCAACTCCGCCGGCAGAAGCAAAAAGCGCTTCTTTGTCGGAGTCTCCAGTTTCTGCGTTTCTGGACAGTCGGCTATACATCTCGATTTCGGTCCGCGCAATGAAATCAAAGAGCGATTTCACCGGTCGGCCCTCCGAGGCACAGGACGTGCTAGACCCGACAGCCACAGGATAAGGAAAGCTTCGAAGCGATTCATCGCACGATAGAAATCGGTAGCTTTTGGGAGGACGTGGCGTTCTGGTCGGGCAACGATTGTCGGGGCTGACCAAGGCGCTTTCGCTTTTATTGTAAAATTCAGATGATTACTATTATTTTTGCATAACTTTTTTAAATATGCAAAACAAAAAAATATTTAAATATGAAACTATTTCCATATAAAATTCGTAGTAATTTATTGGAAAAGGAGGAAGATGAATATGGTATTGCAGCTTGAACAAGTTACTAAGCGATTTGGCAAATTCACAGCGGTGAATCAGCTTTCACTTAATATTCCAGAAAAAGAAATGTTCGGATTCCTTGGTGCAAATGGTGCCGGGAAAACGACGACTTTCCGTATGATCCTCGGTCTACTGGATGTCTCGGAAGGATGGATTACCTGGGATGGCAAGCCGATTAATTATCAAACGAGCAGTATCATCGGTTACCTGCCGGAGGAAAGGGGACTTTATCCAAAGCTTAAGGTCCGCGACCAGATCGTCTATCTAGCGAGGTTAAGAGGGATGCAAAAACAAGCCGCCCTTAAAGAGCTTGATTACTGGCTTAATCGTTTCAAGGTGCCAGAATATGCGGATAAAAAGGTTGAAGAGCTTTCAAAAGGTAACCAGCAAAAAATCCAATTCATTGCCGCTGTCATCCATAAGCCAAGGCTGTTGATTCTTGATGAGCCGTTCAGCGGACTAGACCCGGTAAATGTTGAACAATTAAAAGAAGCAGTCCTCGAACTGAAAAACACGGGCACGACGATTGTATTTGCGAGCCACCGTATGGAGCATGTAGAAGAAATGTGTGAGCATATTTGCATCATGCATAAAGGAAGCCCTGTCGTTCATGGGTCCCTAAGAGAGATCAAAAGGTCTTTCGGAAAAAAGAATTTGGTCATCCATGCGGATTTCGATACTTCATTCCTAAAGGAGTATGCTGGGGTGGCAAAAGCAAAAATGACGGCAGAGGGAATCCACCTGCAAATCTCAGGTGAGCAGGTTGCCGGAGATATTTTAAAAGATATTGTTGACAAAGGGTTTATCCGTAAGTTTGTCCTTGAAGAACCAAGCCTCAATGATATTTTCATCGAAAAGGTGGGTGATTCATATGAATAATTTTTTCATTATCCTAATCCATACATACATGAGTAAGTTGAAAACCAAATCCTTTTTAGTTACAACCATCCTGACCGTAGGGATTATGCTTGCACTCACAAATATGTCAAACATCATCGATTTTTTCAATAAAGGTGATGAGGCAGATAAGATCGTTGTCATTGACGAGACTGGCCAGCTTTTTAAGCCGCTGAATGAGCAAATGAAGATGGTCAACGAAGAGCTTGTCCTGGAAAAGTATGATGGAAATGAAGAAAGTGCCAGAAAAGCAGTCGAGGAAGGAGAATATAAAGGCTTCCTTACATTGAGCTTGAACAATGAAGAGCTTCCGGCAGCTTCCTACAAAGCGATGAGCATTGCGGATTCTGCTATTCCTGGAGACCTGCAGGCAGCATTACAGCAGATTAAGACGGCGATGGCTTCCACACAGATCAATATCGCTCCAGATCAATTGGAAAAACTGTATGCTCCAGTTGAATTCGAAAAAACTGCTCTTGAAGAAGATGCCAAGACGGAAGAGGAACTGAATCAGGCAAGAGGATTAGTCTATGTTCTTCTATTCATCATTTATTTTGCAGTTATCATGTATGCCAATATGATCGCTATGGAAGTCGCGACTGAGAAATCATCAAGAGTAATGGAAATCATGATATCCAGTGTATCCCCTATCAAGCAAATGTTTGCGAAGATTCTCGGAATCGGGCTGTTAAGCTTGACTCAGCTCGCCGTTCTCTTGCTTGTAGGGTATTTCTCAATCAAACAGAACCTCGAGAACATGGAAGGTGGATTCTTCGAGTTTTTCGGTTTTGGAAACGTTGCAGCCAGCACAATCGTATATGCCGTAATCTTCTTCATATTAGGGTACTTTCTGTATGCGACTATGGCTGCATTCCTGGGATCGCTCGTCAGCAGGATTGAAGATGTCCAGCAAATGATTACTCCGATGACATTGCTTGTTGTCGCTGGTTTCATGATGGCGATGTTTGGGCTTAGTCAGCCAGAAGCACCGTTTGTAAAATACACATCCTTCATCCCGTTTTTCTCGCCGATGTTAATGTTCCTGAGAGTGGGAATGCTGAACATTCCTTTCTGGGAAATTGCCTTGTCAATCGGAATCCTGGTTGCCACAATAGCCTTCCTGGCTGTTTTCGGTGCCAGAGTCTACCGCGGGGGAGTGCTGATGTACGGAAAATCAAACTCATTCAAGGACATCAAAAAAGCATTGCAGTTAACGAAAAACGAATAATGTTAAAAGCCGCAATCCTGGGATTGCGGCTTTTTTTACAGGGAATTAGACTTGCTTAGTAGAATATTTATTAAGGATAAAGATGTATGAGCCCGAAGTGGAGAGGAAACCGAAAGTACGGTCACAAGATTATAGATTTATAGAAGGAGAGTGTTCATGTTGCGGCAGATTATAGCGATGGGCGGTGGAGGTTTTTCAATGGAGCCGGAGAATCCACTGTTGGATTTGTACATTTTGGGGCAGGCGCAAAAACAGAGGCCGAAGGTTTGCTTTGTGCCGACTGCCAGTGGGGATGCTGACAATTATATTACGAGATTCTATCAAGCTTTTGAAAGCCATGAATGCAAACCTTCACATCTGTCGTTATTCAGTCCGCCGACTAGAGACTTAGAAGCCTATGTTATGGATAAAGATATTATTTATGTTGGGGGAGGAAATACAAAGAACCTGCTAGCTCTTTGGAAGGAATGGGGACTGGATCTCATCCTGAGGAAAGCCTGGCATCAGGGCAAAATAATGGCTGGAGTAAGCGCAGGCTCAATTTGCTGGTTTGAGGAAGGTGTAACAGATTCTTTTGGGAGCGGACTTGAGCCACTTAAAACACTAGGGTTTCTAAAAGGGAGCAACTGCCCGCATTATGATGGCGAAGAGGAACGCCGGCCTGCTTATAAGAGATTTATAGGTTCGGGCAGAGTTTCAGGGGGATATGCCGCAGATGACGGAGCAGCATTGCACTACATTGATGAAGAACTAGTTAAGGCGGTAAGTTCAAGGCCTGAAGCAAAAGCGTATCATGTTTGGGAGACAGATGGAAAAGTGCAAGAAGATGTAGTGAAAACCCTATATCTCGGATAAAGCGGGACTGCAGTTCAAATGAGAGCTGCAGTTTTTTCTCTATAAAGTATAAACTTTTTGCAATAAGACTGGTGTCTAGCTCCAGCGCTTGTCTGGCGATGCTTGCGCTTTTTTTTTTTGATAGAACGTGCATTCGTATTTTTTGAGTGTTAAAATAAAGGAAAATAGGACGGGAAAGGAATAAGCCCAATGAAACAGGTAAAGTTTTTACATACTGCCGACTTGCATCTTGACAGTCCGATGGTCGGGCTGCGGCATCTGCCGAAAGCCATCTTTCACAGACTCCAGGAGAGCACATTTACGGCTTTGAAAAATATCACGGATGCTGCCATCAAACATGAAGTGGATTTCGTCGTCATTGCAGGGGATCTATTCGATGGTGAGGACCGGAGCATCCGTGCTCAGGCTGTTCTCCGCAATGAAATGGGGAGGCTAGCTGACAAAGGGATAAAGGTATATGCAATCCATGGGAACCATGACCATCTTGGCGCAAAATCTGTAACTATAGATTTTCCTGATAATGTCCACTTTTTCTCGGACCAGGTGGAGAAAGCTGACTTCAGGAAGAATGATGGCACTCTTGTCCATCTATACGGCTTCAGCTACCCTGAGCGGCATGTAATGGAGCGATGGATTGAGAGATATAAGAAGGTTGATGGCGCGGATTTTCACGTTGGTTTGCTTCATGGACATTTTGAGGGAGTGAGTGAGCATGGAAAGTATGCTCCTTTCAGGTTAACGGATCTTATCGACAAAGATTTTGATTATTGGGCACTGGGCCATATACATAAAAAAGCGGTTTTATCACAGCTTCCTTATGTTGTCTATCCTGGAAATCCTCAAGGACGGAACAGGAAGGAACTGGGGGAAAAAGGGGCCTATATTGTTAATTTGTCAGAAACGGGGCCTGAAGTTTCTTTTTTTGACACTGCTGATGTGATTTGGGATGAGGCCATCATTGATGGGCAAGATTTGTTAAGTTTCAATGCACTGTATGAAAAATGCCTGGATGCCATCGATGGGAAAAGAAGAGAAGGAAATGGGGTACTGTTGGACATCCGGATTGAAGGCGTGAATTCGGGTCTGTCGGATGTGATTGGAAAAATAGCCAGTGGCGAACTTCTTGAGCTTCTGCAGGATACTGAAAAGGATGAGGATTCTTTTGTCTGGGTACACAGGCTAAAGTTTACCGAAGATATTGCTGTCGACCGCGCTGGATTGATTAAGCAAAGCGATTTTTATGAGGAGTTATTCAGCACGATTGAGCAATATGATGACTTGTGGAATTCACTGTCTCCGCTATTCCAGCACAGTCAGGCAAGAAGACATTTAGGTATGTTGTCGGAACAGGAAAAAGAAGAATTGGTTGAGGATGCTGAGAGGATCCTTCTCCAAATGCTGCTGAAAAATTGAAGAAAGGAGGCAGCGTGATGAGAATCATTGAACTGCATATATACGGCTATGGCAAGCTCGAGGATTATGTGATTAAATCATTAGATCAAATGCAGATTTTTTACGGTGAGAATGAAGCGGGAAAATCGACTATCATGTCATTCATCCACAGCATCCTGTTCGGATTTTCTGCAAAGCAAAGTGCTGAAAACCGCTATGAGCCAAAAAATACCCCAAAGTATGGCGGCAAGATAAAAGCTCTTTTTCCAGACAGGGGAATGGCTGTCATTGAGAGAGTGAAAGGCAAGGCTACAGGTGATGTGACTGTTTCTCTTGAAGACGGGACGATTGGCGGTGAAGAATTACTTAAAGACCTTTTGAAACGAATGGATAAGAGTATATACCAGGCCATTTTTTCATTCAATATCCATGGGCTTCAAAATATCCAAGCAATGAAGGGGGATGAGCTTGGCAGGTATTTATTTTCCGCTGGGACGCTTGGCACAGACAAACTTTTCAACACCGAGGGTTTGCTACTAAAGGAAATGGAACTGCGTTTCAAGCCCAGTGGCAAAAGGCCTTTGCTGAATGAGAAATTGAAAGATTTAAAGGACATCCAAACTTCATTGAAGAACGCTGAGCAGCAGAATGAAAAATATTCAGAGCTTGTGAGTATGAAGGATGAATTGATGGATAAAATTGCCCAGCTTAAGAACGAAATTTTCATGCTGGAGCAAACTGGAATTAAGCTTCGTGAATATAAGCGCAATGAAAAGCTTGTCATTGAAGCCGCAGCATTGGATGGAAAAATTAAAATGCATGATCCGTCTTTTTTTCCAGAAGATGGCCTGAACCGGCTTGAGAAGTTGGACGAGCAGCTTAAATCAAACCAGGCTAGAATTTTAAGGGTAAAAGAAAAGAGAGAGCAATTACTGAAAGATCTGGAGAGGCACAAGCCAAACTCCGATTTACTTGGTATGGAAACGGAAATCGAAGCTAGAATCGAAAATCTGCCTTTATATGATCAATTGAAGCAGGAAAAAAGACTGCTTGAATCCAAACTAGAGGAAATAACAGAAGAAATAGATCAGCTAAATGACAAGCTTCATACAGATTTCAATGAGGTAAATATCCATGAAATCAATACAAGTATCTTCATAAAGGAACAGGCCGAAAACATAGAGCAGACAGAGCAAAGGTTAAAGACTAAAAAGCTTGAGCTGGAGTCTGCTTTTGAAGAAGAAAAAAAGACATTGGCAGAACTTGAAGCAAGGGCAGAAGCCGCAAAAGAAGAACTCCTTGATGAAGCTGAACGAACAAAATTGGTGAAAGACCTGGATCTGCTAGGGAATAAGGAGCGGATCCATTCCGAATTGAACTACGTCATGGACCAGATTGAATCGGCCAAAATCAAGGAAGAGACTGAAAAGGATAGACGAAGGCAGCAACAGAAGAAAGACTTTAATCAATTGCTTCTTCTCGGAAGCATTCTTCTGATTGTTTTTCTTTGGGGAATTACAAATGGCTCCTGGTTCTTAGCCGGAATCGGGATTGCAGGCCTGTTCCTTTTGCTGACTGCGCGATTTAAGTTCGCTGACAAAAAGCCAATGGAGGACAAGGTCCTATCCAGGTTGCTGGAGCGTGAAAAAGCGCTTAAAGCAAACTTGAGCAGTCAGCCTGAAGGCAATGCAATTTTTATCAAGAGCTTATTGGCTAAAGATGAGGAGACAAGACTGCGCCATCGGGAGCTGTACATCAAAATTGATCAGCAGCATGATCGGTTTGAAAAAGTAGTTCAGCAATTCGAATCATGGGAAGCAGATGAAACACAATTAAAACAGAGAAGGACAGAATTACTAAGACAATTTGGATTGACGGATACTTCCGCACCTATTAAAGTAATGGATGCCTATCATTTAATAGAAAAACAAAAGCAGTATTTCCGCGAAAGAAAGAGAATAAAAGAAAGTTTAAAGACTGTGGCTGAATCTTTGATGGAAATGGAAAGCAGCCTGAAGCAGCTTGCACAACGATTCCTTCAAAATAGCGATCTTGCTCCGGTCGAGGCAGCAGGACTGTTGAAGCGGACATTGCGCGAAGCAATCGACCAGAAGTCGAGATACCGTGAACTGAGCGCGAAACTGGAGGAAATGGAAGAAGAACTTTCATCACTTCAGAAGGAAGAGATGGTATTCAGTCAAGAAAAGGAAGGATTGCTTGCACAGGCCGGGGCTGAAGGTGAGGATGGATTCAGGCAGAAAGCGGAAAATTCCTCATTGGTAAAACGCTGGAAGGCAAGACTGGAGGATATCGATCATCAGCTGCTTGCATCGGGTATCAGTGATGAGGACCGTGAAAAGATTCTAACAGGAATTCCGCTTGAGGAACAGATTGAGGATAACGATTCCGAGCTAGTAGAAAGAAAGCGGGAGTTATCCGCAAAGTTTGATCTAATAGCCGATGTTAAGCATAAAATGAAGGTGCTTGAAGAAGGCGGCATATACAGTGAATTGCTCCATAAATATAAGCAGCTTCAGCATGAGTTCACGGAAGATGCAAAGGAATGGGCAAGGTATGCGGTGGCCAGGGATTTACTTTCGAAGACAATTGACCGTTATAAAAATGAGCGTATGCCGAGAATGCTGGCCAGAGCCGAAAGTTTCCTATCGATATTGACTGATGGAGGCTATGTGAAGATCATTCCTCAGGTTTCCGGCAGCGGATTCCTAATTGAAAGAAATGATCATGTGTTATTTGAGGCGAATGAGCTAAGCCAGGCAACGGCTGAACAAGTGTATGTATCCATCAGGCTTGCACTTGCTGCCGACCATTATGATCGTTATCCATTTCCGATTATCATCGATGACAGCTTTGTTAATTTTGATCATAACAGGACTGCCCGGATCATTAAGCTGCTGAAGGAAATGAGCAATAACAACCAGATTCTCATTTTTACATGCCATCGCCATTTGCTGGACTATTTTACGGAAAATGAAATCATCAATCTGCAAGAAAAAAGTGCAAATATAGTTTAAAAATGCCATGGTTTGAGAATCAGAGACAATAGACTCTGTATGTTATACTGTTGCAGAGAGGAGAGGGCGGTAATTATGAATAATGGAATTTTGAATCACGAAACAGGGGACCAGGTAGAATTGTTTTTATTGATCAAGCATTCGTCAAAAGGGATTGCCAGCAATGGAAAGCCATTTTTGACACTCATCCTCCAGGACCAGAGCGGAGAAATCGAAGCAAAGCTTTGGGATGTATCCGAGGAAGATGAAAGTACTTACTGTGCTGAAAGCATCGTAAAAGTTCAGGGAGATATCCAGAATTACCGAGGGCGAAACCAGTTGAAAATCAGGCAAATCAGGCCTGCTTCCACAGCTGACTCTGTCAAACTCTCTGATTTTCTTGAGACAGCCCCTGTCAGCCAGGATGAAATGAGCAGCAAGCTTACCCAATATATTTTCGAAATGAAAAACCCTAACATCCAAAGGGTTACCAGACATCTATTGAAAAAGCATATGAATGAATTCATGGAATATCCTGCAGCGACTAAAAATCATCATGAATTTGTTTCAGGACTTGCGTATCATGTCATTTCTATGCTTGATCTGGCGAAGTCAATCGCATCGCTGTATCCAAGCCTTGATAAGGATCTTTTGTATGCGGGAGTAATCCTCCATGATTTAGGCAAAGTAATTGAGCTATCCGGTCCGATTTCAACAACTTACACAGTGGAAGGGAATTTGCTCGGACACATATCGATCATGGTCAATGAGATTGGCAAGGCAGCCGATGAGTTAGGCATTAGTGGAGAGGAAGTAGTCATACTTCAGCATATGGTATTGTCCCATCACGGCAAAGCAGAGTGGGGCAGTCCTAAACCGCCAATGATCAAGGAGGCAGAAATTCTGCATTATATCGATAATCTGGATGCGAAAATGAATATGCTGGACCGCGCGCTTGCAAGGGTTAAACCTGGTGAGTTCTCCGAAAGAGTATTCGCGCTTGATAACCGGTCCTTTTACAAGCCTGTATTCCATAAGTAAAAAGCAAACGGCCCCTTTCCTATCTATGGAGGGGTCTTTTTGCCTTTAATTCTTTTTGACCTCCTAAGGCATATTTGAGAATAAACCTCATATTAATACTGTAAGAGTTCAATTTGGACAACCTTTTAAATGGAGGGTATAAAAAATGTCAATTCCAATCTGGGTAATAGCAGTCGCAGCAGGAATCGTATTCAGTGCCTTCATGGCAGTGAAAACAGGGAAAGAAGAACGGGAAGAAGAAATGGAAAGCATTGAACGAGAGGGCGAGCTTTACATGAAGCGGCTTGAAAGAGAAAAAGAACAGCGTGAAAATTCGGCGGAAGCATAAAAAAACACTGGTCTCCAGAAATGGAGCCAGTGTTTTTTTACATATTATTGTGGTGTTTGCGCTTCTGGGAATTCAGCAGCGCCTTTTAGGTCTTTATCCTTGATTTTAACGTCAGCAGCTTCTAGTTCACTCTTTAGGACCTCTTGGATCTTGTTAGAGTCTAGCTGAGCAAGCTTCAACTCATACTCAAGCTTGTCCTTCATTTCTTCGTAAGATTCTTTTTCTTTCTTCTCAGTTACCTTGATGATGTGGAAGCCGTGCTGTGATTGGACTGGCTCGCTGATTTCATTTACATCAAGGGCATAAGCAGCTTCTTCGAATTCAGGAACCATTTTGCCAGGTCCGAAGAATCCAAGGTCTCCACCATTTGCAGCAGAACCAGGATCTGTTGAATATTCCTTCGCCAAGTCTTCGAACTTAGCTCCGTCTTCAAGCTTTTTCTTTACTTCCTGTGCAGTTTTTTCATCTTCTACAAGGATGTGGCTTGCCTTTATTTCAGGCTTGTACTCTTCGTAGCGCTTTTTAACTTCTTCTTCGCTGACCTTTACATCTTTAAGTGCAGCTTTTTCCATAAGAAGCTGGTCTTTTAGGACCTCTTTTAATTCTTCCTCGTCTTTAAGCTGGTTTTGCTGAAGAACTAGCTCGAAGTTCTCTCCAAGCTCTTCCTTAAGCTCGGCCACTTTTTCCTCAACCTCTTTATCTGTCACTTTATAATTTTCCGCAAGAACTTTCTGGTAAAGCAATTCTTGAAGTGCTTGCTCTCCATACTTTTCCTTCATTGATTGATAAAGCTCTTCCTTGGTAATGTTACCTGCTTTCGACTCAACGATTACTTCTGAAGAATCGGCATTATCGTTGCTGCATGCGCCTAATCCCATAACTCCGGCTGCAACCGTAAGGGAAATTATCATTTTTTTCATGGTGAACATCTCCTAAACAGAAAATTCTAGTGGCCGTTTTAATCCACAAACTCTACTATAACATAATTTCAATTTTCCACAAAAAATTAATGATGGGGTTTTTTGGTTATTAGTTGAGATGGGCGGATATCTATACCGTTTGTTCAATGGTGCATAGGATGTAGAGAAGAGAAAAAAAGGAGGTAGTTGATAATGGGCCACTATAATTCAGGCTTTGCGTTAATCGTTGTCCTGTTCATCTTGCTGATCGTTGTAGGTGCTGCTTACCTGTAATAAACAAAATGCAAGTAATGCAGGATAGTTGCCTATGCGGAAAAGACATTACTTGAATAAGATATCATAACCACTTTGGAAGGAGGTGTTAATATGGGTGCAGGATACGGCGGCGGCTTTGCGTTAATTGTCGTGTTATTCATTCTGTTAATCATCGTGGGTGCAGCTTGGCTTTAATCTCTGAGTAAAGAGTAAGGGGGACATTTTGGCCCCCTTACTTCTAAGCAATGATGTTAAGGCAAGTTCTTAAAGCAGAAAGGAGGAACCTCAATGTCTGGAGGAGGCTGTGGATACGGCGGCGGCTTTGCGTTAATTGTCGTGTTATTCATTCTGTTAATCATCATCGGTGCATCTTGGCTGTAAGCAGCGATGGGGCAATGCTTTCTGCATGCCTTAATCATTAATACTGAGTCTGATAATAAAAAGCGGTGAGGAAGTCCTCACCGCTTAATTTATGTAAACAGTTTTTTATTATTTCAACTCCGAGAAATGTCCAGCTCCAGCGCCTAGCCAGTTTTCATCCCTTAGAGAACTTCCTTGAGTATCTTGCGATAAGCGTTAGCTTTGAGCAGCTCGAGTCGCTTGTCTAGCTGCGGCTCCTAACTCCTCGAGACGCTTGTCTAGTTGTCGCCTCCTAGAAACTCGGAAACTTCAACTCCGTCGGCAGAAGCAAAAAGCGCTTCTTTGTCGGAGTCTCCAGTTTCTGCGTTTCTGGACAGTCGGCTATACTTTTCGGTTTCGGTCCTGCTAATGAAGTCAAAGAACGACTTCATTAGCAGGACCTCCGAGGCACACGATGTGCTAGACCCGCCGGCTACAGAAGAAGGAAAGCTTCGAAGCGATTCATCGCACGACCGAAAGCTGTAGCTTTTGGGAGGACGTGGCAGTTTTCGACGGGCAGCGTTTGTCGGGGCTGACCGAGTCGCTTGCGCTTTTCTATGTAGTCACGTATACAAAATTTCAACGAATGATGAAATTAGCAATATTGTAACTAAAATATTGATCGTCCTGAAAATTTTCGCATGTTTGTCTTCAGGTATTTCCTTCTGGATGCAGAGGGAATCTGTAAGCTTATTTATATAGAAAAGAATGAAGGCAGCAAAAAGGACAAACACGAACAAAATGGAGATCATCGAAGAATCCCTCCTTAGCAATCTTTTTATCTTAAATACAATAACAAATATTTAAAGAAAAAGATAGTTATTTGATAAAGGTATATAGCTAGTTATTATGTAGCAGGAGGGTTATAAAAGGAAGATAACTGAAATCCAGATTTGCCATACTGTAAGGTTACTTTTAATGTGAGGGAATGAGCAAACCATTGGAAGAACAAAAAGCGGAATGGTTTATGTTCATTCATCCGCTTTATAAGATGATTTCAGCTGGACTCCAGCCAAAAACTACAGCCAGAGGAAGTGGACAAAGCTAGTGTTTCCGAGGGGTTATCCTTCCTCTAATGACGGAGTGGCCTCATACATAAAGTATCAAACATACTCCTTTTCGGCTGGATCTATCTTTTTGAGCGTACCGTCTTGGTCAGAAAACTTGCTGTCGATATTCGAAAAAGATTTCTCGAATATTTCCATAAAATCATCACCATAAATATTGCGGACAATTGCCATGATTTCAATAATGTCCGGAAACTTACCATATAGTTCCTTCAATGGCATGGCTCCTGAAAAAACAGCATTATTATCTGGTTCATAGCTTTCCATCAAAGCGAGCAATATGCCCTCGCCTTCTTCCGTAAGCTGGATATACGTATTTCTCTTGTCGCTTTCCTTTTTGGAAAACTTTAAATAACCGCGTTCCTCAAGCTTTTTGGAGAAGTTGAAAGCAGTGGAAACATGCATTACACCAAACTTAGCCACATCTGAAATCGAAGCTCCATTCAAATGATAAGCAATCCATAAAATATGATGCTCATTGATATTCAGGTCGAATGGTTTGATCCATTGCTGCCAGTCCTTCTCGACAGACTTCCAAAGGGCCTTACTCAACTGGGCAATTCTCTGGCTAAACATCATTGCTTCTTTCATAGAATAATTTTTATCTCCCATTCTCATAATCACCTACTTTATTGTTTCTATTTTCATTATGCCAATAAAACAAAAATTAATAAAGATATAAATTTACAAAATTTTTAGAATTTGTTTAATTCCATCTAAAGTCGGGGTGTTTTTATGTAATTATTTAATTGTCATAACAAAAACGCCATTTGCATAATATATCTTTCTTGATAAAAAAAGAAAATCCTTCCCACCGGAAAAAATTTACTTAAGGGGAAGGATCATTCCAGATTATTTTTCTTTAGAATTAGCAGCAGCCAATTCAGATTCCAAGTCTTTAATTGAATCTTCAAGCTCTTTGACATCTTCCTGAAGACCTTTCTTGTTTTCTTCGGTTAGAAGCTTCCATTCAAAGATAGCTGTCTTTACATCGGTAATAAATGTTTGGATAGATGTTTTGCCTTCTTTGGAAGCCGTTGCCACGGTATTTTTCAATTCAACAGCAGAATCTTTAATATCCTTGATGGATTCCATGTATTCATTCTTATTAGCTATAAGTGTTCTTCTTGTTTCATATCCTGATTTTGGAGTTGCAAGCAGCGTTGCAATCCCTGCTACCACACCGCCTATAACAATTCCCGTAAAAACATTTTTTGCTTTCATGCTTCGACCACCTCATCAATTTTTCTGTATATGTTCTCTAAAAGAATCGCGATTCCTCTTTTCTTCTATATTTAATTTCCTATTCTCGCACAAATAAACGTTATTAGCTTCATAGCCTTAAATTAACAGGCATAAAAATATAATAAGGTTCTGTTCAGGAAGGGGAGGAGGGGAGTGGAGATTTTTACAAGTGTGGTGTTATTCATCAGCGTTGCTTTCTTTGTGGGGGCCGTCCATCATCTCCTTGCGTTAAAGAAGCCGGGTATGTATCCTCCGAAGGCGCTTCTTCGGAAGAGAGCAGGGACGCTGGCAGGGGGAGGAGCAATTTTTCTATTGATCGGGATTATCTTTTACACATTCCAATAGAGCAAAACAAAGCCCCTGTCCGTTATAGACAGGGGCTGGCATTTTTAATTGATTTCTGCAAGCTTTGCTCTTTTAAATATATTCGTTGCCACAGGATAAAGGATACCCATGAAAACGGCGTTGAATGCTGCTGCTGGAAGGACAACCGCTGCGAATAATGCAATGAATGGTCCCGGCAGGCCGACAAGGAAATATGCAGAACCGAGGAAAACGATTCCTGACACAATGGTTCCAATCGCTGTAAGGCCAGCTGCAGTATAAATCGAAAACTTGAAATTTTTCAGGGCAAGCAGTATTCCAAAGAAGACAAACGCAGTAACAGGCTTGTCGATGACGTTCGGAACGAGGCCCCCTGGGAAAGTCGTAGTCAATCCGGATATCAGTCCAGTTACGGCTCCAACCAATAGTACACTCTTTTTGTCAGGAAACAGGATGATCCCAAGGAACATCATCGTCAGCATCATATCAGGCTTCATTCCAAGGAAAAAACCCGGTACGACCGTGTGCAAGACTGCTCCCATCCCCACTAAAAGTGACAATGCTACAAGATTCTTCGTATTCATTTCTCATCTCTCCTCTGCTATTCTAGCTAACTAGTACTCCTCCTGCAGTGCTCTCTGTGCCTGCAGCGAAAAGGTTTCTCCAATTATAACATAAATTTTAATGGAGTAAAGGGTTAATATTCTGTTAATTTCTGCTCCTAAAATGGTTCATGAAGTCAGCAAGTTTTTCAACGTTTTCAAGAGGGACGGCGTTATAAATCGAGGCTCTGCAGCCGCCGACAGATCTGTGGCCGGCAAGTCCAATAAAGCCGGATTCTTCCGCCTCATGCAGAAAGGCTGAAGTCAGATCATCCTGATCGAGTGTAAAGGTGATATTCATCAGCGAGCGGCTCTTTTCTTCAGCATGCCCTGTGTAGAACCCATCACTCCTGTCTATTGCATCATAAAGCAATGCCGCTTTCTGCTTATTCAGCAGTTCAAGCTGCTTTACCCCGCCCAGCGCTTCTGCCCATTCGAGCACAAGCATCAGGAAATAAATCGATAATGTAGGGGGAGTGTTATAAAGCGACCTTGAAGCAGCATGAACCTCATAATTAAGCATGGAAGGCAGCCCTGGTTTAGAGCGCTTGAGCAAATCCTTATGGATGATGACGACTGTGACACCGGATGGGCCCAGGTTTTTCTGCGCACCGGCATAAATGAGTCCATATGATGATAGATTTAATGGCCGGCTGAGAATGTCACTGGACATGTCAGCAACAAGCGGAATGGGCAGGCCTTCAGGGAAGGAATGCCACTGAGTTCCGTAAATGGTATTGTTTGTCGTGATGTGGAGATAAGAAGATTCAGCTGGTATATCGATTTCAGAAGTACTGGGGATAAATCTATAGTTGGCAGTTTTGGAAGATGCGGCTATCGCGGCATTACCCATTTTCTGAGCTTCCTTCAGCGCTTTCTCTGACCATGTTCCGGTCAAGACATAGCTTGCAGTCGATCCTTTCTCAAGCAGGTTCATCGGTACCATTGAAAACTGCAGACTTGCACCGCCCTGGAGAAATAGTACCTCATATTCATCAGGAATAGTGAGCAGACCCCGAAGCAGATTTTCTGTACGTTCATTTATTTCTTCGAATTCCTTGCTGCGATGGCTAAGCTCCATCACACCCATGCCGCTGCCCTGGTAATTCATCATTTCTTTTTCTGCTTTCGCTAATACTGCCTCAGGCAATGCCGCTGGACCAGCATTAAAATTGAGAGCTCGTTTCAATTGGATCCCCCCGAAATTAAAATACAGTCATTCGTTAATGTACTAAAGTTAGTTCTATGCTAACAGAAAAAGAAGCGAAATTCTAATGTTTTCAGAAAATTTAAAGTGATTTGTAGTTATTCTCTGAATGAGCGCGGAAAAAATGGCTTTAAGGACCACATTAGAAGAATTTTTTTAAGAGAAAGATGTCCATTAGATTTTTTTATAGACATTTTACAGAGAAGGGGGGAGGCAAAATGTTCAATAATATAAATTTAATCTTTAATATACATTTCGAGCTAGAGGAGCATCCAAAATGTCTAAAAAGATGGCTTTAATGGACATTTCGAGCTAGAGGAGCATTCAAAATGTCTAAAAAGATGGCTTTAATGGACATTTCGAGCTACAGGAGCGTTCAAAATGTCTAAAAAGATGGCTTTAATGGACATTTCGAGCTAGTGGAGCATCCAAAATGTCTAAGAAGATGGCTTTAATGGACATTTCGAGCTACAGGAGCACCAAAAATGTCTAAAAAGATGGCTTTAATGGACATTTCGAGCAGCAGGAGCATCTAAAATGTCTAATAAAGCTTCGCGTTTTTTTTGCGTCAACAAAAAAACTCCCGCAATGCGGAAGTTTAAAGCTTGCTATTAATTTCTGAAGCGATTTTTTGGTAATCCTCAGATGTGTATTGATCTTGATGGGTTTTCCAAACTGCTCCGAAACCATCACCATTTCCATAGCGCGGAATCAAATGCATATGGAAGTGGAAGACTGATTGCCCAGCTGCTTCGCCGTTGTTTTGAAGCACGTTCAGGCCGATAGGGTCATATGCAGCCTTGATCGCGTTAGCGACTTTTGGGACTGCCTTGAAAACATTCGCGGCAATCTCGTCATTAAGTTCATAGACATTTTCTTTATGTACCTTTGGGATGACAAGTGTATGTCCTTTCGTTACCTGGCTGATATCGAGAAATGCAAGGACGTTCTCATCCTCATAAACCTTTGCTGATGGGATATCGCCATTAATGATTTTGCAAAAAATGCAATCACTCATTTCTTTCACCCTTTCCATTATGAATTTCGCTTCTTGTCCCATGCAACACCAGGACTCTGCGCTTTTTTATGGTATTTTATCACATTTTACCAATAAACATAAAGAAAGAAAGGACAGGATCCGGTTGGAATCCTGTCCCTGAAGGAGAAACTAATTACTGTTCATTGACGTTCTCAGCAGGTTTACCTTTGATAAACACCTCATTTTCAATTCATTTGAATTATAAAAATGATGGGTTATTCAGTACCTGGTTCAATCGGACCATCCCCTTATCAGCTTTAATAGGTTTCACAACTTATAAAGCGGGAAGTGATCTGCGACACACACCTCATTTCAAAATGTGGAGTGATGTTACTGAACGGCTGGGTTAACATTTACGTAGCGCAATGCAACCATCCCCTTATTTGAACGTTGAAATCAGTGTGCTTATAAAACGAAGAATATGTCTTTAACAGACACCTCATTTCGAATTATTGCTTGTTTCCCCTTCAAAAATTATGATGCCCCGATTGACAGCTTATATGCGAAAAAGTTTCGAAATAAGTTGAAGCTTTTCCTAATGGATATGGATTTGTTAAAATAACGGTACACGAATACGAACTGGAAGGGCGTTGTACATGTCTTTATTGGAAATTAACCAGGTGACCGGTGGATATACAAGGAATCCGGTTTTGAAAAATGTGAGTTTTACCGTCAATAAAAATGAAATTGTTGGATTGATTGGTCTGAATGGTGCCGGCAAAAGTACGACAATCAAGCATGTGATCGGTTTGATGGAACCGCATAAGGGTGACATTAAAATGAATGGCAGGACCTTTTTGGAAGGCAAGGAGGAATATAGGAAGCAGTTCACCTTTGTACCTGAAACGCCTATTCTTTACGATGAATTAACCTTGGAAGAGCATCTGCGGCTGACAGCAATGGCTTATGGACTTGAGGAAAAAGAATATGAGCAGCGAATTGATGCTTTATTGAAGGAATTCAGGATGAGTAAAAGGCTGAAATGGTTCCCTGCCCATTTTTCAAAAGGGATGAAGCAGAAGGTTATGATTATGTGCGCATTTTTGGTACAACCTTCACTTTATATTGTCGATGAGCCATTTGTCGGACTTGACCCACTTGGGATTCAATCCCTGCTGGATCTGATGGACAAGATGAAGGAAAACGGGGCTGGCATATTGATGTCGACGCATATCCTCGCAACGGCAGAACGATATTGCGATCGTTTTGTCATTCTCCATAATGGAGAGGTAAGAGCTCAGGGGACGCTTGAAGAGTTGAGGGAGCAGTTCAAGATGCCTGGCGCAACACTGGATGATTTGTATATCCAACTGACAAAGGAAGAAGACTATGTTTAATCCGCAGCACCTATGGAAGGAGCGTTTCGGTACTTTTGCAAAGGAGACCGGAAGCTACCTGCGATACATTTTTAATGGCCATTTAGTGATTGTCGTCATGTTTTTATTGGGAACAGCAGCTTTTTACTATCAAGAGTGGATTGAAGCGCTGCATCCGGATTTCCCGGCAGCGTGGATCATCGCATTAATTCTTGCTGCCGTACTTACATACAGTCCAATCCAGACATTTTTAACCGAGGCAGATAAAATATTTCTGTTGCCGCTCGAAACCAGATTGGATGATTATTTTAGAAAGTCGATCACATTCAGCCTGAGCCTGCAGTCTTATTTATTACTGCTTGTACTCGCTGTTCTGATGCCGCTCCATGTAAAAATACATGGTGCAGATTTCAAGTCGTTTTTCATCCTTTTAATCGCACTCATTCTGATAAAGTGGATTAACATATTGATACGCTGGAATGTACAGTTTTTCATCGAGAAAAATGTAAAGTTGACGGACAGCATTATTCGTTTCTTTATCAATGTTGTTCTTCTTTATTTTATCTTTTCAGGAGCCCAGGTGATATTTGCTGCCGTTCCAGCACTTGTCTTAATCCTACTGTATTTCTACTATAAAAAACAGGCGAAGGACAAAGGCTTGAAGTGGGAACAGTTGATCGAGGACGAAGAAAGACGGATGAACGCCTTTTACCGTGTGGCCAATATGTTTACGGATGTACCTAAGCTGCGAGACCGCACCAAAAGAAGAAAATGGCTTGACTGGCTGGTAATTGTAATTCCATACAAGCAGGATCTGGCCTTCAGTCATCTTTACTTAAGGACTTTCGCGCGCTCAGGGGATTATTTCGGCTTGCTCGTCCGCCTTACACTGATAGGAGGAGCAGCGCTTTATTTCCTGACATATGGTCCAGGACAAATTCTGCTTGCTTTACTTTTCATGTATTTGACAGGGTTCCAGCTACTGCCGCTTTGGAACCATCACCAAAACAAACTTTGGGTCAGTCTGTATCCTGTACCAGAGAATGCAAGAAAGAAATCCTTTACGAGCTTGCTGCTGGGAATAATGATTTTCCAGGCAACTGTATTCGCGGCGGCTGTGCTGATAAAAGGAGAATTGATATTAGGAGCGATCGTATTGGCTTCCGGTATCGCATTTTCGCTGTTTTTTGTTTATTTTTACAGTCAGAGCAAGCTTAAATCCTAATTTAGAATCCTTTTTGTAATCGCTTTGGCTTTTATGAAAAGGATTTTTTTTGAATCGTTTTTGCGTTTGATACGTATTAGTAACAACAAGGGGTGAAGGCTTTGAATGAATATGAATTGAAGGCTTATGAAGAGGTTCTTGCCTGGAAGCGGCAGCTGAATAAACGTTCCAGTCTTTTGGCGCGTGCATCAAAGAAAGCGCAGACGAAAGTGAATCAGCTGATTCCAGGCAGAGTCCATCAATTCTTGACGGAAAGTATTAAAAACATGGTCAAGGCGACTCTGGCGGGATCGAATTACACGACGAAAAAGCAACAGGGAACAGGGCTGACTCTATTCGAAAAAGACCAGCAGCTATTGAAAAAGCTGTCAGGGTACAAGAGGACAGCGGCTGTTGAAGGGGCTGGAACTGGAGCCGGGGGAATACTGCTTGGGATGGCGGACTTTCCATTGCTTTTATCGATAAAAATGAAGTTTCTTTTTGATGCTTCATCTGTATATGGGTTTGACCCTTCAAGATATGAAGAAAGGCTATTTATCCTTTATGTATTCCAGCTGGCTTTTTCTAGCGATGACCATAGGAAGCAGACACTGGACTTAATTGAAAACTGGGAAGCAAGAAAAGCTGAATTGACGGAGCTGGATTGGCAGCAATTTCAGCAGGAATACAGGGACTATATCGATTTTGCCAAAATGCTGCAGCTGATGCCTGGGATTGGGGCGGTTGTAGGAGCTTACGCGAATTACAATCTGCTCGACCAGCTGGGTGAAACCGCGATGAATGCATATAGAATGAGGATTCTGCAGACACCTCCGCAACTCTGAGTTGCGGAGGTGTTTTGTTTGAAGAATTAGAAATGCCCGTAAGATACCTTACGGACATTAAGTTCTTATGCTAATGTTTCTCGTTTTTCTTTATTCGGTTGTTCCTTTGTTTGAAAGTTGAGTGCGGCTGCGCAAAGAGTTTTCGCCGCTATGACCATCGCTTTTTCGTCAAAATCGAATCTTGGGTGATGGTGCGGATACGACCCGTCTGTTTCTGGTTTCGCACCGATAAAAAAGAAGGTCCCTTTTACATGCTGGAGATAGTAGGCAAAGTCCTCGCCGCCCATTTGAAGCTCACTTTCTTCAATCTTTGTCACTTCTGGAACCTTTGTGGCACAGTCGATCAGGAATTCAGTTTCTGCTGCATGATTGACGACGGCTGGATAGCCTTTTTCATACTGATAATCACAAGTACAGTCTGTTGCCAGGCAGGTGCCATGGACTACTTTTTCAATTTCCGATGCGATGAAATCCCGGGTTGATTCGTTGAATGTCCTAACTGTGCCAATCAGCTTTGCTTTATCGGCAATTACATTAAAGGCATTTTCTGCTACGAATGATCCTACGGTCACAACTGCGGAATCAACAGGGTTGACACGTCTGCTGACAATTTGCTGTAAGGTCGAAACCAGCTGGGCTCCAGCGACGATGGCGTCCTTTGTTTTATGCGGCTGGGCGCCGTGCCCGCCTTTTCCCTGGATCGCTATTTCAAACCGGTCAGCTGCAGCCATGATTGGTCCGATTCGATATTGGATGGTTCCTGTCGGTTCAGTGGCCCATAAATGGGTACCAAAAATCACATCTACACCTTCAAGGCAGCCGTCTTCAATCATCGAAATCGCCCCGCCAGGAGCGTACTCCTCAGCATGCTGGTGGATCATTACGTATGTTCCTTGAAGATTCTTCCTTGCTTCATAGAGTACCTTAGCAAGTACCAATAAAGTCGCAGTGTGTCCATCATGGCCGCAGGCATGCATTACGCCAGGAACTAATGATTTGTATGGAACATCTTTCTCATCCTGAATTGGAAGAGCATCAAAATCAGCTCTTAGGGCGACCGTTTTTCCTGGCTTTGCACCATGAATCTTTGCGACCACTCCGTTGCCGCCTACATTGGCGCTTACTTCAATTCCAAGTTCTTCATAATAAGCCTGGATATAATTTGCTGTATTTACTTCCTGGAAAGACAATTCAGGATGTTGGTGCATATAGCGGCGGATTTCCACCATTTCGGGAAAAAGGTTTTCTATCTTTTTAAAAAGCTGATCCTGCAATTGATTCATCTCCTTATGTAAAATAGTTTGATAATTTAAATAATTATAGCACATAAATAGATTAAAAACATTTTAGCTTCATAGCAAAAGAAGCTCCCATGAAGGAAGCTTCGTATATAAATGGAGCCATTTAGTGGCATCCAGTGTTTTATAGCTATATCAGGAACATTGCCACAATAGTGGTGACAATAAGGCCGATTGTGACCGGAAGCAGATTCCTTCTTGCTAATTCGAACGGATCCACACCGCAAATTGCGGCCGCGGGAATCAATGCCCATGGAACAAGGGTGCCACCCCCGACCCATATGGCAGCAATCTGACCAAGGGCAGTCAGAGTAGCGGCTCCTGCGCCTATGGCAGCCGAGAAAATACCTGCGACTGACCCGGCAAGTGAAATTCCTGAAAAGCCAGATCCATCAAGACCAGTAATTGCTCCAACAGCAGTGAGGGTTACTGCTCCAACTTCAGCGCTGAGTGGCACGATCGAAGCCAGCGCCACTCCGAGGTCGTTTACAATGCCCTGTGAAGTTTCTGGCAGGAATTCGCCGATTATTTTTGTGAATCCTGAATCGCCTAGGTAGAAGAATGCTGCAATTGGGATGACGGCACCGAAAACCTTGAAGCCAAACTGGAATCCTTCAATAAGGTAACTGGTCGTTTTTTCAAGGCCTTTGTTCTTGTGTGCTGCGAGTGAAATGAGAAGAAGAATGAAAACTGAGGTCCCTCCAACGAGCGCAGTTGCATCGCCACCCTGCAAGTCAAGAATGGACATTGCGGCGACATCTGCGGCGAATAATACTGGAATCAGGAGGGCGAAAAATTTCCTGGCACTATCTGATAGCAAGCTGGGGTCACTTGTATGATCCAATTCAACTTCAAGCGCGCCGCCACCTTTTAGTGTGCCGTTTTTCATGTCTCGTTTTAATAGATAGAAAGCAGTGACCGTTGTGACTGCACCCATCACAATGACTAGCGGGATACTAGCCTGGACTACTGAGCTGACAGGAATGCCAGCTGCATCAGCCGTAAGTTTTGGAGCAGCCTGGATGACAAAGTCTCCAGAAAGGGCGATTCCGTGCCCAAAGAGGTTCATTGCGACCGCTACCCCAAGCGCAGGCAGCCCAACTCTAACAGCAACGGGTAAAAGAACTGCCCCCATCAAGGCTACGGCTGGGGATGGCCAGAAGAACCAGGATATGACCATCATGACAATACCTATCGTCCAATAAGCCAGCGCTGGCGTTTTGATCAGCTTGGCGAACGGGGATATCATCGCATCGTTGATTCCGGTCACCGTAAGTGTCCTGCTCATCGCCACGATAATCGAAATAACAAGAATAGTAGGCAATAGCTCGGTAATCGCATATATAAAACTATTGAATATGCTGCTGACCGATCCACTCAACGATCCCGTTGCGACAATGGCCAACAAAAAGATACCTGTAATCGAAATAAGGGTGGTGTCCCTTTTCATGACCATGAAACCGATAATCAGGAAAATGAATAAAACATATATCCAATGAAGTGCCGTTAATTCTATAACCATAGAGTAATTCTCCTTTCTAAATGACATGCTGTTTACTTTTTGCGTAATATAGGCAAATTTCCTAATTGAGTACTACAGGATATGATGGCTGCAGAAAGGTGTGAGCAGTTTTGGAGAATTTTTTATCGGTCTCAGGGCGGAGGGGAAAAGCTTCTTCAGAGGGGCGAACACTTGGGCTTCATCTTATAACATAATACTTAAGATAGTAGAGAAACAATTTAACAGGAATGAAACATGAAAAAAAGGAATTTTCATGGGTGGAAAAGAATAAGAGATTAGGATAGGAAGAAAGAAGGGGAAATTGTTGGGTACTCGATCTATGAATCAGATAGCTTTGGCTGTCATACTATCAGGCTTAGGGGTTATTCTGCTGCTAGTCAATTTAGGTGTCATTTCCTTGGAAATAAAAGAGCTTTTTGTCGTAACCTATCCTTTTGTAATGTTTTTATATGGATTGGTGGCATTATTCCGACGGCAGTTTGGTTGGGGGGCCTTCTTATTGATTTTTTCTTCATTGTTGGCCATGGACCGGTTTGATTTGTTTGTTTTTCATTTTCTTGACGTGTGGAAGCTTTGGCCGTTGTTTTTAATTTACTTTGGGTTGGCCATGATCTTCAGAAAAAATAGAATTAAAGTCGTTTTTGATACTGATGCTTCTAGTACCAAACAAGAAACAACTGCAGATGGAGATAATTCAGTGAAACGGATAAGAGGTGTTTCTGTTGGGAAGGTGACCTTCAAGAAACAAAACTGGGCAGTGGAACCGATGGATTTATACAATATGGTAGGCGATTACTTTATCGATTTCAGTAAAGGTTACATTTCCGAAAGGGAGACCCCGGTTAAGGTAAGAGGATGGGTCGGAGATGTGAAAATGCTCATTCCTGAGGATATCCCAGTGAAAGTCAGTGCAGTTGTTGGGGTTGGGGAAGTAAAGGTTTTCGATTATGCACCTGAGCAAATAAAGCATGTGATTGAATATAAATCAGTAGACTATGATGATGCTGTCAGGAAATTGAATATTTCTATCGAATTAAAAATAGGCTCTGTCAGAATTGATCGAGTATAGGAGGGGGTGAAGCAAATGACAAGTATCCGTTTCTGGTTTATACAGACGTTTATGATTTTGGCATTCATTGCTTCTCTTATTCTCTTTATTGGTCTTCAAATTTACTTGTATCTTTTTCCGGACAGTGGCCTGACAACAACGATGACTTTCTGGCTTTGGCTATATTGTTTTGTGATTTTCACCGCATCAGGTTTCTATTTTAGTTTAAGAGGGAGCTACTTAATCAAAGGCCGTCTTACAGACATTTTATTGTTCATCACTACAATGAGAAGAGGCAAGTTCACAGATAGAATGCCCACAAACGAAAAAGACGAAATTGGACTGATTTCAGAGGAACTCAATCATTTATCTGAATACCTGCAGGAACAGGTACAATCACTGCAACGGCTTGCCGAAGAAAAGACAGAGCTTTCAAAGACCGCAAAATCGGCCGCAATCATGGAGGAAAGACAAAGGCTTGCCAGAGATCTACACGATGTAGTCAGCCAGCAGCTTTTCGCACTTAGTATGATGTCTTCGGCTTCACTGAGATGGTTTGATCAAGAGCCGGAAAAGGCCCGGAAGCAGCTAGAACAAATTTCAGAGATAGCTGGTAAAGCACAGGAGGAGATGAGAGCTCTCCTTCTTCACCTGAGGCCTGTCCAACTAAGTGGAGAGAGCCTGTGCGAAGGAATCGTAAAGTTGATTCAAGAATTAAAGCATAAAACCACACTTACATTCGAGGCGAGTGTTGATGAAATTGACCATCTCTCGAAAGCTGCAGAAGAACATATTTTCCGAATTGTCCAGGAAGCACTGTCAAATATCCTGCGCCATGCTGATGCTACCAGGGTGAAACTATTCCTTTCAGAGGAGAATGGCTATATTCATCTTTACATCGGCGACAACGGGAAGGGATTTGATATCCATGAAGAAAGGATGACGTCCTACGGCCTCAAGACAATGAGAGAACGGTGCGAACAGATTGGGGGCACTTATAATATCAGGTCAAAAGAAAACGAGGGTACATATATTGAAATACGGATACCGGCCATGAGGAGGGAAACGTAGTGGGGAAAATTAGAGTAGCTGTAGTAGATGATCACGAAATGGTTCGAAAAGGGATCATTTCCTATTTGGAGACAGAAGAGGGAATCGAGATTGTCGGGGAAACGGATAGTGGAAAAAAAGCTGTTTCGCTTGTAAGAGATACGAAACCAGATGTTGTCCTGATGGACCTGTTAATGGAGAATGGAACGGGTATTGATGCAACCAGGGAGATTCTAAGCTTTTATCCAGAATGCAAAATCATCATCATCACTAGCTTTTATGACGACGAACAGGTATTTCCAGCTATCGAGGCAGGGGCATTCAGCTACATGCTTAAAACAGCGACCGCGTCGGAAGTCATTAAGGCAATTGAAAAAGCGTCAAGAGGGGAAACTGTCATTGAACCAAAAGTGGCCAACAGGATGATGAAAAGGCTAAGACCACAGGAGCGTAAGCCACATGATGACCTGACAGAACGGGAGCTTGATGTCCTAAAATGTATTGGTGAAGGAATGACAAACCAGCAAATCAGCGAGGAGTTATTCATCGGAGTGAAAACGGTCAAAACCCATGTTTCGAACATTCTGGGAAAACTCGGTTTATCAGACAGGACGCAGGCAGCTGTTTATGCAAACAGAAATGGTTTGATTAAAATGACATAAAAATGGGAGGGTGCCTTATGCCCTCCCATTTTCTATTTATCTACATAGTATTTCGAAACATAAGATGCGCTCTCAAAAATGTTTGGTCGAGCACCGTCTATACCTTCTTCCGTACCGCGTTTTTTGTGCGCATTTTCATAAGCCTTCGATTTTTGCCAGTTTTCGAATGCACCTTCATTTTCCCAGATTGTCATAATGATATATGTGTTCGAACTCAATGGACGAAGAACACGGATCGCGACAAAACCAGGTTCATTCTCAATCAATCTCGGCCTGTTCAAAAACCGGTCTTCAAATAGAGGCCGCCCTTCATCTGTTACGGGAATATTGTTGAGAACAGCGAATCCTTCATGGTCAAGTGAACCAGAGGAGTCAATCACTTCATACATCCTTGGTGAGCTGAACACTGTTTTTTTGCCAGTTTCATGGACAAGGAGTGATGATTCATTATTGTTCATCAATATCATGTTCTCTCCCTGGTGTTTTTCCTTTAATTTTAGTAAAAAATCTGGAGTTCCCGATGTAATATATAGATTCATTTTCTCACCTCATCTTATAAATATGGTTTACTTCTATTATACTAATTGTATGCTGATATCACCAAGCTATCATCTGTTTTCCCTTTTATAGAAGACGTTAAAGCAAAATTCGTCAAATTTTCAACAATTTAAAGCGTTTTCTATGAAATTGGGTAATAAAAAGGATATAGTGTATATAGTTTGTTTAGTTTTTGTTATAAATCATGCTAATCTACCCCATTTTCGATTCACAAAAATAGTTGTTTTTTATTTTAATCCTTTTATATTACAATGGAATACAGACATTATTGAAAGGTGGATTTCCCTTAATGAGTAAGATGATTAACGATACATTTTTAAAAGCAGCCAGAGGTGAAAAAACAGATTACGTTCCTGTCTGGTATATGAGACAAGCTGGAAGGTCCCAGCCTGAATATAGAGCAATCAAGGAAAAGTATTCACTATTTGAAATTACGCATCAGCCAGAGCTATGCGCATACGTCACAAGACTTCCTGTAGAACAATATGGAGTGGATGCTGCGATTCTTTATAAAGACATCATGACACCACTTCCAGCTATGGGTGTAGATGTCGAAATTAAAACAGGCATCGGACCTGTCATTTCTAATCCCGTAAAAACATTGGCAGATGTTGAAAAGCTGGGCGCCATCAACCCTGAATCAGATATACCTTACGTACTCGATACAATCAAGCTTCTTACACAAGAACAGCTGTCTGTACCATTGATTGGCTTCTCAGGAGCTCCGTTCACGCTTGCAAGCTATATGATCGAGGGCGGTCCTTCAAAGAATTATAACAAGACAAAGGCATTCATGTACGCACAGCCAGAAGCCTGGTTCGCGCTGATGGACAAGCTTGGCGATATGGTGATTACATATGTGAAATCACAAATCAAGGCTGGAGTGAAAGCAATCCAGATTTTTGATTCATGGGTCGGAGCACTGAATGTCCAGGATTACCGTACTTTCATCAAGCCAGTAATGAACAGGATTTTTTCTGAACTGAAGAAAGAAAATGTTCCATTGATCATGTTCGGAGTTGGAGCAAGCCACCTTGCCATGGAGTGGCATGAACTTCCGCTTGATGTAGTGGGACTGGATTGGCGCCTGCAAATCAGTGAGGCTCGCGAGCTTGGAATCCAGAAAACCGTCATGGGAAATCTTGACCCAGCCATCTTGCTTGCCCCTTGGGAAGTAATTGAAGAAAAGGCAAAGGCCATCCTTGACCAGGGCATGGCACAGCCAGGCTACATCTTCAACCTTGGGCATGGGGTATTCCCATCAGTGAACCCGGAAACATTGAAAAAACTGACTGCTTTTATTCATGAGTACTCTGCCTCAAAACTAGGTAAATAGTCTCTATTCTGCTTCAGAGCATTACATTTGGTAAAATGGTCTGGTTTTTGGCAGAATAGAAGCTTAGAGACTCGAAAAAGAGGTGCAATCATGACGAAGAAAAAGATGGGATTGCTTGTGATGGCATACGGCACACCCTACAAAGAAGAAGATATTGAACGATATTATACACATATCCGCCACGGACGTACTCCGTCACCGGAAATGCTTGAGGATTTAAAACAGCGTTATGAAGCAATTGGTGGTATTTCTCCACTGGCGAAAATCACCGTTGCTCAGGGCGAGAAGCTCGAACAGCATCTAAACAGTATCCAGGATGAAATTGAATTCAAAATGTATCTTGGGTTGAAGCATATTGAGCCGTTTATCGAGGATGCCGTGAAGCAAATGCATGATGATGGCATTGAAGAGGCGGTCAGCATCGTGCTCGCACCCCACTTTTCGACCTTCAGCGTGAAATCGTATAATGGACGCGCAAAGGAAGAAGCGGCAAAATTGGGTGGACCTGAAATTGTATCGGTTGAACAATGGTATGATGAGCCGAAATTCATCAAGTACTGGTCAGACAGAGTCAGTAAAACTTTTGCTGAAATGCCTGCCGATCAGCGCGAGAATGCAGTATTGATTGTTTCTGCCCACAGCCTTCCGGAGAAAATTCTCCAAATGGGCGATCCGTATCCTGAACAATTAAAAGAAACTGCTGATATGATCGCTAATCAGGCAAACGTGAAAAATTACGAGGTTGGCTGGCAAAGTGCAGGCAACACACCTGAGCCTTGGCTTGGGCCTGATGTCCAGGACTTGACGAGAGACCTATTCAAGGCAAATGGCTATAAAGCCTTTGTTTATGTACCAGCTGGATTTGTATCAGATCACCTGGAAGTATTGTATGACAATGATTATGAATGCAAGAACGTGACAGATGATATCGGGGCCAGCTATTACAGGCCGCCAATGCCAAATACAGAGCCTGAATTTATTGATGCATTGGCAGATATTATTTTAAAAAAGCTGTCAACTTCACGCTAGGCTGTATTCGCATTGATTGTGGCTTTTCGTACATGTTCTAAAAACCGCATTAATAATGGTATCGTTGCTCTTTTCGAGGAGACTTCTGAATTAAGATGCATTCATACAGGTTGAGATAGCAACAAAATTTACGAAAAGAGCCTGGCTAAAACTACTTAAAGAAGGCGATTTACCGTGACAGAAAAGAAGCAAGTTGTAATTGTAGGGGGCGGCATAACTGGTTTGGCGGCTGCATACTATTTGCAAAAGCATGCCAGGGAGAACCAGCTTCCGCTTGATGTGAAACTGGTTGAAGCCTCCCATCGTGTTGGCGGGAAAATGCAAACGCATGTTAAAGATGGCTTTGTAATTGAAAGAGGACCTGATTCCTTCCTGGAAAGAAAAGAAAGTGCAGGCCGACTCGCCAGGGAAGTAGGTTTAGGAGATAAATTAGTCAATAACAGTACTGGGAAATCGTATGTATTAGTGAAGGACAAGCTCCACCCAATGCCTGGCGGATCTGTGATGGGAATCCCTACTCAGATCGGTCCCTTCGTTACAACCGGCCTATTTTCGTGGCCAGGTAAGTTCCGGGCTGCAGGAGACTTCTTTATGCCACCTTCTAAGGTAAAAGGAGACCAGTCACTTGGTGAATTTTTCCGCCGCAGGCTCGGCGATGAGGTTGTCGAAAATCTGATTGAGCCTCTGCTCTCCGGTATCTATGCCGGAGATATTGATAACATGAGTCTATTATCCACTTTCCCGCAATTCTATCAAGTGGAGCAGAAATACGGGAGCCTGATTCTTGGCACAAAAAAATCGACTACTCCCTCGAAAATCAAGCCTGCTGATACCGGGCAGACCAAGAAAAAGGGAATGTTCCTAACCGTGACGTCAGGTTTGCAATCTTTTGTCGATGCAATTGAGTCGAAGCTTGATCCGGGTTCGGTCATAAAAGGGATTCGGGTCGATAAAGTGAGCAAGCAGGAAAGCGGCTACCGGATGAGGCTGAGCAGCGGGGAAACGCTGGACGCAGATAGTATTCTTGTATCTGCACCACATGAAGCTGCTTTGCATATGTTCTCAGAACATGAACATATTTTTGATCCGTTCCGCAGCATGCCTTCAACATCCGTGGCTACAGTTGCGATGGCATTCCCGGAAAGTGTCATAAAAGAAGATATTGACGGTACTGGATTCGTTGTATCGCGGAATAGTGATTATACAATTACTGCTTGCACCTGGACACATAAAAAATGGCCGCATACTACACCTGAGGGAAAAGTATTGCTCCGGCTCTATGTCGGCAGGCCAGGTGACGAGGCTATTGTCGAGCTTTCGGACGATGAAATCATCAAGATCGCTCTCGAGGATTTAAATAAAACGATGGATATCCAGGCACAGCCTGATTTTTCAGTAGTTTCCCGCTGGAAAGAGGCAATGCCGCAGTACACAGTAGGGCACAAGGAAAGGGTAGCGAACCTGAAGAATAATCTCTCAAATGAGCTTCCAGGCGTATTTGTAGGGGGAAGCTCCTATGAAGGAGTGGGCCTTCCAGATTGTATCGACCAGGGAGAAGCAGCGGTCGAAAAGATTCTTGGATATTTGCAGCTTAACCAATAAAAAACCCTTTTTTAAGGGTTTTTTATTTTACATACTTGCCACAGTGTAAAAGATGTGATAATTTATTATTTGACGAAATGACCGTTTTTCTCAAATAGTCATTTTTGGAGGTGTTAACATGGCAATCGACCGGAGACAGCAGATTATTGATGCGGCCAACAACTCTTTTTCACTCTACGGATATAAGGCAACGACAATCGATCAGGTCGCAAAGCTGGCGAATGTAGGGAAAGGTACTATTTATACTTTTTTCAAAAATAAAGAACAGCTTTTCGATGAAATTATTAATGACCTGATCAAAGAAATGGGAGAGGTCGCAAATGAGGCTGTGAATCAAGAAGATTCTTTTTACGAAAATGTCCATAGAGCATTATATCGACTGCTGGAGTTTCGTAAAAAACATCAATTAACGATCAAGCTTTCCCAGGAAGCGCGGGATATCGGAACACCAGCTGTTTTGGAAGTTATGGATAAGCTGGAAGCTGCCATCCTTGGCTTTATTAAACAAAGGGTCATCCAGGCAGTCCAAAAGGGCGAAATAAAGGAATGTGACCCTGAAATCACGTCATTCATCATGATGAAATTATATATATCACTGATTTTTGACTGGGAAAAGAAAAACAAGCCGCTCGAAAAAGCACAAATATCAGAGCTGTTTGAGTTCTATATTTTCAAAGGATTGTCTCGTTAGGAGGGGATCCTTATTTTTAACAGAAAAATGACCAAATGAACAAAATGGTCATTTATTTTACCAAGGAGGATAATAATGAAAAATAAACTATTCACCCAAGAATTACTTGCCATTTTTCGAAACAAAAAGCTTCTGATTCCCATCATTGCCGTCTTGTTCATTCCGGTTTTGTACAGTGGAATGTTCTTATGGGCATTTTGGGATCCGTATGAACATCTTTCCGATCTTCCCGTAGCTGTTGCCAACAGTGATGCCGGGTCAACGATTGACGGAAAGAAACTTGAACTAGGCAATGACCTGGTGGAAAAGCTGAAAGAAAGCCAGGATTTTGGTTTTGAATTTGTATCAGAAGAAGAAGGGGCAAAAGGACTGGAGCAGCAAAAATATTATATGCTCATTAAAATCCCGGAAGATTTCTCTGAAAATGCAACAACTTTGTTGGAGGAACACCCTGAAAAACTCGAACTTGTTTATATGCCGAATGAAAGCTTCAACTTCTTATCTGCTCAGATTGGCGGAACAGCAGCAGAAAAAATCAAAGCTTCTGTGTCCGAGAAGGTTTCTGAAACCTACGCGGAAACGATGTTTGATAAAATCGGCGGACTGGCCGATGGACTTGATCAAGCGAGTGACGGAGCTTTCGAACTGAACGACGGTGCAGTCAGGCTTAAATATGGAAGCCAGGAGCTTTTTGATAATCTATCCGTGTTGGCAAGCAAGTCGGTTGAGTTCAACGAGGGGTTGAACTCGGCTAATTCCGGTACAAAAGAGCTGGCCAATGGAGCAGTAGAGCTATCTGGCGGACTTGGTCAATTGGAGGAAGGGGAAACGAAGCTGGCGGATGCTTCGGGTCAACTTCTGGCAGGCCAGAAAGACCTACAGGCAGGAGCTTCAGAAGTAAAAGCGGGTTTAGATCAAGCAAACAGTAAGATCCCAGCAATGATTGAAGCTACACAACAAATTGAACAAGGGTCCGAAAATCTCAGTCAGAGCCTAACAGCTTGGAGAAATGGGGCTGACAATGCGGCTGGCGGAGCAGCGGAGGTTCATGCTGGTATTCAAGAGCTCCAGACACAAATGGAGGCGATGGCGCCTTTATTAAGTGCATATCCTGAAAAACAAAAAGAGCTTGCCGAAGCGCTTAGCAAACTGGAAGCTGGCAGTGCAGGTCTTGAGCAAGGGACAGCGAAACTTTCAGACTCAGCAGGTAAGCTGGCTGCCGGTTCCGAGAAATTATCAGCGGGCTTGAAGGAAGTCATTGCCGGCCAGGGGCAGCTGCAAGCGGGAATGTCCAAACTGGCAGCGGGCAGCGGACAACTTGAAACAGGTGCTGCAAAGCTGGCAGCCGGCCATGAAGAGTTTCATTCGGGTCTCCAGGTGTTCGGTGACAAGTTGAGTGAAGCGAAAGCTGGTTCTGTGGAGTTGGCGAATGGGAGTTCCAAACTTGTGGGAGGAATGGATGAGCTGGCAGCTGGTTCTGCAGCCATGACGGACGGAACGGACAAACTGGCAACTGGTGCCGGAGAATTGTTTGAAGGCAATTCAAAGGTAGTGGATGGTACGTCCGAGCTTGCTGAAAAGCTTAAGGATGGAGCAGAAGAAGCAAAGGTGAATCCAGACGAGGAAACCTACAATATGCTGGCTGCACCAGTAAAGCTGGCGAATGAAACATTAAAGTCAGTTCCGAACTATGGAACAGGATTTGCACCATATTTCTTATCTCTTGGCTTATTTGTTGGTGCATTGTTGCTTTCCATCGTATTCCCATTAAGGGAGCCAGCTGGAGTTCCTTCAAGCGGTGCAAGCTGGTTCTTCAGTAAATTCGGTATTCTGGCAGGAATCGGAGTCTTGCAGGCGCTTGCAGCTGATGCCATTCTTCTTTTAGGGCTGGGCCTGGATGTTGAGAGTATTCCATTATTCCTGATCTTCTCCGTGATCACAAGCCTGACTTTTATTGCTTTGATCCAGTTCCTTGTGACACTCTTAGGAGATCCAGGTCGTTTTGTTGCAATCGTCATCCTGATTTTACAGCTTACGACAAGTGCAGGAACTTTCCCATTGGAATTAATCCCGGGATTCCTGCAGAAGTTTAACGCATATTTGCCAATGACTTATTCAGTTCAAGGGTTCAAAGCTGTCATCTCTAGCGGGGATTTCAGTTTCATGTGGCAAAATGCAGGGATTTTGGCCGGGTATATTTTAGTCCTGGCAGCAGGCACGGCCGTCTATTTCCATTGGATGTACAAAAGGAGATTCACGATATTAGCAGAAAAATATTAAAAAGAAGCCAGCCGTTCACTGAACGAGCTGGCTTTTCATTTGCAGTCTTGAGCTGCAGGAAAGGGATTGTATTACACCCGGAAAACCGGGGAAGGAAAACGATTTATTGTTTATAGTTTGCCAGGATCCATGCATCCATCACATTTGTTACCGTAGCATTCATGCTGTTCGTTAATTGCTTCTCCACACTCAATACACTGTTTTTTTGGTAAATTACGAAAGAATTCTACGACATTTTCAATCATGCTGTTCCCTCCAATTAAGTGAGTTGTTTTGATACAGTTTCGCTATTAATTATATTGTATTATAACAGAACAACGTGCGTCAATCATAATTTTCTGAAAAAACCGTTGGAGTGAAAAAATGGGCAAAATGAAGTATAGTGAAAGAAAAAGTGTGATAATAGGAGGGGAATCATTGAAGCTGACAATAGTAGGATTCTGGGGCGGATACCCGAAGGTGAATGAAGCCAGCACCGGATATTTGCTTGAGCATGATGGATTTAAGCTAATGATAGACTTTGGCAGCGGAGTACTGGCGAAACTTCAAAATTTCGTTCAGCCAGATGAGCTGGATGCTTTGGTGCTGTCACATTACCATCCCGATCATATCGCCGATATCGGTGTATTACAGCATGCCAGGCTCATCCAGGGCTTTCTGGGCAAGAAGTCTCCCCAGCTTCCGATTTACGGACATACACAGGACAAGCAGGAGTTTGCGAAGCTTACATACAAAAACATTACAAAAGGGATTGCCTATGATCCTTCTAAAAAGCTTAACGTAGGACCTTTCACGATTTCATTCATTTCGGCTGTCCATCCAGCACCATGCTATGCGATGCGGATCGAAGCAGGCGGCAAGTCTTTAGTGTATACAGCAGATACTTCCTTCAAGGAAGAGTTCATTTCTTTTGCTTCAGGAGTTGACTTATTGCTTTCAGAATGCAACTTTTATGGTAACCAGGATGGAAAAGGTGCAGGCCATATGAATAGCTACGATAACGGAAGGCTGGCTGAGGGCGCGGGTGTAAAACAGCTAGTCTTGACCCATTTGCCACATTACGGTGAAATTGAACAGCTTGTTTCGGAGGCTTCCACAATATTCAAAGGCCCGATTACCCTTGCGAGGGAAGGGCTCGAAATCACTCTATAAAAGGAGAATGAACGATGTTATTTATTGATAATAAGGGAATCACAGACCCAAGAATTAATCTTGCAATTGAAGAATATGCCTTGAAGAATCTTGATATCAATGAAACCTACTTATTGTTTTATATAAACGAACCATCCATCATCATAGGCAAAAACCAGAACACAATTGAAGAAATCAATACTGAATATGTTGAGAAGAATGGAATCCATGTCGTCCGTCGATTATCAGGGGGCGGTGCAGTGTATCATGACCTTGGGAACTTGAATTTTAGTTTCATCACAAAGGACGACGGAGAAAGCTTCCACAATTTCAGGAAGTTTACCGAGCCAGTGGTGAACGCATTAAGGAAACTGGGAGTAAACGCGGAATTAAGCGGTAGGAATGACCTGTTGGCAGAAGGAAGAAAGATATCCGGAAACGCACAATTTTCGACAAGAGGGCGGATGTTTAGCCATGGCACCTTATTGTTTGATTCAGAAATCGAAAGCGTCGTTTCAGCGCTTAACGTTAAAAAAGATAAAATAGAATCAAAAGGAATCAAATCAATCCGCAGTCGGGTCGCCAATATCTCCGAGTTCCTCTCAGATAAAGTGACAATTGAAGAATTCCGTTCCCTTCTGTTAAAAAATATCTTCGAAGGACTGGATGATATTCCCGAGTATGTCTTAACCGAAGAAGACTGGGGAAAAATCCATGAACTTTCAAAAGAAAGATATCAGAATTGGGATTGGAACTATGGAAAGTCGCCTAAATTCAACTTGCAGCATTCGCATCGGTTCCCGGTGGGGCAGATCGATGTCCGTTTTGAAGTCAATAAGGGAATCATTGAAAATTGCAAAATCTATAAGATTTCTTCGGTGTAGGCGATGTCACCGAAATCGAGGACAAGCTGACAGGCATAAAATATGAGAAGTCCAAAATTGCCAGTGCGTTAGAAGATGTGGACATTAAACATTATTTCGGAAATATTTCTAAAGAAGATTTTATTAATTTATTATATTAACATTAGGAACGCGGTGATGATGACACCGCGTTTTTAATTTACTGAATGTAAAATTGTTAGAAATTCGACATGTTTTTCTTGAATCCATAATTTTCTTTCAATATAATATATTTAGAAAACTTTTTACAAAGTTTGGTGACTCTTGTCACCGCAAAGGGGGAAGGGAGTTAATGAATCTTTCATCACAGCTTCATCACACTGCCTCAATGCTGGGGAATAAGCCGGCATATTTTTTCATGGACAAAGCAAGCACATATGCAGAGCTTGATGCTTCTGTAACAAAGTTTGCTTCTGGACTTGAGAAACTAGGGGTAAAAAAAGGCGATCATATCGCATTGTTGCTAGGAAACTCTCCACATTTTGTCATCAGTTTGTACGGAGCGCTAAGGCTCGGTGCAACAGTCATTCCCATCAATCCAATTTACACTGCTGATGAAATCGGCTATATCCTGAACAATGGGGATGTAAAAGTAGTTGTCGGGCTCGACCTGATGCTGCCGCTCGCCGAAAAAATGCATCAGCACCTGCCAAAGGTCGAACACTTTGTCATTGCTGAGACTGGTCAGAGCCAGATATCTGAAGAGGAAATGTCCAAGCTTTCTTTAGGTTCAAAATTGAAACCGTTTACACATGTAGTTGGTTCCGGAGACCTTGAGTTTAAGGGTCCTGAACTGAACGAAGATGATGTCGCGATCATCCTTTATACGTCTGGGACAACAGGAAAGCCTAAAGGCGCCATGCTTACACATAAAAATCTTTATAGCAATGCTAAAGATGTAAGCGATTACCTTAGGATGAGTGAAGATGACAAGGTGATCACCGCCTTGCCGATGTTCCATGTCTTCTGTTTGACAGTTGCCCTTAATGCGCCATTGATGAATGGTGGAACACTGTTGATTGTTCCTAAATTCAGCCCGGCGGAAGTGTTCCGGATTGCCAGGGATTACGAGGCTACTGTATTTGCTGGTGTGCCGACAATGTACAATTTCCTTTTCCAGTATCCAGAAGGAAATCCGGATGATCTTAAATCGCTTCGCGTTTGCATTTCTGGCGGTGCATCGCTTCCAGTTGCGCTTCTTCAGAATTTCGAGCGCAAGTTCAATGTAATGGTTTCAGAAGGTTATGGTTTGTCGGAGGCTTCACCGGTTACATGCTTCAACCCACTTGACCGCCCGCGCAAAGCAGGATCTATCGGAACCTCAATCGTGAATGTTGTAAACAAGGTCGTCAATGAAATGGGAGATGAAGTGGCTCCTGGAGAAGTTGGCGAATTGATCGTCCACGGCCCGAACGTTATGGCAGGCTATTATAAGATGCCAGAAGAAACAGCCGCCACAATCAAGGATGGCTGGTTATATACAGGAGACCTCGCCCGCATGGACGAAGAAGGATATTTTTACATTGTTGACCGCAAGAAAGATATGATCATTGTGGGAGGATATAATGTATATCCACGTGAAGTAGAGGAAGTTTTATATAACCATTCTGATATTGTCGAGGTAGCAGTTCTTGGAGTTCCTGACCCAAATCTCGGCGAAGCAGTAAGATGCTATGTTGTCAGCAAAAATCCAAAACTGACAGAAGAGCAGCTGCTCGAATATTGCCGCGAACACCTGGCGAAATATAAGGTGCCAAGCGGGATCGAGTTCCTCGAAGAACTTCCGAAAAACACAACCGGAAAGATTTTAAGAAGAGCCCTGAAAAATCAGGTATTACAAGGACAATAATCTTATTGATGAGAGGCAGGCGCCCGTGCCTGCCTCTTTTTCGCATCGGGAAGGAATTTTGTCTTTTTTTGTAGAAGTCATTGAAGAAGGAGTTGATTTGTATGGGAAACATTGATTTACAATTAGAGGGACATACGGCAATTGTCACGCTGAATCGGCCGGACGCATTAAATGCTTTTAATTATGAAACGCTGGGAGAATTACAGCAAGTCATTGAAAAACTAAGGTCAAACCGTGAAGCGAGGGTCGTCATTTTTACTGGAGCTGGTGAAAAAGCCTTCAGTGTCGGAGCTGATTTAAAGGAGCGCCGGACTTTGTCTGACGAGGACGTAAAGAGGAATATTTATAAAATCGGCGAGGTGTTCACGATGGTTGACCAGCTTCCACAGCCGACGATCGCAGCCATCAATGGGTTTGCATTCGGTGGCGGAATGGAGCTTGCCCTTGCCTGCGATTTTCGTGTTGCCGCTGCAGGAACACAGATGGGATTGACAGAAACAAGCCTGGCGATTATCCCGGGAGCAGGTGGCACACAGCGGCTGCCAAGATTGATCGGACAAGCAAAAGCACTTGAGTTGATTTTGACCGCGCGCCGGCTGAAAGCAGAGGAAGCACTAGAATATGGCCTTGTCACAGCTGTCGTCAAAAAAGAAAGCTTGCTTGATGAATGCATGAAGTTTGCTGAAATGATGCTGGCAAACGGTCCGGTGGCCCTTCAGCAGGCAAAGTACGCCGTCAAGCAAGGAATGAACGCAGACTTGCAGACAGGACTGCAAATTGAGCGCAAAGCCTACGAAGTCACAATCCCGACGGAAGACCGCCTCGAAGCGCTGGCAGCCTTCAGTGAAAAACGGAAGCCAAATTTTAAAGGGATGTAACAAAACACGGCCGCGGCCGTGTTTTTTGATGATTACACTCTTATTTTCGCAAAGAGTGAAGTTGAAGAATCGCAAATATAGGAATATTTGTTGTTATCTATCACTTTTGCTGTGGAATCCACGGCTTTATTAATAATTCGACTACTTTTCTTTATAATTCAACCACATTAATATATAATTCGACCACATTTCCAAATAATTCGATCACATTTCCAAATAATTCGACCACTTTTCCGAATATATCGACCAACTCCATTATTAGCAGCCTGCCAACCACGAAATTATTCATGACAAATTATTTCGATAAAAGAAACACTTTTCCAAGGTGCTGGAAGTATGTATAATATATTTTAATTGAATAAAGGATTTTTATTTTTACATAGTGATAGAAGGGCGGGAAGCGAGTGGAAAGTACATTGGTTGTTAAGCATGCAACAGATTTTAAAAGAGGGATTCAATCAGGCATCAGCATTGCGATAGGATATATGCCGATTGCACTTACCTTTGGCTTGATCGCCAAGACAACTGGGCTTGCACTAGGGGAAACGGTCATGATGAGCATGCTGGTGTTCGCCGGGGCCGCTCAATATATTTCGTTAAGCCTCCTTGCCCAGGGAATCGGAGTCTTTGAAGTCATCCTCACTACCTTTATCGTGAATATCCGCCACTTTCTTATGTCTGCATCCCTGAATGAAAAGGCGGAAGAGGATACCGTGTGGGCGAGAATGGGCTATTCATTCGGGATCACGGATGAGACATTTTCAGTCGCCGCGACACGTGAAGGTACCGTCAATGCCCGGTATATGTTTGGCTTGAACCTTACTGCTTACTCAAGCTGGGTCGTTTTCTCCGGATTAGGCTTCCTCATTGGGGCAGGATTGCCGCAGACCCTTCAGGAAAGCATGTCAGTCGCTTTGTATGCGATGTTTGTCGGCTTGTTGGTTCCATCGATGAAAAGCAATGTAAAGGTTGTATTCCTTGCCGCACTGGCGGCTGCGTTCAACTCCATTTTCACGATGGCTGAACTCATGTCCACGGGCTGGGCAATCGTGCTGGCAACGCTGCTATCGGCGATTCTTGTAGAGGCAGTAGAAACATTCAAGAAGGGCAGGGGGTCAGAAACAGATGAGTAAAGAAATCATCATCATGATCATTGGAATGGCCATCGTGACATACATACCGAGGATGCTGCCGTTTGTGATGTTCCGTGGAAAAGAACTGCCGCCATTCCTGCAGGGTGTCCTGAAAAATGTTCCTTATGCCACTCTCGGCGCGCTGATTTTCCCGGCAATACTGTTTATCCAGGAAGATATCTGGTATGGAATTATTGGTGCCGCCGCCGCTTTCATTGCCGCTTTCTTAGGAGCCAATGTCATAATTGTCGTAATTGGTTCAATATCGGTTTTAACTTTATATTCCTATTTTTTCTAGATCTGCTGACAAGCGGGTCTATTTTTTTTTGAATGAGCTATATAACAGGTCCTAACTACAAACAAGCAGCCAGTTTTTAAAAATGAATGAAATATTGACAAGCTGAAAGAATACATTATAATTAACTTTATTAATTCCGACTAAAACAATAAGTTTTATTTGAATAGGGTGGTTAAATTGTTTATTGAAATCAGCAATGTACACAAACAATACGCAGACAAAAATAATCACCAGGTTGATATCTTAAAAGATATTAATCTAGAAGTGAATAAAGGTGAATTTGTATCGATCCTTGGTCCATCTGGCTGCGGTAAATCAACGCTTCTTTCGATTGTGGCGGGACTGACTCCAGCAACGAGCGGTGAAATCATCGTCTCTGGCAAAAAGATAGATAAACCTGGAAAGGACAGGGGGATGGTTTTCCAGCAGGCAGCGTTGTTTCCATGGCTGAACGTTCTAGAGAATGTTCTATTTCCACTCAAACAGGAAATGCCGAAGAAACAGGCTGAATCGGAGGCAAAGAAACAATTGCAAAAGGTTCAGCTTAGCAAATATCTTTCCCACTATCCTCACGAGCTATCAGGAGGAATGCAGCAGCGGGTGGCGATTGCAAGGGCGCTTGCGATGAATCCGGAAATCCTTTTGATGGATGAACCATTCGGCGCTTTGGACGAACAAACGCGTTCACGACTTCATGAGCAACTGGAGACGATTTGGGCTGAAACCCAGAAAACGATCTTATTCGTCACTCACAGCATCTCTGAATCCATTAAACTATCAGACCGGATCATTGTGATGGGAACGAAGCCAGGGGTGATCCTTAAGGATATTAAAGTAGAGATTCCAAGGCCGCGCCATGAGCATAAAAAAGAGATGGTGGAACTGGAAGAATATATTATGAGTTATCTGAAGAAGGAGATCGACAAAGTCATCAGGGAGGAGCTTGCAGATGAATCCACACATTAAGAGAATCCTTTTTTTCGCAGCTGTCATCGCATTCTGGTACGCAGGAAGCAAGCTTGAATGGTGGATGCCCATCATCCTTCCATCCCCTGAAAAGGTCCTTGAGGCACTTATAACAGGCTTCCAGGATAAAACGTTGATCTACGATCTGATTGCCAGCTTCAAACGGCTTGCGATTGGTCTGGGTCTTTCCCTGGTTATCGGAACTGGACTTGGGGTCCTGCTCGCTAAATCAAAAACGGCGGATGAAACACTTGGAACTGTCGTCCTCGCGTTTCAAAGTGTACCAAGCATTGTTTGGCTCCCGCTTGCGATCATGTGGTTCGGTATGAACGAGAAAGCTGTTATTTTCGTGGTGGTTCTTGGAGGGACATTTGTAATGACACTTAATATTAGAGTGGGCATTAAAAATGTTTCACCTTTATTCATAAAGGCGGCAAAAACGATGGGAGTAACCGGCTGGAACTTATACAAAAGGGTTATTTTTCCGGCGGCGATCCCTTATGTTGTCACTGGCTCAAGACTGGCATGGGCATTTGCCTGGAGGGCCCTGATGGCAGGGGAACTTTTAAGCACAGGACCTGGACTCGGATATACGCTTCGTTACGCCTCGGATTTCGGCAACATGGGTCTTGTAATTGGTGTCATGATCATTATTGGTGTCATTGGAACAATCGTTGATCAGCTTATCTTCCAGCGCATCGAAAAATCGGTGCTGAATCGCTGGGGACTTGATTCTTAAAATAAAAATAAGGAGGAAAAATTAATGAAAAAAGCTATTTTAATTTTAACATTCTTGTTTACAGCCGCGATGGTACTTGCTGGATGCGGTTCAGGCGGTTCATCCACGACCACAGCAGGCAAGGAAAAAATCGTCATCGGCTACTTCCCGAACATCAACCACGTTCCTGCGATGGTGGCAAAAGATAAGGGGTTCTTCGAGCAGCAGCTTGGTGATGGAACAACTATCGAGTATAAGACATTCGCTGAAGGCGGGTCATTCATGACTGCACTGAAAACGGGTGAAATCGATGCAGGTCTTGTTGGACCTGGCCCGGCGATGAACAATTTCTCAACAGGCGCAGACGTTAAAATTATTGCAGGTGCATCAACCGGCGGTACAGTGGTTTTGGCAAGAAAAGGTGTAGAGATTAACTCAGTCGAAGACTTCGCTGGCAAAACATTTATCACGCCAGGAGTTGGCTGCACTCACGACGTCCAATATGAAACGTACCTTGAAGAACAGGGAATCACATCACAGCGCATCGGCGGAACAATGAAACACCTAACTGGTCAGCCGGCACAGTACGCGGCGATGCTAAAGTCTGGCAAAGTGGATATAGCAGTTGCACCAGAACCGTGGGCAGCTGTAATTGAAAAAGAAACTGGCGCAGAAGTCGTCATTGGCTGGGATGAAGTGTCCTTCGGAGAAACGCTTCCTGCATCCGTAATGGTCACGTCCGGAAAAATGATTGAGGAAAACCCGGAAACAGTTCAAAAAATTATTAATGCTCATAAAGAGGCTGTGAAATTCATCAATGATAATCCAGCTGAAGCACAGGAAATTACGATTAAAGACATTAAAGAAACAACAGGACAGGAGCTTGAAAAAGATGTAGTCGAACTGGCATGGGAAAGAATTGGTTTTACCCATGAAGTCGATTCACAGGCAATCCAGGACTTCTCAGATTCATCTTACGCATTGAAGTTCTTGAAGGATAAACCAGACTTCAAAACCTTGATTGACCGAAGCTTCCTTAATTAAACCAGAGGGTACCAGGGGTTTTCCTGGTACCTTTTTGTTGTTAAAAGCAAATTTCTAAATAAATGGAGAAAGGTAGAATTGATGAATCACGACAACAAGATTGCAGCCAACGGTGTTTTAGTTCATAAAATGAGGGACAAGTACCCGAAAAGCCGGTAATCTGAAGGTTTCGGTAACAAGTTGGAGGAACATGTGCCCGAAAAGCGGAGGATTTGAAGGTTTCAGTAACAAGTTGGAGGAACATGTGCCCGAAAAGCGGGGGATCTGAAGGTTTCGGTAACAAGTTGGAGGAACATGTGCCCGAAAAGCGGGGGATCTGAAGGTTTCGGTAACAAGTTGGAGGAACATGTGCCCGAAAAGCGGGGGATTTGAAGGTTTCAGTAACAAGTTGGAGGAACATGTGCCCGAAAAGCCGGTGATCTGAAGGTTTCGGTAACAAGTTGGAGGAACATGTGCCCGAAAAGCCGGTGATCTGAAGGTTTCGGTAACATGTTAGAGAAGCATTTTCCCCTGCCAGCAATAACTTGTTCTATTTTTGGGACAAAGGATTAAAATAGTTATAGACATGGTTGTACGTAAAGGGGGAGAAGCTATGGCGAGAAAGATGGGTTTTTATGGTGTGATCGCCTATGTGCTCTATGGTTTCGCGGTTTACTGGTATTTATTTTACTTTGCAGATACGAGTCTTCCATTTGAGTTCGAAGGTTCGAGGGCGGACCCGGCGACGTTTTTGAACGGAAGGGAATTAATGCTGAGCGAGGAATACTCAAAAGTTAGGAATTTATTATTTTTCCTGTCGACACCTTTTGAATGGCTGTTTTATTTTCTGATTTTGCTCATGGGGCTTTCAAAAGCTTTCAAGAAATGGGGAGAAGAGACCGCGAAGAATAAGTATGGCCAAACAGCGATCTATTTGATTTGGCTTTCATTTTTTGCTTACATTGCGACTTTCCCTCTAAGTTACATCAGTTATACGCTGTCTAAGACTTATAATATATCGACACAGTCATTCGCCTCTTGGATGAAGGATGAGTTGATTGATTTCTGGATCAATTATGCGATGATGTTCGTCATTGTCGTTGTCCTTTACTGGCTGATGAACAAGTTCAAAAGGTTCTGGTGGCTGTTTGCGTGGCTGCTTTCCGTTCCGTTCACATTGTTTATCATGTTCTTGCAGCCTGTCGTGATCGACCCGCTGTACAATGATTTTTCCCCGCTGAAAAATAAGGAGCTGGAGTCAAAAATCCTTGATATTGCCGGTCAGGCTAATATCCCGGCTGAGCATGTATTTGAAGTGGATATGGCTGAAAAGACAAATGCCCTTAATGCATATGTTACGGGAATTGGCTCAAATTCAAGGATTGTCCTCTGGGATACGACCTTGAACAGGTTGAACGATGACCAGATCCTGTTCATAATGGCCCATGAAATGGCCCATTATGTGGAGAAGCATTTATATATTGGGATTGCGGGCTACTTGGTACTTTCCCTGTTCGGTCTGTACTTTGTTTCAAGACTGATGAACTGGGCGATCAAACGGTGGGGCAAGGAATTCAAGCTACAGCACCCTGGTGACTTAAGATCGCTGCCGTTGTTCCTGATGTTCCTCTCGATGATTATGTTTGCGGCAAGCCCGGTTTCCAATCTTGTGTCACGATACCAGGAAACAAGGGCTGACCGATACGCCATCGAAATGACTGAAAATACCGATGCGGCGATTTCTGCTTTCCAGGAATTAACGAAGGCTGGCCTCAGCCAGGTAAATCCACCATGGCTGGTGAAAATTTTCCGTTACGGACATCCGACAATGCTGGAACGGATTTCACGACTTGAGGATTTTGAAGTTGAAAAGAGGAATGAACAGGAAGATGGATATTAAGCAAGAAAGCCCTCGAACATTGAGGGCTTTCTTTTTTAAAAACTAAGGGCTTTCCGGGAAAGAGCTTCTGTTTGAACTTAGCCTTATTTCAAGATAATAAAATATCCCCTATATAGGGGATATCACTCATCTAAGTGCCGAATTGTTTGTTGAGATCTTTCAATTCCTCCGTCAAAGATAAAAACAGAATTTTATCGCGGTCGTCGATGGCCTTATCAATTTTCAACATCAATCTTTCTTTTTTAGTATTCAGTTGAATTTCGGAAATAAGCATGTCAACATACAGGTCCAGAACAAAAGATTCCTTGGCTTTAATGCGTTTCATCACACTGGCCTTCATGATTTCAGAATACGATTTTTCTTTCACTGACCTCACCTCTTAGACCTTTTTTATATTATATGGATTATCGAATAGATAATCAACTAAATTTTTATAATTTTTAGAAAATTTATATCAGGACAAAAATTGTGGCTAAAAATAGAACTTTTTCTGTAAGTAAAGAAAATTTAAACTCTTATGGTAAAATAGGGTATGAGGTATTTTAGGAGGTGAAGGAATGACAGGAAATACAAAGAACTTAGTTGAAGAGTACGAAATAAATCCTTTTACCATGATAATTATTCCTGAAGAATACGGCAGCAGGATTTACTCCAGGGTGATCGAGCTGGAGGAGGAGTATTTATCCCCATTCAGACCAATGGATATCGTCAAGAAAAGCTGCAAGTATTTTGGAAGCAGCTACGAGGGCAGGAAAGAGGGAACAAAACAGCTTACCGGGATCACCCATAAAACCCCCATCATCATCGACCCTATAAGCTCCATTTATTTCATGCCTACGAGCTCGCCTACAAAACCGGATTGCATATGGGTTTCTCATGAGCACATATTATTCCATAAGAAGGTGGACGCCCACAGTACAAAGGTTACCTTCAGGAATAAGAAATCCATGATTCTGCCAGTATCCCATCATTCATTTGAGAACCAGCTGCTGCGGACATCCCTGCTGCGAACCAAATTCATGCAGCGGATGAAAGAAACCGAACGAAAAGCGTTATATCTTATCCATGGTCCAAAGTTCAGCGATTCGCAAGGGTATCCTCATGCTAAACTTGTCAGTGAGGTATATAAAGACTAGATTAAAGAATCCGGTTTTTCAGCCGGATTCTTTTTCAATTGTAATTTAAGCAATTATAAAATATTTTTGTAATGCTAAAGTATATTTGGTTTTCTTAATCCAGCTCCAGCGCCTAGCCCCTCGAGACGCTTCGGTCCTGCCAATGAAGTTAAAGAACGACTTCGGTGTTAGGCCCTCCAGCGCTTGTCGGAGTTGGGCAGTCGCCTACGCTTTTCGATTTCGGTTCTGTCAATGAAGTCAAAAAGCGACTTCAGTGTCAGGCCCCCCAGCGCTTGTCGGGGCTGAACGAGGCGCTTGCTCTTTTTGTTCTGTTTTGAACCGCTTGAAAAGGTAGTGAAGCATCAATTCCTGGACTTTATTGCGGATGCGGGGATTGAAGTAGTTATGCTGTTCTTCGTAGCCTTTGTAGATGAAGAGGAACATGGTAAAGGCGTCATCCCGTTTTACTTCTTCAACCTTAAGGTTATTCTTTTTGAGGTAGTTTTTCACAATGGCGAGCTCTTTCTGGACTGCTTTCATTGTTTCTTCAATTAGCTCCAAATAAGGCTTCTTTAGTTTAAATGGACTATTTTCAACGACAGAAAGATCCCGATTGAGCACGACCAGAACCATCGGCAAATAGATGGCCTGCTCCATAATATCGCGGTCTTTTTCAGGAATCCTTGTCATTTTGCTCTGTCCCTTCAAAATAAAATAAGAACATCTGTTCGTTATTATCGTACTGGATTTTGAGGAGTATTTCAAGAGGGTAAAAAAATTTACTCCTCACTATCATTTTCTCCAATATAAAAGGAAACTTGCAGTAGTTGTGAATCGTTGGTTTTTTTCGGAAAAAGATTGAGGTAAAAGCAGGAGATTTATTTCTGTTATCGAAATAATAATATAATAAAGTGAACAATTTAACTTTGGAAGGATGGCTCCCGAGATGGAAAAGAGATTTATTAAAGCAGAGGATTTATTTGAATTAAAGTCCGTTACTGACCCTCAGTTTTCACCTGATGGAAAGAAGTGTGTGTTTATCCAGACAGAGATGCTGGAGAAAAAGAATGATTATGCCTCTAATTTATACATAATTGACATTGAAGAAGGCGGAGAGCCAAGGCAATGGACTTACGGGGAATATCGCAACCATTCCCCGAGATGGTCACCGGATGGCACGAAGCTGGCTTTCGTATCGAACCGCAGCGGCAAGAACCAGATCTTTGTTCTAGATGCTGCTGGCGGGGAAGCCAGGCAGGCTACTGACTTCCGAAATGGTGCAAATGGTCCCATTTGGTCTCCGGATGGAGAAAGAATCGCGTGCTCCGTATCCTTGAAGCCTGACGAAGATTTGCTTGAAAAGGCAGAAGAAAAGAAGGATGACAAGAAGCCGGAACCGTTCGTAGCTGAGGAAATGAAATATAAATCAGACGGAGCTGGTTTCTGGGATGGCAAGTATCGACAGACTGTCATTGTGAATATCGCAGATGGAAAGGCAGAATTAGTGGCGAAAGGCGAAGTGGACTACCACTTGCAGTGCTGGTCTCCTGACGGAAAAAGCCTTGTATTGTCAGCTGATGAGTCACCTGAACGTGATTTCTCGTTCAAAAGTGATTTATGGCTGATGGACATTGAGACAGGGAATAAAACGAAACTAACATATGGTAAGGGCTACTTCGGAAATGCCATATTCTCTCCTGACGGAAAATACCTTGGCTACACGGGGCATGAGAGAGAATTTGAAAATGCAACGTTAACTCAAGTTTGGATTCAGGAGCTCGAGACGGGTAACATCCAATGCGTCACAGAAAACATGGATATTCTTGTGGGAGACGCTGTTGCCGCAGACTTCCAGCAGGGGGCGCATAGTCCAGGGTTGATCTGGGGCGAAGATGGCAGGAGCTTTTATTTCCTTGCAAGCGACCAGGGAAACACTGTGATATATTTTGCGAACCTAGATGGCGAAGTGTATCCGGCACTTCTTGACCAGCAGCATGTGTATGGGTACACACTTGACCGCAAAAACCAGAGGGTTATTGCAGCCATCAGCAATCCGGTGCTTCCGGGGGAACTGTTCCAGCTTGAAGTAACCACTGGTGAAATGAAACAGCTGACGGCCGTGAATGAAAAGGTACTGGAATCTGTTACTCTATCGCAGCCTGAGCAGATTTCTTTCGAGGCCAGCGATGGTACACCGCTGCATGGCTGGATCATGAAGCCTGCGGGATATGAAGAGGGCAAGAAATATCCGTTGATTCTTGAGATACATGGGGGACCGCATGCAATGTATGCCAACTCATATTTCAATGAATTTCAGGTTCTCGCGGCTGAAGGCTACGCGGTATTATATATTAATCCGCGCGGCAGCCATGGATACGGGCAGCAATTCGTCAATGCCGTCCGCGGGGATTATGGCGGCGGAGACTATCAGGATGTGATGGACGCTGTCGATTACGCCCTGGAAAAACACGATTTCATCGACAAGGATCGATTGGGAGTGACCGGCGGCAGCTATGGCGGTTTCATGACAAACTGGATTGTCGGACATACGGACAGATTCAAGGCAGCCGTCACACAGCGTTCGATTTCAAACTGGATCAGTTTTTATGGTGTCTCAGACATCGGCTACTATTTTACAGAGTGGCAAATCCAGGCTGATCTCAGCGATTTAGAAACAATGTGGAAGCATTCTCCTATCGCCTATGTGGAAAAAATCAATACACCTTTATTGATTCTCCACAGCGAAAAGGACTACCGCTGTCCAATTGAACAGGCTGAACAGCTATTCATTGCCTTGAAGAGACAGGGCAAGGAAACGAAATTCATCCGCTTCCCTGAGTCCAACCATGAGCTTTCAAGAAGCGGAAAGCCTAATCTCCGTCTAAGCCGGTTGTCATCGATTGTCGACTGGTTTAATAAGTACTTGTAAAAATCCTAGATGGTTTTCACCCGCGGCAAACGTTCATGCCGCGGGTTTATTTTTTGAAAAATTCTCCAGAGAAGTTTAATGTTATAGGTAAAAAAGGAAAATAGTAATAAGGTACTTCGCTTGACTGTTGCAACAATCGAATCAATATTGTTTTCTGGTTGCCGCAATCAATCCAAAAATGGTCATGAATCAAAACAGTGTAAAAGCAACAAGTTAACAAAAAGGGCTTAATAATATTCATGTTAGATCAATATTTATAAATCGGAAGGGTTTTTCGAATGAGATATGAAAGACACCAACATAAGAAGAGAAGAAAAAGAATCAGATGGTCCAGCATTTTTCTGCTGCTATTCCTTCTGGTCGGAGCCGTTGCACTGTATTCCTATATGCAGTACCGTTCTGGGGTGAATGATTCGGAAAAAGCGGCGGAGGAAAACAAGCAGGAATATCATTTTAATGGCGAGAGTGACCAAAATGGCCTCACGAATATCCTGCTGATTGGCAGTGACGCGAGAGGGAAGGAAACTTCGCGGTCAGATACGATCATGATTGCCAGTTATAATCCAGATACAGAGTCTTATAAATTGACCTCGATTATGAGGGATACGTATGTGGAGATTCCGGGACATGGAAAAAATAAAATCAATGCTGCGTTTGCCTTTGGTGGACCGGAGCTACTGAGGCAGACTATAAAGGAGAACTTTGATGTCAGTCTCCAATATTATTCAATCGTTGATTTTGAAGGGTTTGTGCGTCTAATTGATGAAGCATTTCCCGAAGGTGTTGAAGTCAATGTTGAAAAGAGAATGTCAGAGGGAATTGGTGTCACTCTGGAGCCAGGTGTTCAAAGACTGGACGGGAAACATCTGCTTGGATATGTCCGGTTCCGCCAGGATGCAGTCGGGGATTTTGGCCGTGTAGAACGCCAGCAAAATGTCATAAAGGAAGTCGGCAAGCAGTTTGCCAGCATCCAGACACTGCCGAAGCTCCCTAAATTGGTTGGAGTCGTTACTCCGTTTATCAATACCAATATGGATACGGGCGATATCTTATTTATGGGAAAAGGGCTGATTTCAAAGGATAATCGGAATATCGAAACAATGAGGATACCGGTTGAGGGATCATTCGAGAACCAGAGGGTAAGCGGTGCAGGTGCCGTATTGGCGATAAACTTTGAAGAAAACAGGACCGCGCTACAGAATTTTTTAACTAAATAGACAGCTTGTAAAAATTCCTCAATTAAGATTTAGAGGTGTACAATTATCTCTAAGAGGTAAATAGGTTATGGGTGATCAGAACTCTGTGAAGATTTCAGAAACCTGATTTGCTGAGTTGTTTGGACAAGGAGATCTCAATGGATGTTGAATTAATGAAAGAATGGTTTACAATTGAAAATATTATGGATTTGCTCAACCAATACCGCTCATTTGGGCCGATTCCGGGAATTCTGCTGCCAATGTTGGAAGCGTTCTTGCCTTTCCTGCCATTGTTTTTATTTGTGATGGCAAATGCCAATGCCTTTGGGCTATGGCTTGGGTTTCTCTTTTCCTGGATAGGTGCAGTTCTGGGGGCATTGATTGTCTTTTTGATTTTCCGTCGGTACGGACAGGGACGGATCCTGGGGTTTTTGCAGCGCCACCCAAAAGTCCAGAAGGGGATGAACTGGATTGAACGGCATGGATTTGGCCCAATCTTCCTGATGCTGTGCTTCCCTTTTACTCCATCTGCTCTCGTCAATATTGTTGCCGGGCTTTCAAAAATCAGCATGGCTCAGTATATGCTTGCAGTGATAACAGGGAAAATGGTGATGATTTTTACAATAAGCTTTGTAGGATATGATATTCGTTCATTAATCACTAATCCTGCGCGAACTGCCATCGTTTTGGCAGTAATCGCCATCCTGTGGTATATCGGCAAAAGAATTGAAGTAAAAATGAATATGAGTGTTGGAAAAGACGATAATGACTGATAGCAGGGACAGAAAACAGGTGGTGAAGGTAGTACATGAAAGAAATCGTAAAAAGGGAAGGGATCGAGTGGGTCAAAGCTTTTGCCCTCGGAATGATCATTTTTGTTTTTATCAGGATTTTCTTTTTTTCCAATTATGTCGTTGAAGGGGAATCGATGCTTCCTACACTGGAAGATGGGAATAAAGTCGTTGTCAATAAGTTGGGATATGAATCGAAAGACCTCGAGAGGTTTGACGTGATTGTATTTCACGCAAATAAAGAAGAAGACTTTGTGAAGCGGGTCATCGGCCTGCCAGGCGATAAAGTTGAATATCGAGAAGACATGTTATTCATCAATGGCAAAAAAGTGAAGGAACCTTTCTTGAAGCAGTATCGCGAACAATCACCAGGTGGCTATTTGACCGGCGATTTTACCCTTGGGGATTTAACCGGGGTTGAAAGAGTGCCTGAAGGAAAATTGTTCGTCCTTGGCGATAACCGCCTTGGCAGCTGGGACAGCAGGCAGTTTGGGTTCATTTCGGAAGAGCAAGTCGTCGGCAAGGTCAATCTGAGATACTGGCCGCTCGGGGAAATGGATGTATCATTCTAACAATAGCTTATAGAGAAGTGAAAAGACTCGTCAATTTTCGAGTCTTTTTTTATTTTGATTATGTTAGACTGGCATCATTATTATGAAAAACAGGGCGGAGATTCTATGCAGGGAACATTGCCATTAATCAAAACGAAATTAATTGTTCCAGGCTTACAGGAACAATGGATTAGGCGAGCCAAATTATCGCGAAAAATGAAAGCGATTACCGAAAAGCCGCTCACCATCATCCAGGCGGGAGCCGGTTATGGAAAGAGCACGGCTCTGGCATTGCATGTCAAGGATCAGAAACAATCTTGCTGCTGGTATACAATCACTTCTTCCGATGACGATATTCTTCCGTTTCTATCCTATTTGACAGCCTCGATTCAAACCTTGTTCCCGGATTTTGGCCATGAGTTAATATCATACATGAAAAAAATGGACCGTTATATAAGAGAAGAGGAACTTAGCATGCTCTCTTCGCTCTTCATCAATGAGACACTCCAAATACCTGAAGAAATCATTGTCATCCTCGATGATTTCCACGCAATAGAGCATTCCTATCACATCAATGTCTGGATGGAAAAACTACTGAAGCATATGCCGGGCCATCTCCATCTTGTCATTTCGACCAGGACAAATCCTGGATGGAAAGTCCTTGCTAAGATGAGGGCTAAGAATGAATTGAATGAGATTTCGAAGTCAGATTTGATTTTTGGCAAAGAGGAAATCGAGCTGCTCCTTTCTGATTATCATCAGATTTCGATAAGTGACGAACAGATAGACCAGCTATATAACATTACGGAAGGTTGGGTCATTGCAATTGGGATGATCGCTCAGCAGCTGCCACATCTTCAGAGTCTTGATGAGCTTTTGGCAGAGCCTGCAAAGTCGCTTGAGGATCTTTTTCAATACTTGGTTTATGAAGTGTTTTCGAAACAGCCTCCAATGGTCCAGCAATTCCTTGAACAGACAAGCATCTTTGAAGAAATAACTACGGATGTATGCGACCACATCCTCGGTATGAATGGTTCCATCCAGATGCTGCAGCAGCTGACTTCAAAAAACCTGTTCATCCAGCAGGTTGGCAGCAGCCAGTTCAGGTATCATGCGCTTTTCCGAGAATTCCTCGAGAACCGGCTGATCACAAGCCAGCCTGAACAATACAGAGTTTTAATGATGAATAGTGCACATTATTTTGAAAAAAAAGGGCAGTGGGAAGAGGCTTTATTCTGCTATGAAAAAATTGGCCAATATCGTGCTGCTGCGGCGATTATGGACGAACAGGGGATGGAGCTTCTCGAAATGGGGAAGCTCGAGAATCTGCAGGAGCGGCTTGCGAAAATCCCGATCGAAGATAAAAAGCGCTATTGTTCACTATTGTTTCTTGAAGCTGAGGTATATCGCTACCGTTCATTATATAAGCAATCGGAAGCATGTTATGAACAGGCAATTCAAACAGCTGACAGGATAGGAAATGCGGAATGGAAAAGCAAGGCTCTTGAAGGCAAAGCGAAAATTTATCTTGATACGATCCAGCCGTTTAAAGCTGAACGTATTCTAGCTCAAGCTATAGAGCTTCGGGAAGCGGCGATGCTTGATGGTGCTGCTGAGGAAACGGGAAGGCTCTATCGACTGCTTGCTGAAAACCTCATCAATTCCGGACAGGCATTGAAGGCCGAAAAATGGATTGAACGGGCAAGGTCGATGGGTGTTCATATCGAGGATGGGAACCTGGAAGCCCGGCTAACTTTAAGGACCGGCCGATTTGAAGAAACGAGAAGAATTTTAAGTGATGTTAAAACAAATGGCCATCTGGATGAAAAGCAGCATTTGCCTCAATCGCATAGGGAAACGGATTTGCTGCTGGCATTGATTGAAGCTTTTACAGGCAATGGCATTCAGGCGAAGGCATTGTCCCAATCAGGGATCCAGCATGGTATCGAAATCCAGGCTCCGTTTGTGGAGGCTTGCGGATGGATCAGGATGGGGCATGCAGTCCAGCTGATTGACCAATACGATTTGGATCTGGCAGAAAAATGCTATGAAACGGCACTTGATATCATGGGACGGCTAAGTATCGAAAGAGGGAAGGCTGAACCGCTGATGGGCCTATGCATTCTATATGGATCAAGACGTGAGTATGAGCGGGCTGCTGAGGCTGGAAGAAAGGCGCTGCTTGAAACAGAACAGGTGAAGGATGTTTGGCTCTCCGCACTCATTACGCTTTGCCTTGCCATCGCGTCAATTTACAACGACAGGCACAAGGAGGCAAGCGAAAACCTTCGAAAAGCAGAGGGGCTAATCAGTCAGTGTGGCGATGAATATGGCAGAATGCTGCTTGCGTTTTGGAACTCCTTTTATTATTTCTCATTAAATGATGGGCATGGGTTCAAAACAGCATTTTCTAGCTTTTTAAAACTGATGAAGTCAGGTGGATATGAATTTTTTATGAAAAAACGGACGACATTTGGCCCGCGAGACTTGCAGGTTTTCGCACCGATGCTAATCGCAGCAGTAAAGGAGTCAATTGCGCCTGGCTATGCAGAGAAGCTGATGGAGGATTTGAAGATTCCCGGTTTGAATGCCCATCCTGGCTATACGCTAAGGGTTCAAACGCTTGGCCAATTCAGGCTTTGGCTTGGAGACAGGGAAGTGGAGGACAGGGATTGGCAGAGGGGGAAGGCGAAAGAGCTTTTCCAGCTTTTCTTGACAAAAAGGAGCCAGTTCCTGATGAAGGAGGACATTTTCCAGATTCTTTGGCCAGTCCATGAGGAAAAGAATGCAGACAGAGATTTTAAAGTTGCCTTGAATGCTTTGAATAATGTACTGGAGCCTTCTCGTAAAGCGAGATCCGCCCCATTTTTTATTATCAGGGAGGGAGCAGGATACGGAATTAACCCCCACGCAGCAATTGAGCTGGATTCACGTATCTTTGAAGAATGGGCAGAGGCTGGCCTTGAAGAGAAGAACACGGAAAAATCAATGGAGGAACTAGAGCGTGCCTTGAATTTATACAACGGGGATTATCTTCCGGAAAGAAGGTATGAGGACTGGTGCCTTAATGAGCGAGAACGGCTGCTTGTTTACTTTTTGCGCAGTACGGAAAAGCTTGCCCAGCTGAATGTAAGGCGAGAAAACTATGATTCTGCCATTCATTGGTGCCAAAAAATCCTCCATAAGGACAGAACTTGGGAGGAAGCTTACCGATTGCTCATGTTTTGCTATTATCGGAAAAACAATCGTCCGCAGGCAATCCGATGGTATAAAAAATGCATTGAGGTGTTAGAGGAGGAGCTGGGAGTCCCGCCGCTAGAACCTACAAGACATATGTATGAGATGATCATTGAAGGGAATTAATCAATTTAGGTCAATCAAAAGGAGAATTTGGGTTGGAAAAGAAAAGACAGATTCATAGCTCATTAAAAGTATTGCTAGTGTCCGATATTGAGAAAGCAAAGAAGTTTTATTCTGAAATACTAGGCTGCGAGGTGACCGATTGGTGGGTGGTCCGTGATGGATTTACCGGGCTGGCCATAAAATTGCTCGAAGCCAGCGATCCGAAAGAAGTGAGACCTAATCCGCCGGCAGCAGGCGATAAGCACGGGTTCGACCTTTATTGCTACGTAGAAAACTGGAATTCGCTTGATGAGTTATACCATGAATTCAATGAAAAAGGGGCGCAAATTGCAATCCAGCCATGGGTTGATGAAAATAATGGACCCTGGAAGGAGTTTGCTGTCAAGGACCTTGATGGCTACTGCATCGCATTTGGCGGGACAGACGGTACTTGATCTGTGGCTGATTTAAGCTGTCAGTTACGTTTAGACCACTGTGAGGATTGAGTCAAAATAACTTTTCAGGATCAGCCACCTCGCAGGATAGGTTGCTGCAAAGTCTGCTATTGACTCATTTGAATACATCAGAAGGCAATCAATCTGTTTTTGATGAATCTTTAAATCATAGAGCAGGGCATGAGGAATTGTATAATGCTCGTTCAGTTGATAAGGATTTAATTTTATAGGCTCCACACTTTCTTTATTAATAAAATAAAGTAGGGCTTTTTGCTGGATGTCAACACTTTCATCCCGGGAGAGCCCGTTTATATGAATCTGTTCATTGATCAAGTAGATTCCCTGCATAGAAATCCCCTCCATGTTTTAGGCAATTTAGTAAAGTTATTGCCATAAAAATAGGAGGGGATACTAATTATTTAAAATTTGGATATGGAAGTCCATTTTACCGATGGCAGAATTTATAAATCATCCCTGCAATGATATTTGCCGGGATGAACAACGGATTCGATTGCAGGTTCATGTGAAGTATTTCTTCCTGGACAGGCATTTCCTCATACATTCTTCCCTGTGTTTGCTTTCGTGCTTTCTTTAACTCTTCCATTTTTGTTATGTATCTGTACTGGATCGGCGTCATGATGACAGTAGTAATGATGAATGGCAGAGTGAAAAGGATGATAATAAACAAAAATACGGAATCCATCGAAGTTGACCCCATTCTAGTATCTCTCTATACGGACTAAGCCTCTTTTTAGTTTCATATTAAGCTATTTTTTCAACCCTCAACCCTTTTACTGATTGTCTTCAATCTGATGTAACTCTTTTGTAACTAGAGTTTTTTAAGATGATGTCAAAGCTCGTGGGCTTTGGAATCAACATTTTAAAGGGGGAAAGGAAATGAAAGCTGGTCAACGGAATTTTGTTTTAACTTTTATGCTCATTTTGGTCCTGATGTTTACAAGTGCCTGCGGTGGATCGGGAACTGAGAAGTCAGGCGGTACTGAAGGAAAAGAAGGAAATGATGAACCGAAAAACACAGAACCGATCAAGATTGGCGTGCTGGCTTCGCAAACAGGCGGACTTGAGGCTTATGGGAAGCAGACACTTCGCGGGTTCGAGCTGGGACTTGAATACGCTACTGACGGAACAAATGAAGTAGCGGGCCGTAAAATTGAATTCATTATTGAAGATACGGAGACTAAACCTGAAGTAGCTGTCCAGAAAGCGACGAAGCTGCTTGAGGAGGATGAAGTAGACTTCCTGGTCGGTTCTTCTAGTTCAGGTGACACGCTGGCAGTTCTGCCACTGGCTGAGGAATATGAAAAAATCATGATCGTTGAGCCTGCTGTAGCAGACAGCATCACAGGTTCTGAATTCAATAAATATATTTTCCGCACGGCGCGTAACTCTTCCCAGGATGCTGTTGCGGGTGCCGCTGCAATTGCGAAGGATGGCGTAAAAATCGCGACTCTTGCTCCGGATTATTCATTTGGCCGAGATGGCGTCGCAGCGTTTAAAGAAGCAGCGGAAAAGCTTGGCGCTGAAGTTGTCCATGAAGAATATGCAGACCCGGCTGCAACTGATTTCACCTCCAATATCCAGAAAATCATCGACCAGAAGCCTGATTACTTGTTTGTCGTCTGGGCTGGGGCGAACTCACCATGGAACCAGATTGCAGACATGAAGGTCCAGGAAAAAGGAATCAAAATCTCTACTGGTGCTCCTGATATCGCTGCGCTGGCAACGATGGAGCCGCTTGTCGGAATGGAAGGCTTCACGGTTTATTATCATGACCTTCCGCAAAATGACATCAATAAATGGCTTGTTGATGAACATAAAAAGCGCTTTAACGGGGAGCTTCCAGATTTATTTACGCCAGGAGGCATGACAGCCGCGATGGCGATTGTGGAAGCTTTGAAGAAAACGGAAGGTGACACCGATTCGCAAAAATTGATCAAGACAATGGAAGGGATGAGCTTTGATACTCCGAAAGGGCAAATGACCTTCCGGGAAGAAGACCATCAGGCACTTCAGTCACTATACGCAATCAAGCTGGAGAAAAAGGACGGAGTTGACTATCCAGTTCCTGTGCTGATCCGTGAGCTCTCTCCAGAAGAAACAGCTCCTCCGATCCGCAATTAATCATATTCATAATGAACTTCGGTAATCTAGCCGGAGTTCATTATGCTTTTACTTAATCGATACTTAAGCTTAATACGATTATGGGTGGTGAGAAGTATATGACGGCAATTATAGAGACGAAAGATCTTAGCATTACATTTGGCGGTCATACCGCGGTAGATTCTGTCAGCATCTCAGTCCCGCACAATCATTTCAAATCAATCATCGGTCCGAACGGTGCCGGAAAAACGACTTTCTTCAACTTGTTGAGCGGGCAGCTCATGCCAACGAATGGACAGGTCATGTATAAAGGCAGCGAAATAACCAAGCTCTCTCCTACAAAAAGAACGAGGGCAGGAATCGGACGGTCCTTCCAGATCACTAATGTATTCCCAAACCTGACGGTGATGGAAAATGTCCGTCTTGCGGTCCAGTCACATGAAGGAGTCCGTTTTCAGATGCTCAGGCATTTTCGTTCTTTTAATAAGTTCGAGGAGAAGGCAGAAGAGTGGCTGAAGCTTGTCCTGCTCGATGACAAGAAGGATGCACTGGCAAGGAATCTTGCCCACGGTGAAAAAAGAAAGCTGGAAATCGCGATGCTGCTTGCTTTGAACACTGAGGTGCTGCTGCTCGATGAACCGACAGCAGGCATGTCACTCGAAGAGGTTCCGGCAATCCTGGAGGTAATCAGGAAAATCAAACAACGCGGCGACCGGACGATCATTTTGATCGAACACAAGATGGATATGATCATGGATCTTTCTGATTCCATCATGGTCTTGTTCAATGGTGCCCTGCTCGCCGATGGAACGCCTAAAGATATTATGAAAAATGAAATGGTCCAGTCTGCATATTTGGGAGGTTTGCATAGTGAGCACGCTGCTGAAGCTTGACCAGGTTGAGACATTCATCGGCCAGTATCATATCCTTCAAGGTATCTCATTTGAAGTGCCAAAGGGGGAGGTTACTGTATTACTTGGCCGGAATGGAGCCGGGAAAACAACAACGCTCCGAACGATCATGGGGCTGAATCCGGCCGCTAAAGGTTCAGTTTTATTTAAAGGAGAAGAAATTAAGAGTCTGCCAACTTTTACGATTGCAAATAAAGGGATCGGTTATGTTCCCGAAGACCAGGGGATTTTTGCTGGGCTTACTGTCGAAGAGAATATTAAAGTGGCGGTCAAAAAAGAAAATGAAGAAACCCTGCAGCGGCTTGAGTGGATTCTTGATCTTTTTCCTGACTTGAAAAAATTCTGGAAAAAACCGGGCGGACTATTGAGCGGCGGGCAGAAGCAGATGCTTTCCATCGCAAGAGCATATGTCAATGATAATGAATTGCTCTTGATCGATGAACCAAGCAAAGGCCTCGCTCCCATCGTTGTCGAGAAGGTAATGGAATCCATCCAGCAAATGAAGGATAAAACAACAATCATTCTTGTTGAACAAAACTTCATGATGGCCAGCACGATTGGCGACAGCTTTTACATTATCGATGATGGCAGGACGGTATCGAACGGCTCGATGAACCTCCTCCGTGAGGACGAAGAAATGAGACGGAAATATCTCGGTATTGCTTAGGATAGGGGGGAGCAAAAGTGGATGTATTAATAAACTTGAGCCTTAATGGCCTAGCCACGGGAATGCTGATCTTCCTCCTGGCAGCCGGCCTTACTTTGATTTTTGGCCTGATGGATGTGCTTAATTTTGCCCATGGGGGATTGTTTGCCTGGGGAGCGTACAGCGGCATTTGGATTTATACCTCGACAGGAAGCTTTTTTATTGGGATCATCGGCGCCATCCTTACTGGTATGATCCTCGGAATTGTAACCGAACGCTGGATCATTAAACCTGTTTACGGCAACCATGTTCAGCAAATATTAATCACGCTCGGCTTGATGCTTGTTTTATCGGAGATGTTAAAAGTCGTATGGGGACCTAACCAGATATCAGCGGTAACCCCTGATTACCTTTCAGGCAGCTGGGAGTTTGGCGGGATCATCATCATCAAATACCGTGTTTTCATCATTGCCGTAGGATTTGCGGTATTCCTTGCTGTACAATACCTGCTTAAAAAGACAAAGATTGGCCTGGTCGTTCGCGCTGGGGTCATGAACAAGGAAATGGTCCAATCGCTAGGAGTCAACATACAGAGAGTATTCATGTTCGTATTCATGATTGGAGCCGGCATGGCTGCTCTTGGCGGGATGCTCCTGGGGCCATATTCTGGCGTGATTTATGCGGATATGGGGATGGAGTTCGCGATCCTTGCGTTCATCGTAGTGGTCATCGGGGGAATGGGAAGCTTTACCGGCTCGGTGATGGCTGCGATTTTGGTGGGACTGTCAGGCTCTTTCATGGCCTATTATGTGCCGGACCTTGCGCTGGCAGCTAATATGCTGCTGATGGCAGTCGTATTGATCTTCAGGCCACAGGGCTTATTCGGGACAAAGGGGTGAGGGGATAATGACTAGAATGTTTTCAAATCGAATGAACATCTTATATTTGATTGTCGCTGGATTCCTGGCAGTACTTCCTTTTGTCTACGATTCAAGAAGCATGCTCATCCTTCTCTCCCAAGTGTTCATTTTTGCCGTATTGGCGATGAGCTATGACATACTGCTCGGATACACAGGCATCGTCTCGTTCGGCCATGCGATGTTCTTCGGAATCGGGGCTTACACGGTAGGTGTCTTCATGAAAAGGTTCGAGCCCGAAACAAGCTACTTTCTGCTGGCTGTACTGGTCACGATTCTGCTGACTGCTGTGGTAAGTTATTTCGTCGGGCTGCTGACACTGCGCCTGAAAAGTCATTTTTACGCGATGTTGACGATGGCATTCGCTGGATTGTTTTTAGTGCTCGCTGAAAAATGGCGCACTGTTACTTATGGAAATGATGGCTTCACTTTCAGGGTGCCGGATTTCCTGAAGGACCGGACTGACTTTTACCTGATTTGCCTAGGTTCCATGGTCATTGTATTCATTTTATTAAAAAGGTTCACCAACTCACCACTCGGAAGAGTCCTTCAGGCAATCAGGGAAAATGAACAGCGGACAGAATCGCTTGGATATAGCGTTTTACACTATAAAGTCATTGCTAGTGTCGTATCCGGAGTCATCGCTGGGATTGCAGGGATTTTATATGCTGTTTCTTTACGGTTCGTGAACACTAGTGTATTCACGATGGATATCACGCTTGATGCGTTGCTGATGACAATCATTGGCGGAGTCGGGACACTTGTCGGGGCGATTATCGGCGCGGGAATCATCGAGTTTTCACATCACTGGCTCACAGAGCTGGCGAAGGTTCACTGGATATTCGAAAGATGGATTATCTTTTTCGGCATCATTTATATCCTCGCAGTCATGTTCTTCCCGATGGGAATCGTCGGTTCCTTGCAGAAGCTGAAATTCAGAAAGAAAAAGAAAACATCGATTCCGGTTGAATCAGAGGCTGTAAGTCAGGGAGATTCGTGATGGAAACGAAGCAAGTTACTTCATTCGTACTTCGTTTCCAGCTCGCGGACATTGAAATGGACAGCGGCAGAAAATACTGGAGGGTCAAGGTAACCCATGTGCAGGAAGAAAAAGAAGCAGTGTTTGATTCCGTAGAATCGGCAATGGAATTTATTAAAGAAATTGTTGGAGAATCATAGATGCGGTATTTACTTTAAAAGAAAAGTATAAACTTTTTGCACTAAGATTAGGGTCTAGCTCCAGCGCTTGTACTTTTCTTATAGGAGGGAAGAAGATGCAGATTGGCATTGTCAGTACGGGAATCTACCTTCCTGAAACCTATGTCACAGGAGCGGAAATTGCCCGGTTGGCAGGAATTCCTGAACAAGTTGTGGAAGAAAAAATGGGAATAAAGAAAAAGCCGGTGCCCGGTCCGGGTGACCATACATGTGAGATGGGAATCAAGGCTGCGAGAATTGCATTGGCAAAAACAAACATAGAACCAATGGATATCGACCTCGTCATCTATATAGGCGAGGAATACAAGGAGTATCCATTATGGACAGCCGGAATCAAGCTGCAGGAGGAAATCGGTGCAAGGAATGCTTGGGCCTTCGATACGTCATTAAGATGCGGAACGACCGTTATGGCCCTGAAGCTGGCTAAAGGAATGATGCTCTCTGATTCGGCGATCAATACTGTCCTCCTCGCCGGTGGCTATCGTAATGGTGATTTCATAGATTACCAGAATCCGAGAACTCGGTTCATGTACAATCTTGGGGCCGGCGGAGGTGCGATTTTATTGCAAAAGGGCCATCAGGAGAACGTGCTGCTAGAAACAGAAATGATTACCGATGGATCTTTTTCCGAGGATGTCGTGGTGGTTGCTGGCGGGACGAAAAATCCGATTTCAGTGGAGAATCTAGAAGGGGGACTGTACCAGCTTGATGTTCTGGATCCCCGGGGAATGAAAGAACGGCTTGAGCAAAAATCGATGGCCAATTTCCTGAAGGTCATCCGTAGGTCCGTCGAGAAAAGCGGATTTTCCGAAAAGGACATCGCCTACGTTGGGATGCTTCACATGAAGCGGTCGGCACATGATTTTGTCTTGAGCGAGCTAGGACTATCACAAGAAAATTCCATCTACCTCGAAGACTATGGGCACATTGGTCAGATTGACCAGATCCTGTCGCTGGAACTGGCAGAAAAGGCAGGGAAAATAAAGGATGGGGATGTTGCCGTTCTTGTCAGTGCTGGGATCGGCTATGCCTGGGGGGCAACAACTATTCGCTGGGGAAAGGGCGTGTTGTAATGGAAAAAACGGCAGTAGAATTGAAGAAAGTTAATTTGAGGAATGGAGAAACGATCGCTTATAGGGAACGAGATGGCGGAACTAAAAATGTTTTGTTGATACACGGTAATATGACATCCTCCAAACACTGGGACTTGCTGATTGATCAGATAAATCCTGAATATAAAATTTTTGCGATTGATATGCGGGGATTTGGTGAGTCCAGCTACCGTAAGCCAATCATGTCCATTAAGGATTTTTCTGATGATGTCAAGATGTTTGTAGATGAAATTGGGTTGAAGGATTTTGCCATTGTTGGCTGGTCGACGGGAGGAGCGGTAGGAATGCAGTTCGCCGCTGATTACCCTGATTATTGTGAAAAACTTGTGCTGCTCGCATCTGCATCAACGAGAGGATATCCGTTCTTCGGCACGAGTGAGGAAGGTCTGCCGGATATTAACAACCGGCTGGTTACTTATGAGGATGTAAAGACGGATGCTGGTAAAACGATTGCCGTCCAGACGGCCTATGACCAGCAAAATAGAGGATTTTTAAAGGCAATGTGGAATATGTTGATTTATACCGAACGTCAGCCGGAAGAACGGCATTATGACGAATATGTTGATGATATGCTGACACAGCGAAATTTGGCTGAAGTCTACCATTCTCTTAATACATTCAATATCAGTGGTGTGAACAACGGTTTGGGAGATGGTACTGATCAGGTGAAGGACATCCAGATTCCTGTACTTGTGCTTCGAGGCGACCGGGATCTCGTTGTTACTCAGAGGATGGCAGATGAAATTGTCGAGGATTTTGCAGGCCGGGCAAAGTTTATGGAACTGAAGGATTGCGGACACTCGCCATTAGTGGATGATCTGGATCAGCTATTGCAGCATATTGAAGGATTTTTAGCAGAGTAGGAAGGTGTTTTTATGAGATTGAAAGATAAAGTAGCGATTATTACAGGTGGAGCGAACGGGATAGGGCTTGCTGCGGCTAAGACTTTTGCCAGTGAAGGCGCAAGGGTTGCAATGGCGGATTTTGATGAAGAAACAGGATCCAAACGTGCAGCCGAACTATCAGCTGAGGGCTATGAAGTCGCTTTTTTTCAGGTTAACGTTGCCGACAGAGCCAGTGTTGACTCGATGGTCCAAAACGTCCTTAGCCACTTTGGCAAGATTGATATTTTAATAAATAATGCAGGCATCACCAGGGATGGGATGCTTCACAAGTTGGCGGTTGAAGACTTTCAGAAGGTCGTTGATGTCAACCTGACCGGCGTGTTCAATTGCGCCCAGGCGGTTGTCCCAGCGTTGGTCCAGCAAGGTTCAGGGAGAATCATCAATACATCTTCAGTTTCCGGCATATACGGCAATGTGGGACAGACAAACTACGCAGCAACAAAAGCCGGAGTCGTCGGGATGACGAAAACATGGGCAAAGGAACTTGGCCGAAAAGGCATCAACGTCAATGCAGTCGCACCAGGATTCATTGAAACGGGTATGACTGCCGCAGTGCCGGACAAAGTGATCGAACAAATGAAAATGCTTGTACCGCTTGGCAGGCTCGGTTTGCCAGAGGACATTGCCAACGCTTATTTGTTCCTTGCCTCGGACGAATCGAAATATATAAACGGCACCACCCTTCATGTAGATGGCGGGATTATGATGTAAGAACAAAAAGCGGATGCGCCTCGTTCAGCCCCGACAAGCGCTGGAGGGCCGACCGGTGAAGTCGTTCTTTGACTTCATTGGGCGGACCGAAGCGACTCGAGGGGCTAGGCGCTGGAGCTGGATTAGGACCACTATATGTAGTTATCCAAAACTAAATAACTTTATTAACCGTAAAAGCGCACTTGATGCGCTTTTTATTTTTGGGTAAGGAGGGGTGGGAAACTGTTGTAACTGGGAATAAAGCTTCACCAACGGGAATTAAAATTGTCGCAACGGGGATAAAAACTCCGCCAGCGGGATTAAAATGGCTTCAACGGGGATAAAAACTCCGTCAACGAGGATTAAATTTTCCCAACGGTTAAAACTTCGAGTCCGCAGAAAAAATTTGCTCAACCGTAAATATATTCGAGCTAACCGTAAATAAAATGATCTCAACCGTAAATAAAACTTATACAACCGTAAATAAACTTGTTTTAACCGTAAATAAATCCCCCCAACCGGTATTAAAAATAATTGTTCCCACTGCAATTGGCCAGAAGGTGCTCTAAAATACCAAACATGCATTGCATCCAACCTTTTGTTTCCGCTGTAATCACTTTAGGGTTAACTACCCTCCAAAAGTGGTAAATGTATAAAAAAAGAATGAGGTGCTAGACATGGAAGAGCAAAAACAAAAATACTACTTTAATATAGAAAGCGGAGAGGTGCTGGATAGGCCTGCTGAACCTGAGGGGCATTTTACCTTGATCGCGACGGGCGAAGAAATAAAGGATTTGCGTGAATATCTGGATGAAAATTATAATGCGGACTGGGCGACATACGGAAATTCCCATCTGCATCCTTTTAAGGATCCAGACCGTGAACATGCCGAATATGACCATGCGCTGAAGGAAATATACGCAATGGTTTACAGGTTTGGCGATGCCGAAGCGAAGAATCATGTAAGAAACATGGGGATTTTGACAGAAGAAGAGTTGCATAGATAGAGAAAACAGAACACCACAGCAAAACATGCTGTGGTGTTTATTTATTCTTTAAAAGAAAGAAGAAACTTTTAGCACAATGATAAGTGTGTAGCTCCAGCACTTATCGGGGCTGACCAAGGCGCTTCCGCTTTTCTTATCGATATGTAACTATCCTGTAACTCCCATTTCCTAAAATAAACCCATCATGACGAGAGAGGGAGAGATTGCGGTGAGGTGGGAGCTCGATTGGCTTGAAGCAAGAGCAAGTTTGACCCCTAAGGCCGCTGCGATTGTCGATGCAGAGACAGATCAGGGCTGGTCTTACAGCGAAGTCAATGATCGGGCTAAAGCAATCGCGGCGTGGTTAAAAACAAATGGGGTTAAAAAGGGAGACAGAATAGCCTTGCTCGCGCCAAATGGAATAAGTTATTTTGATATGCTGTTTGCCTGTGGAAAGATTGGCGCCATTTTCGTCCCCTTGAACTGGAGGCTATCTGTGGATGAATTAGCCTTTATTATAAAAGATTGTGAACCCACGATCCTTGCGTTCCATTCAAATTTTACAAAAGAGGTGACGATGATCTGGGGTGAGGAAGACCGCTGTATTCAAATCAATGGTACGCGGATGTCGCGGCTGATTGAGGAATCTGCTGGCCAGCGTGAAATGCGTGAAATGGATTTAGATGAGGAAGACCCTTTGGCGATGATTTATACAGGCGGTACTACCGGGAAGCCAAAAGGAGCGGTTCTGTCACATCGGGCAATCATCTGGAACAGTATTTCCACGATCGCCAGCTGGAATCTGACGAATGAGGACACGACAGTGACATATTTACCTTTGTTCCATACCGGCGGTTTGAATGCTCTTTCTGTTCCTATCCTAATGGCAGGAGGAAAGGTCGTGCTGGCAAATGATTTTACCCCAGAAAAGGCGATCGGGAATCTAATAAGGTATAAATGCAGTATTGTCCTTTTTGTGCCAACGATGCACCACATGCTTGTAAAATCGGAACAGTTCAATGAAGCGGAATTTCTGGATATGAAATTATTTTTATCTGGAGGTGCGCCGTGCCCGCACGAAATTTATGAAGCATACAAACAGAAGGGTATCGCCTTCAAGGAAGGGTATGGACTGACAGAAGCTGGCCCGAATAATTTTTACATAGACCCTTCAGAGGCGGATGTGAAAAGAGGATCAGTCGGCAAACCGATGCTGTTCAATTCCATCAAAATCATGAGCGAAGACGGAAGCGAAGTTCTTGCCGGTGAGGTGGGGGAACTTGCTATCAAGGGCAAGCATGCGTTCTCCTATTATTGGAAAAATGAAACTGCGACCGATAGTACTTGGAAGGATGGCTGGCTTCACACAGGCGACCTTGCAAGAAAGGATGAAGACGGCTACTACTACATTGTCGGCCGGAAAAAAGAAATGATCATCACAGGCGGTGAAAATGTATACCCCCTCGAAATAGAACATTGGCTTTTCTCACATCCATCCATCCAGGAAGCTGCGGTTGTTGGGGTGGCAGATGATAAATGGGGTGAAGCAGTAACGGCCTTTGTTGTAATTGAAGAAGGAGCGGCGTTGTCGGAAGTTGAAGTTAAGAAATATTGCAGACAAAAGCTAGGGAGCTATAAAGTTCCTAAAAATATTCATTTTGTCAGTCAGATGCCGAAAACACATGTCGGGAAAATCGATAAGAAACTGTTAAAGGAAATGGCAAGAAAAAATCAGAAGCCAGTAAGTTGAAAAAGGGATACAGGAATATAACGAGATTTTAAGGAATAAAGCCGAAGTTCAGGGCGAAAGCTCAACATAACCAGACCCAATCAACAGCCTGAAACATGAAAAAGGGCATTTCAGTCAGCATTTGCAGACTGGAATGCCTTTTCATCTTTTATAAAAAAGCACAGCCAAATATTAAACAGGAAAAGTGACGATAACAGCAGCATGACGCCTTTGAATGGCAAAACTGCGGCGACTGGAGGAGCCAGGCTTGCTCCGATCAGCAGGATGAACGAATATAGTGAGAGTGCTTTTGCCCGCTGGCTGCTGCCGTAAAAACCAATCAACGTAATAACTGTAGGGATGACGAGTGATATAGAAGAAACAAAAGAGATTGAAAATAGGATTAATGCTTCAGTCATTTGTAAGAATAGCAGCATGAACGCACTGACAGACCCAATAGCCAGACCGAACATCAGTGTACGCAACTCCCCCCACCAATCCATCAATTTTCCTGTAAAAAGGGATAGGGCAGCTCCAATCAAGCCAACAAGCCGAATCATCAGCAGGTCTGCTGCATGTCCGGCGAAAAAACGGCCAATCGCATCATAGAAGGCGATGATCGCAAACAGGAGTGAAAAGGTGATTACATAACACTTCACAAGCCGCTGGTCTTTAAACAATTGATAGAAAATGCTCATCAAAGGTTTTTGTTCGACAGGCTTTGCTGGTGGTTCTATCAGCAGGAAAAAGGCTGCTGCGAACAGAATAAAATAGATGGCAGCAAAGAAAATGTAGACTGCGTTCCAGGAGAATGCGTCGGCAAGGAAAGCGCTGGCAACTTGGCCAAAGATGCCTGCAATCAAAAAGCCAGTGTTGATTAATACAACCAAAATGGTCCTTTGCCGGAAAGTGAAAAGGTCGTAAGAGTAGGCAAACGCGACTGAAGCGAACGTAGCCAATGTCATTCCCTGCAGTGAACGGGTGATCCACAAACTGAGGGAACCCGACGAAAACCCGACAGCCAACGTTGTCATGGCAGATGCCAGTAATCCAAACACAAGGATTTTCCTCCGGCCTGTGGAATCGGATACCGGGCCGAATGACAGCAGTCCACAGGCATAGAAAAATGTGAACAATCCTCCAGCCAGCACGACATGTGACTCAGCGATTTCCAGGTTATCCGCGAGCACGGAATAAATGGGAATCAACGTATAAATATTGCTTGCAACCATGATGGCGCAAGTCGTAAGTAGAATGGATGCCTTTTGAAAAAAGATCAAAGACTTCATGAGTATCACCTGCCATCAACAATATATGCAGTTGCCCAGGCTTTTGCAGGTTGTTTTCGGAAGGGCTTTTCTGTAAAAAAAAAATTAGCTGGCATTTCCACAATCTTTGGGAAAAATTAACGGGCTGTTCGCTTCCAAAATCGGTGTAGAAAAAGGTATAATGAATGCTATATAGAACAATCGTTTGGTATGTAGAAGGCGCATGAATCTGAAGCGCCTTTTTCAGTTTTAATAGTGATACAGAGATAGATATTTTAAGAGAGAAAGGGGAAGTCAGATGTCTGTACGTTTAGTACTGGGGCGCTCGGGAAGCGGTAAGACCGAGATGATCATAAAGGAAATCAAGGACAGGCTCATTTCGGACCCTCAGGGGGACCCGGTTGTTTATCTTGTCCCTGAACAAATGTCATTTCTTTCCGAATACAGATTGTCCACTGACCCCGAGCTTGGGGGGATGATCAGGGCGCAGGTTTTCAGCTTTCCGCGACTTGCCTGGAGAATCCTGCAGGAAACAGGCGGATATACTCGCCAGCATTTGGACAGCGTCGGGATCAGCATGATGATCCGCAAAATCATTGAGGATAAAAAGGACGATCTGAAAATCTTTCAAAAGGCAGCGGATAAAAATGGCTTTGTCCAGCAGATGGAGCAGATGCTGATTGAGTTCAAACGCTATGCGATCAACCCGGATGAGCTCGCTGGAAAAATGGAGGAAAGCTCTGCAGGCAATAAAGCGCTGAAGGATAAAATCCATGATCTTGAGCTAGTCTATCGTCAATTCGAAGATGAATTATTCGGCAAATATATAGATTCAGAGGATTACTTCAAACTGCTAGCCGAAAAAATCCCTGCCTCACAATATTTAAAAAATGCAGAAGTATACATCGATGGTTTTTACAGTTTCACGCCACTTGAATTGATGATCATTGACCAGCTGATCGGCGCTTGTAAAAGGGTGACAATCGCGCTGCCCGTCGACAAGAGTTTTAAAGAAGAGCAGCCTGACGAACTGCATTTATTCAGGGTAACTGGAGAAACCTGCTCCACGCTGTATGACATGATTAGAACAAAAGACTATGAATTGGAAGAAGACATTGTGCTGACAGAGCAGAGACGCTGGCAGGGTGAATCCCTCCAGCATCTTGAAAGAGAATTCGATTCCAGGCCTGCAGTCAAATATAACGGAGAGGCCGAGATCCATATCGCCCAGGCTGCCAACAGAAGGGCGGAACTTGAGGGGGTTGCCCGCAAGATTCTCGGACTTGCAAGGGATAATGGTTACCGCTACCGTGATATTGCGGTTTTGATGAGAGGCAGCGAATACCGCGAAGTGCTTGAAACGATTTTTGATGATTATGGACTTCCTTACTTTATCGACCAGAAGCGGAATATGCTTCATCACCCATTGATTGAACTAGTCCGCTCCAGCCTTGAAACAGTATTGGGAAACTGGCGATATGAACCGATTTTCCGTGCAGTAAAAACTGACTTATTGTTCCCGGATGGCGTTAATCTGAACAAGATGCGCGAACAAATGGATGTGCTGGAGAATTATGTACTGGCATTTGGCATCCAGGGAGATAAATGGACGAAAAAAGAACGATGGAAATATCGAAGGATCCGCGGCCTGGAGTATGACGGTGTGGCCCAGACGGATGCAGAAAAACAGACTGAACAGGAACTGAATGACCTTCGTCTGTTGATTACTTCTCCGCTGCTGCGTATGGCCCGCCGCCTGAAGCGCGCTGACACAGGAAGGAAGCTTTCGGAAGCAGTCTATCTATTCATGGAAGAGCTTGATATTCCAGCTAAGCTTGAGGCATGGAGAATGGCGGCTGAACAGGAAGGAAGGCTTGTAGAGGCGAGGGAGCATGAGCAAGCCTGGAATGCGGTGATCAACCTTCTTGACCAATTCGTCGAGATGCTCGGTGACACGAAAGTTGCACCAAAACAGTTTGTTTCCATTCTTGATGCTGGTTTTGAATCACTCAGATTCTCCCTGATTCCGCCGGCAATTGACCAAATATTGGTTGCCGACCTTGAAAAGACAAGGCTTGCCGATGTTAAAGTCGCATTTGTCATCGGCGTCAATGAAGGTGTTCTTCCAGCGAAGATGACGGAGGAAGGAATTTTTGCAGATGATGACCGGGAGCTTTTGCAGTCAAAAGGCATTAAGCTTGCTCCGAGCAGCCGAACGAAGCTGCTGGACGAAAACTTTATTGCTTACAAGGCATTTGTGACACCGTCGGAACAACTGTATATCAGTTACCCGATCGCCAATGAAGAAGGGAAGGCTTTGATGCCGTCTTCCTTCATTAAGAGGATCTCTGACCTCTTCCCTGAACATCAAACGCATTTCTACCTGCCGGATCCATCGGAATTGCCGGAAGAGGAGCAAATAGAGTACGCTGCTGGTGAGAATGTTGCCTTGTCCTATCTGACCTCCCAGCTTCAATTGATGAAGCGCAATTATCCTGTCTATGATTTTTGGTGGGATGTGTACGATTATTATTTAAAGAATGTTCAATGGGCTGATACTGCACGCAAGGTTCTTTCAAGCTTATTTTACGAAAACAGAACGAAGCAGTTGTCTGAAGAAGTCACGAGGGAGCTTTACGGTGATGAAATCCAGGCGAGTGTCTCAAGGATGGAACTGTTCAACAGCTGCCCGTTCTCGCATTATGTCCAGCATGGATTGAAGCTGCGTGACCGCCAGATTTTCCGTCTTGAAGCTCCTGATATCGGGGATCTCTTTCATGCTGCGTTGAAGGAGATTGCTGAGACAGTCATGCAGCAAAATCTCAGCTGGGCTCAGCTAACTAGAGCACAGGCTGAAGAACTGGCAAGGGATGCAGTCCAAAAGCTGGCTCCAAAACTGCAGAATGAGATTTTGCTAAGTTCGAACAGGCACCATTATATCAGGCAGAAGCTGCAGAATATCATCAGCCGCGCGTCGCTTGTTTTAAGTGAGCATGCCAAGGTCAGCGGATTTTCACCAGTAGGCTTGGAGCTCGGCTTTGGCCGCCAGGGAAAACTGCCGCCGCTTGCTTTTTCGCTTAAAAATGGTACCAAGATGGAGCTCATGGGCCGGATTGACCGCGTCGATAAAGCAGAGGACGACCAGGGAGTGTATCTGCGGGTCGTCGATTATAAATCCAGCGTGAAGGATGTCAATTTGACGGAAGTATATCATGGTGTCGCCCTTCAGATGCTCACCTACCTGGACATCATAATCACTCATTCACCATTGCTGGTCGGCAAGGCTGCTGACCCGGCGGGGGTCCTGTATTTCCATGTCCATAACCCTATTGTCAACGCATCGAAAATGTTGACACTTGATGAAATTGAAGAGGAAATCCTCAAACGCTTTAAAATGAATGGATTGCTGCTCAGCGATGAAAATGTGATCAGGCTGATGGATAAAGGTTTGGATACAGGGAGCTCGCAGATTATTTCCGCAGGTTTTAAAAAGGATGGAAGCTTGCTTAAAAGCTCAAAGGTAGCCAGTAAGGAAGACTTTGACCATATGCGGCAATTTGTCCGCCATAAGTACGTGGAGACTGGTAACAGGATCGTCAGCGGAATCGTAGATGTTGCGCCGTATAAGCTTAAGGACAGGGCACCATGTACATTCTGTTCCTTCAAGCCGGTCTGCCAGTTTGACCAGACGGTGGAATCTAATGATTTCAGGAAGCTTCCTGTCATTAAGAAGGAAGATTTGCTAGAGTCGCTCCGGCAAGATCCAGGCATTAAGGCAAACGGTGGCTTGTCTGTAGAAAATGATAAATTAGAAGAAATCAAGAAACTGGATATTCTAGCATCAATCGGAGAGGAGGAAGAGGATCTTGGCTAAAAGGAATATACCGCCAGTACCGGAAGGGGCAACCTGGACGGAGGATCAGTGGAAGGCGATCATGGCCTCAGGGCAGAATATCCTTGTAGCAGCGGCAGCGGGGTCGGGGAAAACTGCGGTGCTTGTTGAGAGAATCATCAAGAAAATCACTTCGGAAAGCAATCCGATTGATGTTGATGAACTGCTCGTCGTGACATTCACCAATGCCTCTGCGGCTGAAATGCGCCACAGGATAGGAGAAGCGCTGGAAAAAGCGATCGACAGCAACCCGGCCTCAACCCATTTGAAAAAGCAGCTTAGCCTGCTGAACAGAGCGTCTATTTCAACACTCCATTCCTTCTGCCTTGAAGTGATCAGAAAATATTATTACTTGATCGATGTAGACCCTGGTTTTAGGATCGCTGATGAAACCGAAGGGCAGCTGCTTCGGGACGAAGTAATTGAGGATTTATTCGAAGAAGAATACGGAAAGGCAGATAACCAGCCATTTTTCAACCTGGTGGATGCGTTCACGAATGACCGCAGCGATGAAGGCTTGAAAGATATCATTGTCGACCTTTTTGATTTTGCCAGATCCAATCCTTCACCTGATGCATACCTGGATTCAATCGTTTCCATGTATGATGCAGCAGGCAGCGCGGCAATTGAGAACCTGCCCTTCATGAAAGTGCTCATTACGGATATTGAGCTCCAGCTCCAGGGAGCGAAACAGCTTCTTGAAAAAGGAATGGAGATTGCCAGAATGCCAGGGGGACCTGCGCCAAGGGCAGTTAATTTTACCGAAGACCTCCATGTGATTGATACTTTGCTTGCTGCAAAAGACAGTTCATGGGCAGATCTATATGAGGCGATTCAGCTGGCCAACTTTGGCAGGGCAAAAACATGCCGCAGTGATGATTTCAACAAGGATCTTGTAGATAAGGCGGCCAAACTTCGAGACCGGGCAAAGAAAATCGTTCAGGACTTAAAAGGGGAACTATTTTCAAGAAAACCTGAAAGTTTCCTGAAGGATATGCAGGAAATGAAGCCGTTGGTCTCTGTCTTGATCGATCTTGTAAAAGAATTCTCGAACCGGTTTGGAGAAGTGAAGCAGGAGCGTGGCCTTGTTGACTTCTCGGATCTTGAGCATTACACCCTGGATATTTTAACTTCGGAACCAGATGCGGAAAATGGTCTGCCTGTATTTCCTTCTGAAGCTGCAATAGCCTATCGCGACAAATTCAAGGAAGTCCTTGTGGACGAATACCAGGATACGAACATGGTACAGGAAGCGATCCTCCAGCTTGTGACAGCTGAAGGGGAAGCAGAAGGCAACCTGTTCATGGTTGGTGATGTCAAGCAATCGATCTACAAGTTCCGTCTTGCTGAGCCTAATTTGTTTTTAGGAAAGTACAACAGATTTACTTCCGATGGAGAAGGAACTGGATTAAAAATTGATCTGGCTAAAAACTTCCGGAGCCGCAGAGAGGTGCTTGACGGTACGAATTATTTATTCAAGCAAATCATGGGCATCAAGGTTGGCGAGATCCATTACGATGAGAATGCCGAGCTGAAAAAAGGAGCGCCGTATCCAGAGGATGACGAGTTCCCTGTTGAATTGCTCTTGATTGATAAAAGCGAGGGTGCATCAGCAGAAACAGATCATGATGAAGATAGTGAAACATTCGCAACTGAATTCGATGCGGACGATCTGGAACAGTCTCAGCTCGAAGCAAGACTGATGGCCAAGCATATTAAGGATATGGTTGAAGAGCGCCGTGGTGTCTATAATCCAAAGACAAAGACTTCCAAGCCCGTCAACTACCGTGATATCGTCATTCTTCTTCGCTCCATGACATGGGCGCCGCAAATCATGGAGGAATTCAAGCAGCAGGGCATCCCGATTTACGCGAACCTGTCCACTGGTTACTTCCAGGCGACAGAGGTAGCGGTCATGATTTCCTTGTTGAAAGTAATCGACAACCCTTATCAGGACATCCCTCTCGCTGCTGTCCTGAGATCCCCTGTTGTCGGACTGGATGAAGAAGAGCTTGCCATCATCAGGGTCAGCCAGAAGCGCGGTAATTTCTATGAAGCATTGACAGCATTCTGCCTTCAAAAGCCGTTGCCGGAAAATGAAGGATTGCATGAGAAGACAAGTCGCTTCTTCGAAAGTTTAAAGAGCTGGAGGACTTCAGCAAGGCAGGGGGCCGTATCAGATTTGATCTGGCAATTATACAGGGAAACCCGTTTCTTCGATTTTGCCGGCGGAATGTCAGGTGGCAAGCAGCGCCAGGCAAACCTGCGAGCACTATATGATCGTGCGAGGCAATATGAAGCCACGAGTTTCCGAGGCCTGTTCCGATTTTTGCGTTTCATTGAGCGGATGAGGGAGCGCGGAGATGACCTCGGGGCCGCCAGAGCTCTTGGAGAACAGGAAGATGTGGTCAGGATCATGACGATCCACAGCAGTAAAGGTCTTGAGTTCCCGGTAGTATTCGTGGCCGGTCTTGCACGGAATTTCAATACGATGGACCTGAAGAAATTTTACATGCTCGATAAAGAATTTGGCTTTGCAGCAAAATATATAAATCCTGAGAAGCGGATTTCCTTCCCATCCTTGCCGCAGTTAGCCTTCAAGCGCAAGCATAAGATGGAAATGTTAGCAGAAGAAATGCGAGTATTATACGTTGCCTTAACGCGTGCCAAGGAAAAGCTTTACTTGATAGGATCGGTTAAGGATGCCGAAAAAACGATCAGCAAGTGGCAGGACGACGCAAGCCATCCTGAGTGGCTGCTAGATGAATATTTAAGAGCGTCGGCTTCAGGCTATATCGATTGGATCGGTCCTGCAGTGATCCGCCATCAAGATTGTGACTCGATAAGGGGAAGTGAAGGTATCCTTCATCCAGGACTGGATGAGGAGATTACTAGACATCCTTCCAGCTGGAAAATCGAAAGCATTAAAGCAGAGGAAATCGCTTCATTTGCAGACGAAAAAACCGAAGAGCACGAAAGCTTGATGGACCTTGTTGGAGCAGGAAAGCCTGTAAATAAAGAATCAGAATTGGCAGAAACAGTGAGCAGGCAGCTTTCGTGGAATTATCACTTCAAGGAAGCGGCAAACCACCGTTCCAAACAGTCAGTTACAGAGCTGAAGCGCAATCACGAAACCAGGGATGAAGAAAGCGGAACACAGATAGTACGTCGGTTTACGAAGCCAATCCTTAACCGGCCAAGATTCATGCAGGAGAAAAAGCTTACACCTGCAGAACGTGGAACAGCGATGCATATGGTCATGCAGCATATTGATCTTAACCAGCCAGTTACCGAAATCTCGCTCGAGTTGCAGCTGGAGAAGATGGTGGAGAAGGAGTTGCTATTCCCTGAGCAGCGCGATGCTGTAGATAAAAAATGGATACTTGCCTTTTTTGAAACTGACATTGGCAAGCGGCTGTTAACTGCTGAAAAAGTTAGCCGGGAGGTTCCGTTTTATCTGTCATTGCCGTCAAAGGAAGTATATCCTGATTGGCAAGGTGAAGACGAGCCGATTTTTATCCAGGGGGTAGTCGACTGTATTTTTGAAGATGAAAAAGGTACAGTCCTGCTCGACTTTAAGACAGATGGAATTCATGACCGCTACAAAGGCGGGTTCGAGCAGGCAAAGCCGATTTTGGAGGAACGTTACCGAATCCAAATCAGCCTGTATGCCAGAGCAATCGAACAAGTGTGGAAGCAGCCGGTTGATGAAAAGTACCTTTATTTCTTTGATGGCGGCCATCTTCTTGAATTGGAGAATCTATAAAACAATGTTAAAAACCGGTGGGATGTGAATAATAATCCTGCCGGTTTTTTTCGGTTTGATATCCATTTTGACAGCGATATGCTTCACCGGAACAGAATTAGCCGATACATTTAAAAGACTCAAAACCTTTAGGCTTATATATTGGATCTATCTGCAGCAGTGGCACCCTGAAAAGCAGAACGCCGTATTTCGATCGCAGCTCATCGGGTTCTCCGCCCGAAAAAGGCAGAAAGCCGTATTTGGATCGTAGCTCATCGGGTTCTCCGCCCGAAAAAGGCGAACGTCGTAATTTCGGTCGCAGCTCATCGGGTTTTCCGCCCGAAAAAAGCAGATCGCAGTAGCTTCGGTCGCAGATCAAGGGTAGGGGAAAGAGACTTCATCTTGCAGAGGAGGGATCATCCAGTGGCAAAGAGAAAACAGTCCGGCACATGTGAATTATGCGGCAGGGAAGAGGTTGAGGTGACCATTCACCATCTGGTTCCTAAAGAAATGGGTGGCACTTTCATGCCTACTGCCAATCTATGTATCCCGTGCCATAAACAGATTCATGCTCTGTTCACGAATGAAGAGCTTGCATCGGGTTTGAACACGATTGACCGGCTCGGCTCCCATCCTGAATTGCAGAAGTTTTTGAAATGGATAAAAAAACAGCCTTCTACAAGGCTGCCGAAAATTACAAAGTCTAATGAGCGAAAAAGAAATAAACGCTAGTTATTTCCTACTGTCGGCTGGTCAATCAAATTGGCATCAAGGACATTGTTGGCGCTTAATCCATTATTCGTGACTATGAATCCGCCAGTATTGAACCCACCCTGCCCAGCGACTGTTTTAGAATTGCTTTTTGGCGAGATGAACAGCGTGTCGCCAAACTGCACCGTCCCGCCGCCTACATTCAATATTTGCACAGGACCTATTATTGCTGGCATTGAAAACATCCTTTTCTGCTTTTGTTTAGGCTTTTTTACCCATTGTTGCTGTCTTAAACTGATTGATAATCAGTGATAAAGACTAGAAGTTCCTTAATAAATCTATATGCCTTCCCCACTCGACTTGTTATTACGGGGCAAAAGCTGACGTATATGCTTTACCCTGGCTTCCATGGAAATATTGCGGCTGTTTCCAAGGTGCACAACAGACGAGGAAGAGGCTCCCATGATATCAATATTCCTCACTTTCAGTACAGGGTTAAGATTCTGGGTTGAGGTAACAATGCACTCATCTGTTGGTTGAAATGGGATCCCTTCCGAAAAAACAGGATACACATCGAAATTACCTTCTTTATCAAAAAATATCTCTGCCTCTCTTTGTACAGCCAGCGCTCTGGAAAACGCCTGTATTTGCTCAGAATCACCGATCTGGAAAATCGAGGAGAAGGATACAGAGTCGATTTTAATATGGTCAACACATGTTATTCTCTGAAGCATAGCGATCACGATATATCCGGCGACAGCGGGACAAATGGGCCAACAATCAACGATTCTGCCGGTGTATCAAAGGTTGCAGCCAGCTGAATTGTTTCAGCGTCCCCTACCATCAGCAGTGATGAACTCGAAACACCTATGACCCTAATGTCGCCGACACTAATATCCCGGTTATAGACTTGGAAATTCATTTTGAACGTCCTTCCTTTACATTATCCGGCAGGTTTTTCAGGAACAGGAATACTCCATTCTGGATTTCCTGCTTAAGCAAATCAATCACATTTTCATTTAACTGAGGACTTAATTCAGTACCTCTTTCACTCGATGATTGTTCTTTTAAATGTTGAGCCACTCTGACGGATAACTGTTTTTTGATATCATTTTTTATAAACTCGAAATATGAATCATCTACACTGATTCCCAGTTCCGTTTGGGCACTTCGGTAAATGTTCTCCAAATCAGATTCAAGATATTGGTTCAGTGCTGTTTCAATCTCGATTGTCCTTTTAAATAACTGCTTTGGCGGAATCGGGACATTCACAGCCTTCTGATCAACGGTGAAATCATCAATCCCATCCAGTTCTGTTGGATTCAAGCCGATATTTAATGTTCCTTCAAGTGTTTCCACCTTCAACTGGTCGAATTTATACTCGATATTTCCGATTTGAACCGGCGGCCGCTCCTTTAGTGCAGCAATTTCCTGCTGAAGCTCGGAAACCAACTTCTCCAACCTGGCAGTCTTTCTGCTCTGGTGCTCCACATATAAATGCAGCTTCTGTAAATATTGATAAAATTCCGCATCCAAAATGAATCACCTCGAATCGACCAAATTTTAAAATCCTTTAATTCCTTTGAACCGGAGCCTGCAAAGGGACGGCAGGAGCTTCCAGTGTGCCGCCTGGCATATCCTCTAAGCCAGTTGTGACTTCTGTAGGGTGGACCGCCTCTGGAGCAGGTGCTGTAAATCCACCGGTGTTATATAGGTAGGAGACTGGCTTAATCATTCCTGCACTGCCAATTTGCAGAACAGAAGAGTTTGAGATTCCATCAATCCTCAAAAGGTTGATAGTGATTGATTGTTGTATATAAAAATTCATTCGATTCACCCGCATTATACATTCAGATAATTGCCTTGATCAACGGCATCTGTATCATAGGTATTTGTTGAGCTTTGGTTATTGTACACGGTCAATCCATCTCCGGTATTGAATGAGCCAGCTCCAGAAAATGTTTTTGCGTTGGAAACCGGGCTAATTCTGTATACGTCACCAATGTGGAAGACAGCGCTGTTTCCGAGTGAAATGACCTGTGCAACTCCTACAATTGCTGGCATTAAGCAACACCCTTTTTTTAGATTTCTTTATTATCGTATGTGCCCAAATGCAGAATGTGATTAAAATGCCCATTTGTTTCAATATGGTAAGCTTTTCGTCCTATAGATGTTTTAATATTTGTTGTATAACAGTTATTTTTTTTGTATAACAGCGACGGTAATATGTTAATATATTTATATATTTAGAATTATAAAATTATTCTACAGGAGGCAGATTATGAACGTACCATTGCTGTTAAAACAGTTTCTAGACCGGGCAGTGTCGCTTTATGGAGATAAGAAGGCGATTTTTTCTGAGGACAGGGCGCTTACATATAAGGAATTGAATGACAGAGTGAACCGGCTTTCAGGTGGATTAAGAAAGATAGGAGTATGCAAGGGTGACCGGATTGCCTACCTTGCCCCGAACTCGATCGAAATGCTCGAAGGTTTCTATGGTGTATTCCAGGTAGGCGGAGTTATGGTCCCATTGAACATTCGCCTGAAGCCGGATGATTATTTGTTCATTCTTAACCACAGTGAATCGAAAGTTTTGTTCGTGGACCAGGATTTATATCATTTGATCCAGCCAATCAAGGATCAGCTTGAAAGTGTTCAGCATATTATTGTCCACTACAAGGAAGATAGCCTGGATGAGATCAGTTATGACGAATGGCTTTTACAGCAATCTGCCGAAAGTTTTAATCGAGAAGAGCTTGATGAGAATGATGTCTGCAGTCTGCTGTATACAAGTGGGACGACTGGTAATCCAAAGGGTGTCATGCTTACTCACCGGAATAATTACCTCCACGCGTTGAGCACGATGCATCATTTACGCGTCAGCGATGAGGATGTCCTGCTCCATGTCCTGCCGATGTTCCATGTTAACGGATGGGGATCGCCATTTTATTATACGGCGAACGGCGCTTCGCAGGTATGTCTGCGAAAGACGACGCCCGAAACGATTTTTAACGCGTTGGAAAAACATAAAGTCAGCGTCATGCACATGGCTCCAACTGTGTTGAATGCATTGCTTCAGTTTTATGAAAAAAATGTCCCGAGCATTGAACAGCAGGTACGGGTGGTCATTGCCGGTTCTGCACCGCCTCCAGCATTCGTAACCCGAGTAGAAAAAGAACTTGGCTGGGAATTCATCCAGGTGTACGGCATGACAGAATCCTCCCCTTTAAGCACGATTTCAACTATCAGGTCGCATTTGAAGCAGCTTCCTTTGAATCAACAATACCGAATGAAAGCAAAAGCAGGAATATCCATGATTGGCAGCCAGGTAAAGGTCGTGAATGATCATGGAGATGAGGTTGCCCATGATAGTAAGGAAATAGGGGAAGTCATAACCCGAAGCAATGGAGTCATGAAAGGCTACTGGAAAAATGAAGAGGCAACGATGGAAACGATCCGTAATGGATGGCTCCATACCGGAGACATGGCAACAGTTGATGAATACGGCAACATTGATATTGTCGACCGCAAGAAAGACGTCATCATCAGCGGCGGCGAGAATATTTCCTCCATCGAAGTCGAGGGAGTATTGTATGACCATCCTGCAATCCTGGAAGCAGCAGTCATTGCGGTCCCACACGAAAAATGGGGCGAGACTCCGCATGCATATATTGTGCTTCGTGAAAATGAGCAGGTCACAGAACAGGAGCTTATTGCTTTTTCAAGAGAAAAACTGGCCCATTTCAAAGCAATTACAGGGGTTACATTTGTAAACGAACTGCCTAAAACAGCTTCCGGCAAAATCCAAAAGGTCCATTTACGGAATGAATACTGGGAAAACAATGGTAAGACGGGCAGATTTGTAAATTAATAGCCTAAGGGGACTGCCTTGCTAGTGGCGTCCCTTTTTCTTTCGATTCCTGCTAACCTTTGGCATGTTGGTATATTGTGTGATATACATAGATTGTTAACTATTGGATGGAATGAGGGGGAAGATGAAGATTAACGGACAGGTATCCGGAAATAGAATTAATTCAATTGACCGGATGCGAGGCTTTTCATTATTGGGGATCTTTTTTGTAAACATGATTTCATTCCATTCGCCTTATTTTTATATTGATCCTGAGACTTGGTGGGATGGAAGCGTAAATTTATTTACATACCGGTTCATTGATTTATTTGTCCAGGCCAGCTTTTATCCGCTGTTTGCGATGCTGTTCGGGTATGGGCTTGTTATTTTAAGAGAACGCACGCTTGAAAAAGGACTCAGGTTCAATCCGCTTGCTTTGAGGAGGCTGTCCATCCTGTTATTGATTGGTGTCATACATGCTTTCCTCATATGGGAAGGAGATATCCTCATAACATACGCGGTTTGCGGTTTTGCATTCCTTCTATTTATTGGCTGGAGTGCAAAAAGGCTTTTCATTACGGGATTGAGCTTATACATAGTCCCTAATGTCCTTCTGTTATTGATGCTCGGTGCAGCATCTGTGGCTGATGGAGGAGCGGAATTTTCGATGTACGACGGACAAGCGGCGGAACAGTCGATAGCAATCTATCAAACGGGCAGCTTTGCTGAAGTGACTGAGCATAGAATATCTGAATGGTATAAAAACAATAACCTGATGGGATTGTTCTTTTATTTGATCACGATTCTTCCTTTGTTCATGATTGGAGCAGGAGCGGCAAAGCTAAGACTTTTTGAGAATGTTCAGGAGAAGAGGAGAAGGATTGCAATCGCTGCAGCTGTACTCGCAACCCTTGGATTGTTGATAAAAGCAGTTCCCTACCTGTATGGCAAAACTTTGATGACAGATTATGCGCAGGATGTTTTTGGCGGCGCAATGGTTGCGATGGCTTATGCGCTGATTATTGCACTCGCTTCGGAGCTTGAACAATTGAACAGTTTGCTCTACCCGCTGGAAGCTGCCGGCAGGCTTTCAATCAGCAACTACCTATTCCAGTCGGTCGTATCGACTATGATTTTTTATAGTTATGGACTTGGATATTATGGGGAATTGTCCATTTTTTCAGGAACCATGCTTGCGCTTGGAATTTACGTGATTCAATTGGCATTCAGCAGCTGGTGGGTCAAAAGATTTTACTATGGGCCTGTCGAATGGCTGTGGCGAAGTGGCACGTATTTGAAAAAGCAGCGTTTTAAAAAGGGTGAAGCCTGATGGAGAAGGTCATCATTATCGGCTGCGGAGGCGCAGGAAAATCGACACTGGCCCGAAAGCTCGGAAAAATACTTAACTTAAAGGTGTATCACCTTGATGCAATGTACTGGAAACCGGGTTGGAAAATGACTGCAAAAGATGAGTGGAAAAGGCTAATCAAGCAAGTGATAGAACAAGATACATGGATCATGGACGGAAACTATGGCAGCACGATGGATATGAGGGCACAAGCAGCTGATACCATCATCTTCCTTGATTATTCTACTCCGAGGTGCCTGTACGGAGTTTTCAAAAGGAGAATCATGTACCATGGCAGGACAAGGCCAGATATGAATGAAGGCTGCCCGGAGAGGCTGGATTGGGATTTTATCAAATGGGTGGCGCAGTACAGAAGTAAAAAAGCTCCGGGCATTATTGCGAAATTAGAAGAGTTCAGGCTTCAGGGAAAAGGGATTTACCATTTTACAAATCCTCGTGAAACAGAGAAATTTATAGAAGAGCAGTCAATTAAAGGAGGACGTTAACATGAAGTTCGTTATGTATAAAAATGAATCTGGCCAGTTTATTGGAATTGTCAATCCAGAAGGGACTCATGTCCTGCCACTAGTTGATACCTATGAAAAAATGGGCGGTAAAAAAGCAATACCTGCTGATCTGCTTCAAGCCATTTCATTGGGGGAAGTATTTCATCAGGAAGCGGAGAAAACATTTCAATGGGTGAACGATAACAAACTGGACAGCGAGCTATTTATCCCGCTTGAGACAGTTGAATTGTTAGCGCCCATTCCACGGCCAGCCAAGAATATCTTCTGTGTCGGTAAAAATTACGCGGAGCATGCGATTGAAATGGGTAGCAAGGATGATATTCCTGAGCATATCATGGTATTCACAAAGGCACCTACCACTGTCATTGCCCATGATCAGAATATCCTCGCGCATAGCGAATTGACAGAGCAATTGGACTATGAAGGTGAGCTTGCAGTAGTCATTGGCAAGAAAGGAAAAGCGATCAAAAGGGAAGATGCTTTGGATTACGTGTTTGGTTACACAATCGTAAATGATGTGACGGCTAGAGACCTTCAGGCAAAGCATAAGCAGTTTTTCATTGGTAAAAGCCTTGACACCACTTGCCCGATGGGACCATGGATTGTCCATAAAACCACAATCGAAAATCCAAACAATCTGGATATAAAGACAACAGTAAATGGAGAAGTGAGACAGGATTCCAATACAGGAAACTTCATTTTCCCAGTAGAAGAGGTCATTTCAGTGCTCTCACAGGGGATGACACTCGAGCCTGGTGACATCATTGCTACAGGAACCCCCGCAGGAGTAGGAAAAGGCTTTAAACCGCCAAGGTTCTTAAGCTCTGGAGATACCATTGAAATAACTGTCGAAGGGATTGGGACTTTAAGGAATAGAGTAACAAAACAGTAAATGGCAATGATTCTCCTTATAGAATAAAGGAGAATTTTTTTTATTATATTATTGTAATATTAAAAATATTTTTTATCTTCAGTATTTTATGCAGGAGTTTTTACCTACACATGAGAATACTATTTGTTGCAGTGATTGAATACTCATTCAGTCGCTTTAACATATATATAATTCTCATGGGGGAGTACGAATGAATTGGTTTAGCTTGTTTTTGGCTCAAATGTCACAGATTGCATCGAGCAAAGGGGTACTCTATTCTGTTATTGCAGCTTTGTTGGTGCCAATTGTATATGGCGGAATCCTGCTGTCTCCAGATTGGGGACCGTATGATAATCTCTCCAATCTGCCTGTTGCAGTTGTCAACAAAGACAAAGGTGCCATGTCCGGGGAAGAGCCCCTTAATGTTGGGGAGGATCTTGTGGCAGACCTGAAGAAAAGCAATGACTTAGGCTGGAAATTTGTAGATGCAGAGAAAGCAGAAAAAGGACTGCAAAGCAATAAATATTACATGGTCATTGAGATTCCAGAAGACTTCTCTGAAAGAGTGACAACGGTTCTGGAGCCAGATCCGAAAAAATTGGAACTCAATTATATCCAAAATGAGGGCCTTAATTTTATGGCCGCACAGGTGACAAGAAGTGCAACTGAAAAACTGAGAGAGAAGCTTGCCAACAAGATTACTGAAAAGTATGCGAGCAATATTTTTGCAAATCTTGGAGACGTATCGAATGGGTTCAAAACTGCAGCGGATGGTTCTGAGAAACTGTATGACGGAACAGCTGAACTTCATGATGGTACTGGACTGCTTTTGACTACCCTTAACGAGAAGTCAGCAGATATTTCGAAGCTTGCGGCTGGAACTCTTGAACTGAAAAGTGGTACTGGTCAACTGGCGGGTTCTTTAGCCGGAAAACAAGGAGATATATCCAAGCTGGCAAATGGGTCAAAGGAACTTGCAGCAGGTACTGCTCAATTAGCAGGAAGTTTGAAATCCAAACAAAGTGATATTACAAAACTTGCAAACGGTTCAAAAGATCTGAAAGATGGGACCGGTCTGCTATTAAGCTCTCTTAATGAAAAATCCTCAGACATAACCAAGCTGGCGGACGGATCTGCAGATGTAAATGCAGGAACGGGATTGCTCCTGCAAAAGCTTAAAGGCGGACAGCCAGGCATCACTCAACTGGCTGCGGGAGGTAAGCGGTTAGAAGAAAAAATGCCAGAACTCAAGGCTGGTACAGCATCAGTGTTAGCTGGATTGCAAGGGGCACAACAAGCAGTAACTAACCAGATTGGCCCGGGAACTACAGCAGTAGCAGGCGGAATTAGCGAAGTGATAACAAATTCACAAAACCTGGGGAACAATCTTCAGGGCCTGACCACACTGTTGGAAGCATATCTCGCAAAGAACCCAGGATTAAGCACAGATCAAGATTTTTTAACTATTCTAGGAACAAGTAAAGGTATCAGGGATGCGGCCACTAATCCTGAAAATGCAGCGAAGCTTCAAGCACTGCAGGATGGAGCGAATCAGATTGCCGCAGCATTCAATGAAAATATTCCTGCAGAAAAAGGGTCACTTGCATCTGGAATTAATCAATTGGCAGAGGGCCAGAAATTGATCGACCAGGGTGTGGGCGACTTAGCAGCAAGTGCCCCTGTCCTGGCAGCTGGAACAGCAAGTGTAGCAGCAGGCTGGGATGAAATGATCACTAAGGTCGGATTGCTTCATGATGGAACAACTCAAATAGCTGCAGGAAATAAGTCCGTCAATGCTGGATGGGGAACCATCACAGCAGGGGTCAAAGAACTTGATGGCGGAGCAGCTTTAATATCAGCAGGGAATCAAACGGTAGATAAGGGCTGGAAGGAGCTTGCTGCAGGTGCAGCAAAAATCCATTCAGGGGCAGCTCAGGTCAGCGACGGAAATGCTACCGTAGATAAGGGATGGCGTGATCTGACAGCAGGTGCTTCCAAGATTCATTCAGGTGTTGTCCAAGTCAGCGACGGAAATGTCAGCGTGGAAAAAGGCTGGGGAGATCTGACTGATGGAGTAACAAAATTGAATGAAGGAGCAGGGAAACTTTATGATGGAAGCGGTCAATTGGCTGCCGGGTTAAAGGATGGTGCTGAGGAAACCGGTAAGATTAAAGCTAACGAAAAAAATATTGGCATGTTCGCTTCACCAGTTGAACTAATTAGCGACAAAGTCAACGGATATTCTCTTTACAGAGATTCTACTGCGCCATATGTGATGACACTTGCATTATTCGTGGGGATATTAATCATGTCAATGTTCATCAATTTCAACAAGCCTCAGGAATTAAATGTATCTAAGGTGAGCTGGTTCGCTGCAAAATTTATGAATCTTGCTTCCTTAGCTGTGGTTCAGGCAATTCTGCTATCCATTGTGGTCCTTGCATTCTTAGAATTAGAGGTTTCAAACCCAGCAGGGTTCATAGTGTTCGCTATAGTGGTTAGTATTGTATTTACGGCAATTGTCATGTTCTTTGCTTCGTTTGGGAATATCGGCCGTTTTATTCTTTTAGCATTGGTAGTCATGCAGCTTTCGACAACTGGAGCAAACCTACCAATTGATATGCTGCCTGAGTATCTCCGCAGTATAAGTGCATACTTGCCATTTACGTATTCGATTGCAGGATTTAAAGCTCTTATTTCATTAAATGGTTCTTCAATGGCGATGATTAACCTGGGTGTTCTTCTTGGCTTCCTTGTACTCTTTGCTTTGATGACTATGACAGTCTATTTATTCAAGACAAAAGAAGAACCACAACAAACCGATTTGGCTATGTAATGGCTGGGGACACCCTGAATAGGGTGTCTCTTTTAAATTGAACAGTTCATTATACTACCATATATTTATGAAATTCCTTTTTGAATATGGTATGATATTTTAGAATTTACTATTTAGGAGGACGGGTACATGATACATGCCCATATGACCACTTGGTTTTTGGCTCTTGTTTTATTCTTCGTTGCACTTGGACTACATAAAAGCGGTAAGGAAAAGGGCGCTAAAATTGTCCAGATGGTCCTTAGATTGTTTTACGTGCTCATTCTATTGACTGGCTTCTGGCTTCTTTTCAGCATCAATATCAACATTATGTATGTGCTGAAAGCGGCAGTAGGCTTGTGGGTAATCGCAATGCTGGAAATGATTTTAATTCGTACAAAAAAGAACGAAAAAGCGTCTATATTGTGGATTCAATTCATTGTCGCAGTTCTTCTTGTACTGTATTTAGGTTTTTCACTTCCACTTGGAACTGACATGTTCTAATATCGGTTTGTCGAAAAAAAGCTGTCCATTTGGGCAGTTTTTTCTTTTTTTGACATATTTTTACCCGGGGAATTATGATAACTTAAGAGGTAAGGGATATTGGAGAAATATAAAAATTGGAGACTGCAATGGCTACGACAAAAAGCTGCTTTTACGAAAATGATCGAAAACTTAATAGCTTTATAGAGGGCAATTCATTCAAAGACCATCGCAATCTATTGGTGCAAATCTTTTTCAGTCATAAAGAAAAACGAAAGCTTCAGCACCTTGAGCAGCTGCTTAAAAAGCAGCTTCCCGTATCTGCTGTGTTGAGCTGTGAAGCAGGCGGCTGCTTCCCTTTAGACACACAATGTGTCGTCTCATTTACTGTGTTCGATGAACAAGAACTCAATCCTACTCTTCAAGATCAATACACCATCAACACATTGAACAGCCTTGTGGAGACCTCACAACAAGACATCCTTCACCTTAACGAAAGCCTCAAAGTTTCCGAGCAATACTATCGTTCGTTGTTTGACAACAATGGAGATTTTGTCTATTCAACAGATTTAATAGGGAATTTCACAAGTGTCAACCAGGCATTCATGAAAACCTTTGGATATACCGAAAGCGAACTTATTGGCAAGTCAGCGCTCGATTTTATCAACAAGGAAGATGTGAACCGTGCCAAAATGCATTTTATTCAGGCACTAAAGGGGAAAAATCAGACCTATACAATCGAGATTACAATCAAGAGCGGCGAAACCCAGATTTTTCAGATCAAAAATATTCCAATTACGATAAATGGTGCATGTGTAGGAACGTATGGTATTGGCCGAAATATCACCACCCAGAAAAAAACAGAGGAAAAGATCATCCAGCTTGCCTATTATGACCAGGATACGGGATTGCCGAACAGGATGAGGTTCACTGAACAGCTCGAAGAAATGATTCACCGTGCCAAGCATAAGAAAGAACTACTTGCCGTACTTGTCATAGATATTGACCGCTTCAAAATCATCAATGACAGTCTTGGGCATTATGCTGGTGATATTGTATTGAAGGAGCTGGCACAAAGAATCCAGAATCGCCTTCCAGAAGGCGCTTATCTTGGAAGGTTCAGCGGCGATAAATTCACCATGATGCTGACAGAGAATGTTAGCATCGATCAGACGACAAGAACAGCCAGAGAATTGCAGAACCTTATATCAATGCCCTTGTTTTATCAGAATCAGGAGTTCATCGTCACGGCCAGCATTGGAATCAGCTCCTTCCCGGGGGATGGTCTTGATGAGCATGCACTGCTGAAAAATGCGGATATTGCGATGAACCGCTCGAAAAATCAAGGCGGTAATAAGATTACTTACTTCTCAACCGGAATGAACGATCAGGCATTGGTACGGCTTGAGCTTGAAAGTTATTTAAGAAAAGCGCTGCAAAAGGATGAGTTCCATCTTTGCTACCAGCCGCTTATGGACTTGAAATCTGGGGAGATTATCTGTACAGAAGCCCTCATCCGCTGGCAGCATCCGCATCTTGGACTGGTTTCGCCAGCACAGTTCATTCCTCTTGCAGAGGAAACAGGATTGATTGAGGAAATCGGTGCATGGGTTCTGACAACCGCATGTGTGCAGACAAAAGCCTGGCAGCAGAATGGATTCCCCAATCTCGGTATCTCGGTTAATGTATCAGCCTATCAGTTCCAGCAGCATGCTTTTATTGGACAGGTGGTCGAAGCCCTGGAGACGTCACAGCTTGACCCAGGTTACCTCTCCTTGGAACTGACAGAGAGCGCAATGCTGAAAGATATTGTCTATAGCATTTCGGTTATGAAATCGTTGCAGGAACTCGGGGTAAAGGTTTCGATTGATGACTTCGGAACAGGGTACTCGTCATTAAGTTATTTGCGTAATTTGCCAATCGATACGCTTAAAATCGACCAATCATTCATCAATAACCTTCATGACGACCCATCCGATATTGCAATCGTCAAGGCAATCATCACCATGGGCCAGGGTCTTTCGGTCAAAATTGTTGCCGAGGGTGTAGAAACATATGAACAGCTGAATCTTTTAAGAGATTTGGATTGCCATTATGCCCAGGGGTACTACATCCAGAAGCCGCTTGATATAGCTGCTTTCGAAAAAGGCTTCAGTACTATGGAAAATATTGTGTATTAAGTGAAATAAATACAAAGCCTGCACATTGAGTGCAGGCTCTTTTTTTTGTCGGTGCTGACCAAGGCGCTTACCTTTTCTTCAGGAAATTCTCTCGATAACGGTCCGTTTCCCGTTGTTCAAGGTTAATTCGAACCTGTCATTTTGTGTTTCAAAATAATCAAAGTGGTGCTGCACACTGCAGATGTATTCTTCATTATCAAGAATCAAAAAGTTGACTCCTGAAACCCCTTTTTCGTGATCGAGAAAGGTCAGATGGTTATAACAATAGATGCAATCATAGATCGAAAAATTGAGCGAATTCAATGTATTGATAAATTGGACAAACGCTTCATTATTCAGTTCATCGAGCAAACGCTCGAATGAATAGATCAGCTGCTTCCTGATCCTGATCATTTCCTGATCCTGCAAGATGATTTTTTCATTGCCGGTTTGAACATAGCCGTTATCCAGCAAAAACCCCTTGCACCATTTATTGTTTCGCTGCACTTCAATCTCTTGATGGATGAATTCATCGACAAGTGCGGCCTCTTCTGTTTCTTCATCAAAGAAAACCCATTGTGAATTAATATATTCTACTGTCCCGGTGTTGAATGCCCGGGGCTGGAATTCAATTAGATTGCTTCGTTGTTGTCGATTCATTTGGATCCTCCGTTAATTATCGCTCACCTTCTTTGTAGACATATTCTGGCGAATTTATAACATGATTTATAAGATAGGCAATTAACCAGTTGGGATGTTTATGCATAAGATGAGTAATGCTTAAGCAATTGTTAGTTTCTGAAAGTGCTTATTGACAACAAAAAAGTTCCGCTGAAAGGAATGATCAAAAAATGTGTGGAATAACTGGCTGGATAGACTATCGTAAAAATTTGGATCATGAACGGGAGACCATGGAAAAAATGGCGGAAACTTTAAGTAAAAGAGGTCCTGACGATACCAATGTATGGACTTCCGGGCATGCTGCACTGGGGCATAAAAGGCTAGTGGTTGTCGATCCCGAGGGCGGCAAACAGCCAATGACCAGAACACAAGGAGATAACCGTTATACCATTTGTTATAACGGAGAACTTTATAATACGGAAGACCTCAGAAAAGCACTGCTATTAAAAGGATATTCTTTTAACGGCCATTCTGATACAGAGGTTTTGCTTACTTCTTTCATGGAATGGAAAGAAAACTGCCTGGAGCATTTGAATGGGATCTTCGCCTTTGCTGTCTGGGATCACAAGCAGGAACAACTGTTCATCGGCCGCGACCGTCTTGGCGTGAAGCCGCTGTTTTTCCTTGAAACATCATCGGGTCTTATGTTTGCTTCTGAACAAAAGGCACTGCTGGCGAATCCAGAGGTGAAGGCTGAAGTAGACAGGGAAGGGCTTTGTGAGGTGTTTGGGCTTGGACCATCCCGTTCTCCCGGTGCAGGTATCTTTAAAAATATGAAGGAACTTCGGCCGGGCCACGGGCTGACTTTTTCAAAAAATGGTTTGAAAATATGGAGATATTGGAACGTAAAAAGCGAGAAACACACTGATACTCTTGATGAAACAGCTGACAAAGTGCGGGAATTGTTCACAGATGCTGTCACCAGACAGCTGGTTTCAGATGTTCCACTATGTACCTTCCTCTCCGGCGGACTCGATTCAAGCGCAATCACCGCAATTGCTGCGGATCATTACAAGTCGGAGGGCATGGGCAGCCTGCATACTTACTCAATCGATTACGAAGGCAATGACAAGTATTTCAAGAAAAATGAATTCCAGCCAAACGCTGATGCCTTTTGGATCAATAAGATGACGGAAACATTTGGTACCGTTCACCATAACAGCATCATATCCCAGCAGGATCTGGCAGGCTACTTAACTGAAGCTGTCCATGTCAGGGACCTGCCAGGAATGGCAGACATCGATTCATCACTGCTCTGGTTCTGCCGGGAAATCAAACAGGATTTCACCGTAGGACTTTCAGGTGAATGTGCTGACGAGATCTTTGGGGGCTATCCATGGTTTCATAGGGAGGAAGATCTGAATAGAACGGGATTCCCGTGGATGCGGTCGATTAATGAGCGTCAAAACATGCTGAGGGACCATTGGCGGAAAAAATTGAATCTTGAAGACTATATGATGGATAAGTTCAATGATACGATCGGAGAGGTTCCGGTACTGGATGGTGAAAGTCAAGTAGATGCTAAGCGGAGGCAATTATTCTATCTAAATATTATCTGGTTCATGACAACACTTTTAGATCGGAAGGACCGGATGAGCATGGGTGCCAGCCTTGAAGTGAGGGTTCCGTTCGCCGACCACCGGCTTGTAGAATATGTCTGGAACATCCCATGGGAAATGAAGATGCATGGAAACAGGGAAAAAGGAATCCTGCGCAAAGCATTGGAAGGCGTATTGCCAGATGAAGTATTATATCGTAAAAAAAGTCCGTATCCTAAGACTCATCATCCAGCCTATACCCAGGCAGTGCAAGGAATGCTGTCAGATTTCATGGGCGATTCAAACAGTGCACTACATGAATTCTTCGACAGGACCACCCTTCAGAAAATGATTGAAACCGAAGGCCAATCCTTCAACGTACCGTGGTTCGGCCAGTTGATGACAGGACCGCAGCTATTGGCACAGCTAGCGCAAATCCATATCTGGTTCAGGGATTACAATATCAATATAGCAGACTAAAAAAGCAAGCCCGTGATGGGCTTGCTTCAATTTTAAATATTTTAAGAGCTCTGGCTACTGGCGCTTCACCTTTTCGAATAAGAGGTTTTTTCTACATGAAAAGATGATCTATTTATAAAATTCGACTTTTATGTATCGAAAAATTCTGTAAAATAAACAATGAGGGAATTTTGAGAGATAGCAACAGAAGATCTAAGCCGGATGAATCTACGGGATTTGTTTCTGGGGTGCACACTGAAAGTGAAAATGTTTTGGAATTTGAAAACATAGATGAAGGCTGTTTTCGCATTAACTGTTGCTCTTCGATGATATACTCGTATCCGCATTATTAAAGGTATCGGAGCTCTTTTCGAGGAGATTTCTAAAGGGAATTTCCGATTATACGCATGAAAACCCAGGTGCCGGTCTTACTCTTGTTGAGAAAGTAACAAAATTTACGAAAAGAGCTGAGATGAAAGAAAAATGAGTAAAGGGAGGGGGCTATAACATGTGGGATAACAGGGTAAATGAGTTATTGAATATTGAATATCCAATTATACAAGCGCCAATGGCAGGAGGGGTGACAACCCCGGAACTGGTAGCATCGGTATCAAACGCAGGCGGCCTGGGTATGGTCGGTGCAGGATATATGGAACCAGGCCAGTTGAGAAGTCAAATAAGGGAAATCAAGATGCTAACGAGCAGGTCGTATGGAGTAAATTTTTTCATTCCGGCCGATTTTCGAATTTCAAAGCTTGATTTCGACTTGGCCTTCAACAGACTCCAGTCTGTTCGTGATGAGTTGAATATAAAGGAAGAGGTCCTGGTCCTCCCGGATCCGAAAGAGGATCAGGTTAAATTTGCCGAGTTGCTGGACGTCATCATCGAAGAAAAAGTCCCTGTCTGCTCATTTACCTTTGGCATTCCTTCGGAAGAAGTCATCTCAAAGTTGAAAAGGAAGGGTGTCATCCTCGTTGGAACTGCTACAAGTGTAAATGAAGCAGTGATGAATGAAAATGCAGGTATGGATATCGTTGTTGGCCAGGGAAGTGAAGCGGGCGGGCATCGCGGGTCTTTTTCGGAAAATGGTGGAGATCATTTGATTGGATTAATGTCGCTGATTCCCCAGATAACAGATAGGGTATCAATACCAGTTATTGCTGCCGGAGGGATCATGAATGGAAAAGGGTTCATAGCTGCGCTCTGTTTGGGGGCAAAGGGAGTGCAAATGGGGACTGCTTTCCTGACCTGCAAAGAAAGCGGTGCCCACAAAGTATACAAAGAAGCTGTTCTCCAGGCAACCGATTCAGATACTGTCTTGACCCGGGCATTTTCAGGGAAATGGGCCAGAGGTATCAAGAATCAATTCATAATAGAACTTGAAGAAAGTATGGTTCCTATTCCTGATTATCCAATTCAAAATAAACTGACCAGTAAAATAAGAAAGGCAGCAGCCACAGAGAATGACAGTCGGTTCATGTCGCTTTGGTCGGGACAAAGTCCAGGGCTGGCAAAGGATCAAACCGTTAAGGACTTAATCAGAAATATTGTTTCCGAAGCTGAGGAAATAAGGGCATCAATTGGAGGAACAGGTATCGCACCCGGGTCAATTTAAGTATGGAATATTCGAAGATTAATATGCTAGAGTTATCAGCTAAAGTAATGGACAAGAGGCCATAAAAGCGCATCTTCGTCCATGGTAACAGCCACTATGAATTCAGTTCAACTAAAGGATGCTTTTTATGAGAATGGGTTTAAGGACTAAAATGTTAATTATGTCTTTTTTTGTTGTTTCAATCTCTATTTTTACTAGTGGACTAATCATGGTTTACAGTATTTCGAATGCTTTTGAAAAAGAGCTGGGTGAGCGGGCTACAGCCATAGCCAGAACAGTTGCCCAAATGTCCAGTATCCGAAATAATGTCGGAAAGCCGGGAGGAGAAACTATTATCCAGCCTTTTGCGGAACGGACCAGACTTGCTACCAATGTGGATTATATTGTGATCATAGATATGAATCGTATCCGATACTCACATCCATCAGAAAGCCTTATTGGCAAGGAGTTTGTCGGTGGGGATGAGAAGGCATCATTGTCAGAACATGAGTATGTGTCAAAAGCGAAAGGGACATTGGGCAATTCGGTCAGGGCTTTTGTGCCGATTATGAATGAAGAAGGAGTGGTTCAGGTCGGGGTAGCCGTTGTCGGGATTCTTACTCCAACTTTCCATTCTCTTGTAGCACAGTATCAGAATGATATCTTTCTTTCTCTTATATGGGGCTTGTTGATTGGGCTGTTCGGTTCTTTAGTCCTGGCAAATAATATCAAAAAACAAACATTTAACCTGGAGCCTTATGAAATTGCCAGGCTGGCCGAAGAACGTTCAGCAGTAATGCAGGCAATGGATATGGGGATCATTGCTGCTGATGAAAACGGGAAAATCACTTTTATGAATCGGCTGGCTAAAGAATACGTGTTTAATGACTCAGAAAAAGAAATAACAAGGGACAATAGCTTGACAGAGATTCTTCCTAATTTAAATGATAGTATATCAAAAGCCCTCTATAACACTCATTCCCTGCAAATTACAAATCGGAGTATGAATATATTTGATAAAATTTATCTGGTATCTCTCTATCCGATTTACGTTAAGGGTGATTCGGCTGGCTCATTTATTACAATGGTTGATAAGACTGAAGCAAACCGTCTGGCTGAAGAGCTTACAGGGGTAAAAACGCTGGTGGATGCCTTAAGGGCGCAAAATCACGAATATATGAATAAACTACATAGCATTGCAGGTTTAATACAATTGGAAAGAACCGAAGAAGCCCTTGATATTATAATTGATGAAACAACCGATGAAGAGAATATCATTCAATTTCTGAAGGATTCGATATCGGACTATTCTATTTCGGGCTTGCTTTTAGGAAAAAGAGCAAGGGCCCGGGAGCTTGGAATCCAGTTTCATTTTGACAGGCGCAGTTATCTGCATCACCTTTTGGATGGCTTCAGTCCAGGTGATATTATCACAGTCCTTGGAAATTTGATTGAAAATGCCTTTGAGGCATATTTACCTCAAGAAAGAAATAAAATCGTCGTATGCTTTCTGCAGGGTGATGAAAATCATTTGATGATTATGGTACGGGACAAAGGGAAAGGAATCAGGGCTGAAGATCGGAACAATATTTTCACATACGGTTTCAGCACTAAGGCAAAGGAAGGTAGAGGGATTGGACTGGCCCTTGTCAAGCAGATTGTCGAGTCCCAGGGAGGAAAGGTCGAAATACATTCCGAAATCAACAAAGGGACAGAAATAACCATTGAAGTTGAAAGAAGGGGAGAGAATGATAAAAGTTTTTATAGTTGAAGACGATCCGATGGTTCTTGACGTAAATATTGGATTCCTGAAAAGGCTTCCCTTATTCCAATTGTGCGGTTCAACTACCCTGGGAGCAGAAGCTGTCAAGGAGATTCAAGAGCTGAAGCCAGATTTGATACTCCTTGATATGTTTTTGCCGGATTTATCCGGCATGGAAGTAATGAAGTTGATACGAGAAAGGAATATCCCTACGGATGTCATTATGATTACTGCAGCGAGAGATGCCCAGACCATCCATGATTTTTTCCGGTTAGGTGCGGTTGATTATTTGGTGAAGCCCTTCCGTTTTGACCGATTTAAATCAGCGCTCGAGACATACGAGAAAATGTGGAATAAATTAAATGCAGCTCCAAACCTGCAGCAGGAAGACATCGATGAATTCAAACAAATACAAGGACAGGCAGAATATTTACCAAAAGGCCTAAGTGAAAAAACGCTTAAGCAGATTTTTTTTGCATTGATGGAACAGGAAGAACCTGTTACGTCCGAAAGCCTTGCATCTGTATTGGGGATGGCAAGGGTGACGGTAAGGAGATATTTGGAGTATCTTGTACAAACTAAAAAAATCAGGGTGCATATCCAATATGGAAGTGTCGGACGGCCAAGTCATTATTATTTTATTTGATTAAAAATATTAAAAGACCAAAAAGACCAAAAAGACCATTATGGTCTTTTTCTTGTTGATGTTATGAAAGCGCTTTATAATTCGAATTATCAAAATATAGACAAAAAGTTTTCATTGAATTGTCGATATTTTGCCATGAATGCAGGAAGGGGCATGTTGAACCAGTGATCCATTACCTTTTCCGGACAAAGCCAAGAATGATTTTAATTATGATATTCCCACTGTTTTTTTTATCTTTGACTTCATGTCAGACGCAGAAAGTGGCAGAAGATAACGAGCAGCTTAGCAGGGAAGAAAGAATTGTCATCCGGTTTTCCCATATCGTCGGGGAAAAAACTCCAAAGGGAATGGCTGCTAGAAAGTTTGCCAGCCTAGTCAAAGAGAAATCGAACGGGTTTGTCGAGGTCCAGGTATTCCCGAATGGTTATCTTTATAAGGATGGAGAGGAAATCGATGCACTGCTAAGGGGTGACATCCAAATGATTGCCCCTGCCACAGCCAAAATCAGCTCATATGTGCCTGAATGGCAAGCCATTGACTTGCCTTTTGCTTTCCAGGATACCGATGAAGTCCATGAGTATCTTGAAGGGAATGTCGGAAACAAATTATTAAACGAGCTAGAGAGGAAAGGTTTTTATCCATTGGGCATGTGGGAAAATGGATTCAAGCAAATGACCAATACTTCAAAGCCGCTTGTCAAGCCCGAAGATTTCCGCGGATTAAGGTTCCGGATCATGCCAAGCGAGATAATCAGGCAGCAATTTCTGGAACTGAAAGCAGAATTGCAAACCAATTCTTTCAATGAGGTCTATCAGTTACTGGAGAAAAACAAGATTGATGGCCAGGAAAATACATATTCCAACATCGTCAGCAAAGGAATCCATTCTCAGCAGAAATATATGACTGTCAGCAATCATGGTTATCTCGGTTATGTCGTATTGCTGAAAAAAGAATTCTGGGACAAGTTGCCTGAAGATATCCAGCAAATTCTCCAGGAATCCATTGAAGAGGTTACTGCATGGGAAAAGACGATGGCCAGGAAGTTGAATGATGAGAGTTTACAAGAGTTGAAGAATTGTGGCTGTGTTGAAATCCACTATTTATCAGAAGAAGAAAAACAGTTATGGGAAGAAGCTCTCAAGCCGATTTACCAGAGATTCACCAATCGGTTTGGAGCAGAATATATAAAACAGCTTCCGAGGAACAAAGAGGCAGAACACTAATGCGAGGCTCTGTTATAGGTTAGGTTAATGCTGATTTACCAGCCAAATGTCTTGAGAGCCAATTAGTCAAAAAATTTAAGGGGGAAATACAATGAATATCAATTGGAAAAAGAAAGCGATTGCAGCAGTTGCTGGATTGTCACTGGTTTTGACATCGGCCTGCGGAAATGGGGGAAGTAGCGAGACGAGCGGTGAAGCAGCTGAAATCAAATATCAGGATTATCCAAAGACCGTTAAAATTGGAACTGCTTCACAGGGAGGCACTTATTTCATTGTTGGTGGAGGATTAGCCTCATTATTAGAACAAAAGCTGGATATTACAGCTAATGTTGAAGTAACAGGGGGACCTGTCCATAATATGCAATTAACCCAGGCGGGCGAACAGGATATCGGAATGGTAACACTTGGTCCTGCATATGAAGGATATACCGGAAGCGGGGAATGGACAGGTGGAAACAAGATGGAGGATGTCCGGATTGTTTTTCCTATGTATACCACACCGATTCATTGGTGGGCGCTGGAAAAATCAGGGGTTAAGAAAATTGAAGATATAAAAGGGCAACGTGTTGGTGTTGGACCGGCAGGTGGAACTTCCGGAACCTACGTCCCATTAATCCATGAAGTTTTGGGATTGGATACTGATAATGTCCAGGCTGGCGCAAGTGACATGGCTTCCCAACAGATGGATGGCCAGCTTGACATCATCGGGTATGCAGCAGGTATTCCTATTTCTGCCGTATCAGAAATTGAAGTGCAAAGGAAAATCAATTTCTTTGGGATTGAAGGCGAAATGAGGGACAAGGTCATCGAAAAGTTCCCATACTTCTTCCCGTTCACGATTCCTGCCGACACATACACGACCTTGGATAAAGACATCGAAACGATTGCCATGTTCAACTTTGGAATTGTGCGTAAAGATGCCAATCAGGACTTTGTTTATGACCTGGTGAAAGCTTACCATGAAAATCATGACATGCTTGTAAAAACCCATGTTTCAATGGAAGAAGCTGTAGAAAAAGCAATCTTGATCAATAAAGATGTTCCGCTTCATCCAGGGGCAATTAAGTATTACGAAGAAAAAGGCATTGAATTGCCTGAGTCAGTCTATCCGCCAGAAATGAATAAAAAGTAGAATACTTGCCTATCCCCTTGATGGGGGATAGGTATATTTAAGAAGGTAGGTATAAAAAATGAGCAAGGAAAAAACAGAGCAAATCGAAATGATCAATAAGCCGGTCCTTGAGATGCTTGAAGAAGCTGAAGAGGAGGAACAGGTCGAAAGTGCCACCGAGGCACGAAGGTTCACAGGCTGGACTAAGATCCTTTTTACCTCGATTGCTGTAATCGGAGCGCTGTTCCATTTATATATTTTAAACTTTCACCCGATTGATCCATGGCTATTCCGAAGCGCCCATTTACTGTTTGGATCGGTTCTGGGCTTCATGCTTTTCCCGGGGTGGAAAAAAGCGAATCTACGGATTCATATTGTCGATTGGGTACTTATCCTGGCAAGCATCGGTATCTTTATCTATATATATATGAATTTAAAACAATTGCTTTTCCGGTTTGGTGTCCTGCCGACAACAATGGACTTTATCGTAGCATTGGCAGGAATATTGCTGGTCCTTGAACTTACAAGGAGGACAAGTGGGTGGACGCTCCCAATCCTTGCAGGCATATTCATTCTCTATGCCTTCATCGGTCCGTACCTTCCAAGCATCCTTAACCATAGCGGCTACAGTATTGAACGCTTTACTACCTATATTTATGGTCTTGACGGTGTATTCGGAGTCACGCTCGATGTTTCGTCCAAATATATTTTGCTTTTTATTATTTTTGGTGCGTTTTTGCAAATGTCGGGTGTAGGACGCTACTTTATTGACTTTTCTTTTACCCTTGCAGGAGGAATGCGCGGAGGCCCTGCTAAAGTAGCCGTCATTTCCAGCGGATTGATGGGAATGATGAATGGTACATCAGCAGGAAATGCGGTTGCAACCGGTTCGTTGACGATTCCTTTGATGAAGCGAGTAGGCTATAATGGCCGATTTGCTGCAGCAACAGAGGCAACTGCCTCGGCTGGGGGCCAGATCATGATCCCAATCATGGGCGCGGGGGCTTTCCTGATGGCCGAAATTACCGGAATCCGCTATAGCGAAATTGTTATTGCAGCGACCATTCCGGCGATATTATACTTTCTGTCTGTATATTTCATGGTGGATTTTGAAGCAATCAAAAAGGGCATGAAGGGAATATCAAGAAAAGATCTGCCAAGTCTGAAAAGCATTTTGAAAAAGGCCTACTTGTTTGTGCCAATCATCCTGTTAATCGGAATGCTGCTAAAAGGATATTCTGTCATCATGTCGGGAACATACAGCATTCTGGCATGTCTCGCTATCAGCTGGGTTGGCAAGGAAACGAGAATGGGATTAAAGAAGGTCCTGGAAGCTTTAGAACTTGGGATGAAAAACACAATTCAACTATTAGCAGTTTGTGCCACCGCCGGCATTATCGTGGGGGTAATCGCATTAACAGGTGTTGGCCTTAGATTCAGCTCCATGCTCTTTTCAGTGGCGGGAAACAGTGAATTCCTTGCTCTCTTGTTCGCTATGTTCATTGCGATTTTCCTCGGAATGGGTATGCCGACAACAGCAGCCTATGCCGTGGGTGCTTCCGTTGTTGCACCTGGATTGGTTAACCTGGGAATTGAACCACTGTTTGCGCATATGTTCGTCTTCTACTATGCTGTCATGTCAGCCATCACACCGCCAGTCGCTCTGGCAGCCTATGCGGCAGCTGGAATTGCAGGCACTGACCCGATGAAAACGGGAGTGGAAGCATTCAGACTTGGAATTGCAGCCTTCATCGTGCCTTTCATGTTTATCTACAGCCCGCAATTATTGATGGTAGGAAGCTTTATGGAGATCTCCATTGCTGTAACCACAGCAGCCATCGGTATTTATCTGCTGTCAGCCAGTGTCCAAGGCTGGTTCGCAGGACGGCGCGCCATTTGGGTCACGAGGGTTTTGCTAATCATTGCTGCTCTTCTTTCAATTGATTCTGGCTTAAAGACAGATTTAATCGCGCTTGTGATCATTGCTTCGGCTGTTGCTGTCCAGCTAATCATTGTGAAAAAAGAGGCAGATCAAACACTGGCAGTCTAAGTCCAAGTGTTATAGCAAATTAGGAATGGAGGAATTAGGGAGTCCAGATTACTGGTGGGATTCCCTGATCCTTTTTTTCTTTCTATTCATATTTCGAGCGGATAGCGAGGATTCTGAAGCGAAAACAAACTGCTACACTGCTCTTGTGGCATTAAGGGAAAATAACAGTTACATAAATTAATAATAGCAGGGAGAGATATAAGTGGACCAACTAGATATATCCGTAATACCAGGTGATGGAATCGGCAAGGAAATAGTTCCTGCGACACTGCAAGTCTTAGACACTCTCGCCGACCTTCATGGCGGGGTGAAGTTCCGTTATCAAACACATCCGTGGAGCTGTGAGTATTATCTTGAACATGGCCGGATGATGTCCGAAGACGGAATTGAACAACTTAAGCAAACAAATGCTATTTTTCTTGGGGCGGTCGGTAATCCCCAGATTGTTCCAGACCATATTTCTTTATGGGGCCTGCTGATCAAAATCCGCCGCGAATGCGAGCAGGTGATCAATATCCGGCCTGCAAAATTTATAGAGGGAATCAAATCCCCTCTTGCAGAACCGAATCATTTTGACTTTATTGTAGTCCGTGAAAATAGTGAAGGAGAGTACAGTGAATCAGGAGGGAGAATCCATAGCGGTAAAGATGAAATCGCGGTCCAAAATGCGATCTTTACCCGTAAAGCAACGGAAAGGACAATACGCTATGCCTTTAAGCTGGCGCAGACCAGAAAGGGCAGAGTTACGAGTGCGACCAAATCAAATGGAATTGTCCACAGCATGCCATTCTGGGATGGGGTATTCAACGAACTCAGCGCTGAGTTCCCGGGGATTGAAACAGAAAGCAATCATATTGATGCTTTATGTGCCTTTTTAGTTTCGAAGGCCCACCATTTTGATGTCATTGTTGCCAGCAACCTGTTTGGCGATATCCTGACCGATCTTGGAGCGGCGATCATGGGAAGCATTGGCATCGCACCGGCGGCGAATATTAATCTGACTGGACAATATCCTTCCATGTTTGAGCCTGTGCATGGGTCAGCGCCGGATATTGTAGGCCGCGGAATAGCCAACCCGATCGGGCAACTCTGGACAGGAAAAATGATGCTCGATCACCTCGGGTTGAATGAACTTGGCACTTTATTGCTCCGTGCAATTGAAGATTCGATTGCGGAAGGAGTAAAAACACGAGATATCGGCGGTTCTTCAAATACTCAGGAAGTCATCACCCATATTAATTCAAAGATTCTATCCTATTAAAAGGGTACCCTGGTTCGTCAAGCAAATTGGAAAATTTAAAACTCCCGGCTGGAATTCAACATTCCGGCCGGGAGTTTTAAATGCAACCATGTAAGTGAAATAATAGTACCCTTATGCGGCAGTTCGCCTCCCATAACTTATTCCACTTGGACAGGTTGTGCTTCAGCTACAAAAGACTTCTTGACCCATACTCTCGACCTCCAGCGCCAAAGCATGAACAGTCCGCGCAGCCATTCGTCGGCGATGAAGGCGATCCATATTCCGACCAGCCCCATACCGAGATAGATACCCAGGAAATAAGACAAAGTCACACTGACTCCCCACATTGACAGGATTCCCATATAAACAGGGAACTTCACATCCCCGGCCGCCCTGAGTGAACTGATCAGTACCAGGTTAAAGGATCTGCCTGGTTCAAGTATAATCGTGAGCAAAATCAATGTGCTGCCGAGTTCGATGATGCTTATATTATCAGTGAAAATTCCTAGCAAGTCTTTTGAAAAGAAAGAGACAAGGGCAGCAGTAACGATAGAAATGATAATAGCCAGCTTCAAGCTTTTTAGTGCCCGCTTATATGCATTCTCAATTTCCTTTGCGCCTACCATGTGGCCAATCAAAATCTGTGTCCCCTGGCTGATGGCGATACTGAAAAGGAAGATGAACATCATGATGTTTTGTGTATAAACCTTAGCCGTCAATGCCTGGGTTCCAAGGGTAGCGATAAAATACGTGATTACCATCTGGGACCCATTGTAGCTCAAATGCTCACCCGCAGAAGGAATCCCAATATTAAGCAGGTTTTTCAAATGTTTTTTTGGAAAACTGAAAAGCATCGAGATTGGCAATGATCCAGGAACCCGCTTCGTCATCACATAAATGGCAGCCAACAATCCGAGGATCCGGCTGACAGTGGTGGAAATCGCCACACCTTCTACACCAAGGACCGGGAAGCCGAATGGGCCGAAGATGAACAAATAGTTGCCGATGACATTCAGCACATTCATCCCGATCGTGACATACATGATATCCCGGGTAAAGCCATAGCTGCGGATAATACTGCTCACCGTCATGATCAACGATTGAATAAACGAAAATCCGCCGACAATTTTTAGATAGGAATTGGCTTCTTCAAACAGCTCAGGCGGCAGGTCCATTAATTTGAGCAATTGCTCACTAAAAAGGAACACGGCTGCGCTAAGCAGCAATCCAAATACAAGGTTTGCACCGATTGAGACCGCGGAAACTTCCCGGGCATCGTCATCCATTTTCGCGCCTAGGTTCTGAGCAACCAGGATTGCAGTACCTGTCGCAATGAAACCGAACATAACGATGACCATGGAAAGGATCTGGTTTGAGACCCCAACTGCAGCCACGGAATTATCCGAATACTGGGAAAGCATCAGTGTATCCGCATTCCCCATCAGCATATAAAGCAGAATCTCAATAAAAAGAGGCCATGTAATGGCAAAAAGTGATAGTTTAGCAGAATTATTCTTCATGTTCTACATCTCCAAGTTGTAATTCCTTAATTATACAGACTATGGGAGGAATTTGAGTGAAAAAGATTCGTTTCCCGAAAAAATAATTGGAAAAGAGATTGTATGGCAAAACTTGTTCCAAAAAAAGTTGAGTTTTAGTAATTTTTTTCGCAAACTGGATGAAATCAAACGGATTATTACCAGTATCACTCCATTATAAAACAACGCAATTGCTTATTCCGCGATATCACCCAATGATTTAGCGAAAAACATCCATAATTCCGCGAAATGACTAATAACTCATTAATAGTGTAAAAGTTCATCGACAGTGCAATGAGCAACCCGCTTTCCCGAACAGTAAAAAGAGCAAACCCCTTTCCCAAATAGGAAAGGGGTGTACAAAGTTAAAATTGGAACAATGCGAATCCATTTGCAGCAATCTTGGCTGTTAAATCATCGCTTTCGGCAGCATATTCTTCGCCAGTATAGATATTGGTGATTTTCCTGCCTTTTAAGTTAAATGGCAGAGGATAGCTTGCTTCTTCTTTGCTCATGTTCACGACAACCAAAATGGTTGTTTCACCGTTGGACTTCGTATAAGCAAAGCAGCTTTCATGGTAGTCGGATGGAATGAAGTGAAGTTCACCTTCATTTGCCAGAAGCGGATAATCTTTGCGAAGCTGGATCATCTTTTGGACGTGTCCGAACATATCCTTGTTTTGATCTTCTTCATTCCACTTCATGCATTCACGACATCCCGGATCTTGTGGGCCGCTCATGCCGATTTCATCACCATAATAGATACACGGTGTACCAATGTAAGAAAGCAATACAGTGAAAATTTGTTTTACTTTATCCTCGTCATTGCCGCACTCGGTCAAAATTCTTGGTGTATCATGGCTGCCAATCAAATTGAAGGCAACTTCGTTGACATTTTTCGGATACATATGATTGACTGTCGTCATGTTCTCAATAAATTCTTTTACAGAGATTTTTCCGCGAGCAAACAAGTTTAGGATGTTTGACGTAAAAGGATAGTTCATGACAGCATCGAACTGGTCGCCGCGCAGCCATGGCATTGAATCATGCCAGATTTCACCGAGAATATAGAGGTCAGGCTTAATTGCTTTCACTTCAGAACGGAATTTCCTCCAGAAAGAGTGATCAACTTCATTGGCGACATCGAGCCTCCAGCCATCAATATCGAACTCCCGCACCCAATAGCGCCCGACTTCCAGCAAATATTCAATGACTTCAGGATTTTCCGTATTAAGCTTCGGCATCGATTTTTCAAAAGCAAAGGTATCATAATTCGGCCTTGGCTCCATTACCAGCGGGAATTCATTAGTGTGGAACCAGTCTTTATAGGGAGATTCTTCACCTTTTTCAAGTACATCCTGAAACTGATGGAAGTAGAATCCACTATGGTTGAAGACAGCATCCAGCATGACCTTGATGCCATGCTCGTGGCATACCTGAACTAGTTTCTTCAATGTGTCTTTATCCCCGAATTGCGGATCGATTTCCATATAGTCAATCGTATCGTATTTATGATTGGAATAGGCTTTGAATATAGGTGTAAAATAAATACCGGTGATGCCAAGCTTAGCTAGATAATCGATATTTTTGATTACTCCTTCGAGATCACCGCCAAAAAAGTTGTCCCTTTCAGGTGGTGCGCTGTCCCATGGCAAAGCACCTTCTGGATCATTCGATGGATCTCCATTGCCAAAGCGCTCCGGGAAAATCTGATACCAAACTGTATCTTTTACCCATGATGGAGCACGGAATACATCGATATTATTAAGGTAAGGGAAGGCAAAAAAGTAGCCTGTGTCGTCCAAAGGGGGTTCATCGTAAATGCCCTTTTCAGTAAAACAAGCTGTTTCGTTGCCATCATGTAAAATAAATCCGTAACGCATCCTGCGGAAAGGAGGCTTAATAGAGACAAACCAATAATCGAATAATTGGTCTGATCCGCTTTTAATCATCGGAACGGTATTGGTGTTCCAGTTTCCATCTTGCCAGTCATATGGATCGCCATTTAATAGAGATACTTCTTGCATATCATCTTTTTTTGTGCGAATGCGAATATGTAATTCTTCATTTGTGCAAGCGTATGCATAATTGTCTTTAGGACGGTGGTAAATCGCTTCTTTTAACAAGTGGGAACCATTCCTTTCATTTTAAACTGCTGATGATTCTAACTTTCCTAATGAGCACAGAGTTACGTTTATAATAGTTGTTTTCGCTCTATTTGGTAAAATTTCAGCGGAAAAAGCTACAATATAATACCAAGATTAAAACAAGGGTAGACCAGCCATTTTGAAATGTCAATTATTAAAAAGTGGTTTCACAAAAAATTAACGAATTTTTCACTCTGGTAAAAAAAAATAAAAAAACCAGTTGTCAAAAAGATTTAAGTCTTTATAATAAAAGGTAGGTTGTGCAATCGTTTTCATAGTGTTGCAAACAATATTACAAACGTTTGCACAAACAAAGAACGTTCCGCACAATTAAAAGTTATATCACATTTTTAGGAGGGGTATACACATGAAAAAGGCATTGTCGATTTTCATGATGCTGATCTTGATGATTGGCGCTCTTGCAGCTTGTGGACCTAAAGAAGAAGAAAACACAGGTTCAGAAGGAAACGGAGAAAAAACAGAAGATGCTTCAAAACCAGAAAAGCTAGTAGTTTGGGAAGATAAAGATAAGTCTGGCTGGCTTGAAAAAGTAGCTGCAGATTTTGAAAAAGAACACGGTGTTAAAATCGAGTTCAAAGAAGTAGAAATGGCTACAAAAATGAAAGAACAATTACGTCTTGACGGTCCTGCGGGAACTGGCCCAGACATCATCACTCTTCCACACGATCAAATTGGTGAGCTTGCAGTTCAAGGACACATTGCTGAACTTAATGTAAGCGACGATGTTAAGAGCACTTTCTCTGAGTCTTCAATCAATGCACAAAGTTTTGATGGTAAATTATACGGACTTCCTAAGTCTGCTGAAACTCCAGTATTCATCTACAACAAAGCTCTTATGACTGAAGTTCCTGCTACAATGGAAGATCTTTACGAATTCGCAAAAGCTAACACTAAAGACGGCAAATACGGTTTCCTTGCACTTTGGGATAACTTCTACTTCGCTCACGCACCAATCGGTGGTAACGGCGGTTATGTATTCGGGGAAAAAGACGGAGCTCTTAACCCACAAGACCTTGGCTTGAACAACGAAGGTGCTGTTAAAGGTACTGAGTACATCCAGAAGTGGTATGCTGAAAAGCTATTCCCTAACGGAATCATCGGCGAAAACGGCGGTTCTGCTATGGACGGACTATTCAACGAAGGTAATGTTGCTTCTGTTATGAATGGACCATGGGCATTCGGCGGCATGAAAGATGCAGGCATCGATTTTGGTGTTGCTCCATTCCCTAAATTTGCGGATGGCACTCCAATGAAGACATTCATGGGTGTTAAAGGATGGCACGTTTCTTCTTACTCTAAGAACCAGGAATGGGCTGTTAAATTCCTTGAGTACATCACAAACGACGAAAACGCGAAATACCGTTTCGAACAAACTTCTGAAGTTCCAACAAATGTAGCGCTTGTTGACGATCCAGCTATTGCTGAGAACGAAGGCGCTAAAGCTGTTGCTCTTCAAACTCAAGACGCAGTTCCAATGCCAAACATCCCAGAAATGGGCGAAGTTTGGGCACCAATGGCCAGCGCATTGCAAACAGTTGTAACTGGCAAAGCTCAGCCACAGGAAGCTCTTGATTCTGCTGTAAAGCAAATCGAACAAAACATCCAGCAAAACCACGCAAAATAATAGTAACAAGGTATAACAGTACCTCCCTTGGGGGTACTGTTATATTTTAAAGTATAGTTTTCTTGCTTCTGACCCTTCGTATAAGGTATGTGAAAAGTCACAAAGTTTACGAAAACTGCTGTAAAAAAGTCTTTCATTGAGCAAACGGTTGCGCTAAAATGAACTTATACCTAATCAGGTGCTTCATGAGAGTGAAAACAGATAAATTCGATACAATAATTAGTGTTGCATCGAGCAAGTATTCCAGTATTGAAAACAATGTATTCGTTCTCATAAAGCATCTGATGCTTTTACCTAGGTCTCTTCGAAAGGATCGAGCTTTCAGCCATTACTTCATCCATTCTTTATCTTAGTCTCTTTGCAAAGATGCTGATAGATCAGGAATGGCCCAAAGTAATTATGAGAAGCAGGTTTAAACGATTAGGAGCCTTACAAAACATAGACAGAGAAAGGGGAATATAGGATGAAAGAGAAGTCCTATCAAACCAACCACCGAAGAATAGCAACAGCCCTTTCGATTATTCCAGGGCTAGGGCAGCTATACAACAAACAATATTTGAAAGGAATCGCTTTTCTCATTTTGACGGGTGCATTCTTTGGAGTATTCTCAGACCTGCTCAACATGGGATTATGGGGACTTTTCACATTAGGGGAAAAAATACCTCGTGACCATTCCATCTTCCTGATGGTTGAAGGCATCCTGGCACTCATCGTCCTGCTCTTTGGAATAGGTTTTTATTTATTCAATTTAAATGATGCCTATAAGACCGGCCTAAAAAGAGACATGGGTGAGAGGCTAAGCAGTGTTAAGGAGCAATATAACAACTTGATCGATAATGGGTTCCCATATTTGATCATGTCACCTGGATTCCTGCTATTGATTTTTGTTGTTGTATTCCCAATTCTTTTCGTAGTCTTACTAGCATTTACAAACTATGATCTATACCATTCTCCACCTGCGAAATTAGTTGACTGGGTTGGACTTAAAAATTTCTTTGATTTGTTCCAACTAGAGTCTTGGCGTCAGACATTCTTCTCCGTACTTTCATGGACAATCATTTGGACTTTCGTTGCGACAACTTTCCAAGTTGCATTGGGTATGTTCCTGGCGATTCTCGTAAACCAAAAGGATGTAAAAGGAAAGGCAATCATCCGTACAGTATTCATTCTTCCTTGGGCAGTGCCAGCATTCGTTTCCATCCTTGTATTTGCTGGTATGTTCAACGAATCATTTGGTGCCATCAACCGTGATATCCTTGGATTCTTTGGAATCGATCCAATTCCATGGATGACAGAAGCGATGTATACGAAAATCGCATTGATCATGATTCAAACATGGCTTGGGTTCCCGTTCATTTTCGCAATGGTTACAGGTGTCCTTCAATCCATTCCTGAAGAATTATATGAAGCAGCGACAGTGGACGGAGCGACGAACTTCCAGAAATTCAAGAACATTACATTGCCGCTCGTGCTATTCGCTACAGCGCCAATCCTGATTACGCAATACACATTTAACTTCAATAACTTTAATATAATTTATCTCTTTAATGGCGGCGGACCTGCAGTTCCAGGCGCCAATGCAGGAGGAACAGATATCCTGATTTCGTGGATTTACAGCCTCACGATGACATCTGCACAATATTCAAAAGCAGCAGCCATTACAATGCTTCTTTCATTGATTGTTATTGGAGTAGCTTTATGGCAGTTCAAGAGAACGAAATCATTCCAAGAAGAGGATATGATGTAATATGAGTATCAAACGACAGAAATATCTCAGACTGACATTAACGTATCTTGTGATTTTGGCTATGTTTGCGATCATTATCTACCCGCTCCTTTGGATTGTCGGCTCATCCTTCAATCCGGGGCAGAGCTTATCCGGTTCAAACATCATTCCGAAAAATGCTACGCTTGCTCACTATAAAGAGCTTTTCGATACTAACCAAAGCGCGTACTTGTACTGGTACTGGAATTCACTGAAAGTAAGCGTGCTGACAATGGTATTCACAGTCATCCTTGTAAGCCTGACTGCGTATTCCTTCTCGCGTTACCGCTTCATCGGACGTAAAAACAGCTTGATGACATTCCTGATCCTGCAGATGATTCCAAACTTTGCAGCATTGATCGCGATTTTCATTCTTGCTTTATTGACTGGCTTACTTGACACTCATTTAGGCTTGATCCTTGTATATGTTGGGGGCGCAATCCCGATGAATACTTGGTTGATGAAAGGATATCTTGATACAATTCCGAAAGAACTTGATGAATCAGCTAAAATGGACGGTGCCGGCCACTTGAGGATTTTCTTCCAAATCGTCATGCCGCTTGCGACACCAATTATCGCGGTTGTAGCATTGTTCGCGTTCATCGCTCCTTTCGGGGATTTCATCCTTGCCAGGATTCTTTTAAGAACAGAAGAAAAGTACACACTTGCTGTTGGTCTATATGATATGGTAGCCAAACAGTTCGGTGCGGAATTTACGACATTCGCAGCAGGTGCTGTATTAATTGCGGTACCAATTGCGATCCTGTTTCTGTCATTCCAAAAATACTTTGTTTCTGGTTTGACGGCTGGTGGAACAAAAGGATAATCTATTAGGGCAGACAATTTTTAAGCAAAGGCCATATATGGTCTTTGCTTAAATTATGAGGAGGACCGGAGATGAAAAAAATTCTCATCTTCATCTTGATTCCGTTTCTTCTTTTTAACGCCCTCCCTGTAGGCGCGGTTGAAAATGAAGGACGCAAATGGCAGGATGAAACAATTTACTTTTTAATGGTTGACCGTTTTAACAACGGTGACAATAGCAATGATTTCGAGGTTGATGCAAATGACCCGAAAGCCTATCATGGAGGCGACTTCCAGGGTGTCATCGACCAGCTGGATTATATTAAGGATATGGGGTTTACCGCAATATGGCTGACGCCCGTATTCGATAATGTAGATAAAGGGTACCATGGTTATTGGATCAAGGACTTCTATAATACGGAAGAGCATTTTGGAAGCGTTGACAAATTTAAAGAGCTGGTAAAGGAGGCACATGATCGTGACATCAAGATCATACTTGACTTTGTTGTCAACCATGTCGCTCCAGAACACGAATGGGTAAATGATCCAGCCAAGAAGGACTGGTTCCATGAAAAACAGGATATTTTTGACTGGAATGACCAGAAACAGCTGGAGAATAACTGGCTTTTTGGACTGCCAGATTTAGCTCAGGAAAACCCCGAGACAAGGGAATATTTATTGGATGCCGCTAAATGGTGGATTGAAGAAACGAATATCGATGGCTACAGGCTGGATACTGTCCGCCACGTACCGGTGGAGTTCTGGGAAGATTTTTCAAAAGAACTGAAAAGTGTCAAAGATGATTTTTACCTGATTGGTGAGGTTTGGTCTGAGGATCCAAATTATATCGCTGAATATGATAAGGCGGGAATCGATGGCTTTGTCGATTTTCCATTGAATGAGCAGCTGCGTACAGCATTCGAAAAACCTGATCAGACTTTGGACTGGCTGTTAACAACAGCTAAAAGAAATAAAGCGATATACGAAAACCCGGAATTGATGGGTAATTTTATCGATAACCATGATATGGTCAGGTTCACAAGGAAGGCGGTCCAGAATAGGCACCATCCAGGAACGAGATGGAAAATGGCGCTGACTTATATGTACACTGCCCCAGGAATCCCGATTGTATATTATGGAAGCGAGATTGCCCTTGATGGCGGAGAAGATCCAGATAACCGCAGGCAAATGAGCTTCAGGGCTGATAAAGAATTAATCGATTATATCACGAAGATTGGTGAGCTGCGCAATGACCTTCCTTCTTTAAGAAGAGGGGATTTGGAAGTCCTTTATGAAAAGAAAGGCATGGCTGTTTTCAAAAGGACGTATAAGAACGAAACTTCTGTCATTGCCATCAATAACACGTCAAATACTCAGAATGTCACCTTGACAGCGGATCAGCTGGAAGATGATAAAGAGCTGAGAGGCTTGCTTGCAGACGATCTTGTCAGAAGCAAGGATGGAGAGTATAACCTGGCATTAGAACGGGAAAAAGCAGAAATTTATGTGCTGGCTGACAAAACCGGCTTGAATATTCCTTATTTATTGGCAATGGGTGCCGTATATGCTGCTTTCTTCGGCTTCATTTTCCTCCTTTTCAAAAGAAGGAAGCGAAGCAAGGAATAAGGAGAGTTAGACCAAAACTTGCCACCATTGTTGTGTTTATGGTGACATGAAAAAATAAGTAAAAAAACTGGACAATTCATTTATAATAGAGATAAGGATTTTTTCTGGCAAAAGGGAGGGGAACTTTATGGCTGTCACAATAAAAGATGTTGCGAAGGTAGCAAATGTCGCGCCTTCAACTGTCTCGCGTGTAATCGCCAATAGTCCGAGAATCAGCGAAAAAACGAAAGAAAGAGTCAGGGAGGTTATGGACCAGCTTGGGTATCACCCAAACTTCATCGCCAGAAGCCTAGCTAGCCAATCTACTCGGGCAATCGGTCTGGTAATGCCGAGCTCTACCGATGTCGTATTCCAAAACCCGTTCTTTCCAACTGTCTTGACAGGATTGAGCGAAGGAGCGCATTCAAAGCAGTACGCCCTTCATATGACTACCGGGAAAACAGAGGATGAAATTTTCGATGGTGTTGTCGCGATGGTTCAGGGCGGCAGAGTGGATGGTGTTGTTCTTTTATATTCGAAGGTGGAAGACAGGGTCATTGCTTATTTGAAGGAAAGAAATTTTCCGTTTGTTGTAATCGGCAAGCCATTTAAAGATGATGAAAATACCAGTTATGTGGATAATGATAATTTTAAAGCTGGCAAAGAAGTGACCGAGCATTTAATCCAGCTTGGTCATGACCTGATTGGTTTCATCGGTGGTAATTTGGATTTAGTCGTGACGGTTGAACGCCTGCTGGGTTATGAAAAAGCTTTGAGAAACTCCGGGATTCATCTGGAAGACAAGTATATTGTCAATGATGAATTCCTTCGTGAAAGCGGCCAGGATGCTGTTGAGGTTTTGCTTTCGTTAGACCAGCCGCCTACCGCAATAGTAGTTACCGATGACTTGATGGCACTTGGTGTGTTGAATAAGCTGGATGAAATGGGTATTGCGGTACCTCAAGATGTTTCCATTGTCAGTTTTAACAATGTGCTGATTGCTGAAATGGCAAGACCACCATTAACTTCTGTAGATATTAACATTTTCGATCTGGGATACCAGGCTGCGAAAAGTTTGATTCAAAAGATAGAAAATCCTAATGAGCCAATCAAACGGATTATCGTTCCATTCAAGATTGTTACACGATATTCTTGCGGTCATCCTAAGGATTATAAAGAAGTACTGATATAAAACAAAAAAGCAAAGCTAGCGCTTTGCTTTTTTGTTTAGCCATTTACAATAGTGCCCCCATTTACATGAATTGTCTGCCCGCTTACATAAGTAGAGTCATCACTTGCTAGATACACGTATGCGGGTGCCAGTTCGTATGGCTGGCCAGCTCGTCCCATTGGCGAATTCGTGCCGAACTTCGCGACTTCTTCAGCAGAGAAGGTTGACGGGATGAGAGGCGTCCAGATTGGACCAGGTGCAACGCTGTTTACACGTATGCCCTGTGAAGCAAGGGACATAGCAAGAGAGCGCGTAAACGTAACAATAGCACCTTTAGTCGAAGAGTAGTCGAGCAGCTTCTCATTACCTTTATATGCGGTTATAGAGGAGGTATTAATGATTGTGCTGCCATTCTTCAAGTGCGGTAGAACTGCCTTTGTCAGGTGGAAGATTGAGAATACATTCGTGCGGAACGTCTTCTCCAACTGGTCCGCAGAGATATCGAGAAGGCTCTTTTGCGGATGCTGTTCTGCTGCGTTATTGACGAGGATATCAATTTTCCCGAACTCATCAAGAGTTTTCTTCGTCGCTTCCTCACAGAAAAGCTCACTTCCGACATCACCAGCAAGCAGCAGGCATTTCCGGCCTTCAGCTTCAATCAGTTCTTTTGTGGTTTGGGCGTCATTGCTTTCCTCCAGATAGACAATCGCTACATCTGCACCTTCTTTTGCAAAATAAATCGCAACAGATTTGCCAATTCCGCTATCGCCACCCGTAATCAGGGCAACTTTACCAGCTAGTTTTCCAGATCCATTATAATTTTCATCGACAGATTTAGGTTCAGGGTTCATTTCCGGCTCAGTGCCAGGCTGATGATCTTGATGCTGAGGCGGAAAGCCCTGTTTTTTATTTTCATTAGACATAGAACAATTCACTCCTTTAATATGAATCACCATTTATTAAATTCCTTTAAAATCCAGATTAAAAACATGGAAATTACTTCATTTTAGGAGAAATGCAAGTAGAATATCTGATCCGGCTTGGATTAGCTTGTTAAAAGCCGAAAATGGATAGAGTAGGGGACCTGCATTGCCCGAAATAGTGAAATGATACGAAAAAGGGTAAAAAGCAGAAGATTTGCATACGCAACAAACAAAAAAAGCAGCCCCCTTAAAAGGGAGCCGCTCCATTTTACTATTGAAGTTTATTTTTAAAGATTGAATAAGTTTTATATCCGCCAGTCAGGTTCTTGACCTTAAATCCATTTTGCTGAAGGATACGGGAAGCTAGGTAACCCCTCAGGCCAACCTGGCAAGTGATCAGGATTGTTTCATCCTTTGGAAGCTCATCAAGACGATTGCGCAAGTCATCAAGCGGAATATTCTTTGAGCCTTCAATTTTGCCTTGCGCATATTCTTTTTCAGTTCGTACGTCGACCATCAACGCGCCGTCCTTGATTAAATCGTCAGCTTCATAATGCTGGACAGTTTCAATTGTGCCGTCAACAATATTGGATGCTACATAACCAGCCATGTTCACTGGGTCTTTTGCAGAAGAGAATGGTGGTGCGTATGCAAGCTCAAGCTCTTGAAGGTCGTAGACGCTCAATCCGCCCTTGATAGCAGTTGCGATGACATCAATCCGCTTGTCAACACCATCTTTACCCACTGCCTGTGCACCGAAGATCTTGCCAGTATCTCTGTCAAAAATCACTTTAAGTGAGATTTGCTCTGCGCCAGGATAGTAACCAGCGTGAGATAGTGGGTGGATATGAACTGCTTCATATGGGATTCCCAGTCTGCGCAGTAGTTTTTCACTGTTACCAGTAGTAGCTGCCGTCAATTCGAATACTTTAACGATTGAAGTGCCAAGTGTACCAGGATAGGCAATATTTCGGCCATTGATATGATGTCCGACAATATGCGCCTGGCGGTTTGCCGGCCATGCCAGCGGAATCATTGTTGGCTGACCATTGATATAGTCAGTAACCTCGATCGCATCTCCCATTGCATAGATTGATTCATCAGATGTTTGCAGGTATTCATTAACTTTGATGCCGCCGCGTTCGCCAACTTCAAGTCCAGCATTCACTGCAAGTTGGTTCTCAGGACGCACTCCGATTGACAGGATGATTAATTCTGACTCAAGGACCTTGCCGCTTTCAAGGACAACTTTTGTGCCATTTTCTTGAACGTCAGTGATTCCGTCTTCCAAGATTAGCTCAACGCCATTCTTTCTTAGTTCATCCTCAACGATTGCAGCCATTTCTGGGTCAACTGGACCCATAACCTGTGGCAGTTTCTCAACGAGAGTAACATTGACACCAGCATGGACAAGGTTTTCAGCCATTTCCAGACCAATGAAGCCTCCGCCAATTACAACTGCATTATTCGGTTTATTGTCTTCAAGGTATGCCTTGATTTTATCCATATCCGGAATATTTCTAAGCGTAAATACATTTGCGCTCTTCAAGCCTTCAATAGGAGGAACGATTGGTTTCGCTCCAGGTGATAAAACTAGTACGTCAAAGCTTTCCTTGTATTCTTCACCAGTTTGAACATGTTTGATAGATACAGTTTTCTCTTCACGATTGATTGCAGTGACTTCAGAAAAATTACGGATATCAAGGTTGTAGCGTGCATTCATGCCTTCAACAGTTTGAAGAAGCAACTTTTTGCGGTCTTCAATGACCCCACTGATATGATAAGGCAGTCCGCAGTTTGCGAAAGAAATGAATTCTCCTCTTTCAAAAAGAACAATCTCAGCCTGTTCATCTAGTCTTCTAAGTTTAGTTGCTGTAGTTGCTCCACCTGCTACACCGCCAACGATTACGATTTTTTTACCCATTGTATTGTCATCCTTTCGGTTAAAAAATTTATGTGTTTTATACCCCTACTGGTATATTAACGTGAAAATAGGGGGAATCCAATAGTACTTTGTGAAGGATTTGTGAATGTTTTATCAAGTTAAGTATTCCTTACAGACAAAAGTCACATCTGAATTAATACATTAATTTTAACGTGTTAATAGGACAATACCGTAGGCGGTTTGTGAACCATTCATGACTTTTTATAAAGCAAAAGCGGACCATGCTCCCATAGTCCGCTTTTGATCCAACATTATTAGTTTTAGCACTTTTTTAACGATAATTCACAAATTGCACATCTACTGTAAGATCTGCTTCTTTGACAGCTGCAATGATTTTTTGAAGATCATCACGGTTTTTACCTGTAACGCGGACCTGGTCATCCTGAACCTGGCTCTTGACCTTCAAGCCACTGTTCTTAATGGTTGTGTTGATCTTTTTGGCATTTTCCTTGTCAATCCCCTGGACCAGCTTAGCTCTCTGACGCACCGTACCACCTGAAGCGCGCTCGACTTTACCGTAGTCCAGATTCTTTATAGGAATGCCGCGTTTAATCATCTTGCTGAATAGAACATCCTTCAACTGGTCAAGCTTAAACTCATCATCAGAAATTAGGACAAGTTCTTCTTTATCAAGTGAAATATCACTTTTGCTACCTTTAAAATCGTAGCGATTCTGGATTTCTTTCATTGCGATGCTGATAGCATTGGTGACTTCAGACATTTCAACTTTGGATACAATATCAAATGAGCTCTCTTTAGACATGTTTACCTCCGGAATAAGGGAATTTTGCGGCACCCGAGACAAAGTACGATCTAAGGCGCTTTCGCTTTTGCTTACATTATAGTAAAATATAGCAGTTCAAACAACTTTACGTAATTTAGAGCCTTAGCGCTTTGGGTAAAATGTTAATAACAAGGCAGGAGGGATTTTATGTCCTTGAACGAATATACAGGTCAGACTTTGGAGCTGACCGTAGCAAGAATTGTTGATTTCGGCTACTTTTTAACGGACGGAGAAGAGGATGTGCTGCTCCATTCCAATGATACAGACCGGACATTTGAAGAAGGGGACAAGGTAGAGGTATTTCTTTTTGTGGAATCAAGAGGGAGGCTCGCAGCAACAACGACCATACCGAAAGTGCAGGTAGGCCACTATGAGTGGGTATCTGTCGTTGATGTTAAGGAAGGGATCGGCATATTCCTGGATATCGGCATCAGTAAAGATGTTTTGCTCGGTGAGGAAGACTTGCCGGTTGTAAAATCAGTTTGGCCGAAAGAAGGGGACTTGCTTTATATCACGCTTCGAGTAAATCGCAACAATATGATTTATGCGCGAATGGCAACCGACCCTGTCATTCAGGAAATCTCCGTCAAGGCCACGAGAAGTGACTTTAACAAGAATGTCCATGGCTATATATACCGGACGGCAAGGGTTGGAAGCTGGATGATTACTGCTGAAGGCTTTAAAGGTTTCATCCATGAATCACAGCGTCAGACAGAACCGCGCATCGGCCAGAAAGTCGAGGGCAGGATCATCGATGTGAAGCCGGATGGCTCCGTCAATATCTCACTGCTGCCTCGCAAACAGGAAGCGCTTGATGAAGATGCTGAAAAAATTATGGAATACCTGGAGCTCCGGAATGGTGCTATGCCTTATCATGACAAGAGTATGGCCGAGGACATCCAGGAACGCTTTGGCATGAGCAAAGGCTCCTTCAAACGGGCATTGGGAAGGCTGATGAAAGAAGGCAAGATTTATCAGGAAGGTAATTGGACTTATAAAAAAGAAAAATAGAGCCAGCTGGCTCTATTTTTTTATAGTATCAGAAAGATAAATTTTTCACTTCAAGAATTGGCCAGCTCCAACGCCTATCCCCCTCGAGTCGCTTCAGTCCTGCCAATGATGTCAAAAAACGACTTCACTGTCAGTCCCTCGAGCGCTTGTTGGGGCTGACCAAGGCGCTTTCGCTTTTCTTATAGATGATCTGTTTTCTTGGAATATTGGTTCTTGCCTGCTTTGCGGTTCTTTTCGCGCATCATATTTTTTTCATGGCGAAGGGCATTATTGTCCTTTGCTTTTTTATCATTATCAGAAGTATGTGGCATAATAAAAACTCCTTTCAGGTTAGGTACATTTTATTTTTCCTAAAACCTGAAAGGAGTATGTAATTATGAGTACTGTTTATTCAAAAAGAAAATCGCAATCGTACCTGGACCGGTATGGGACCCGACAGCAGCTCCGATCGAAGTAATGACAACATCCTTTGGCTGAAGCTCCTCAATGATCATTTTTTTCATTTCAGTCGCTGTTTCAAGATCATCTGCCTGGCTGATGCCGACGACCTGGTTTTCGAATGATGCTCCACGTTCTTTCATTACTTCAACAATTCTCCGAAGAAGCTTTTTCTTTCCACGAATTTTTTCGATAGGAACCAGCTTGCCGTCCTCAACATTCAAGAGAGGCTTAATGTTTAAAAGACCGCCTACGAAAGCAGATGCTTTTGAGACACGCCCGCCTTTTGCGAGATGGTCGAGGTCATCGACTGAAAATAAATGCTCCATATGCTGGCTGAAAAATTGAACTGCTTCGACGATTTCTTCTTTTGAAGCATTCTCTTTTGCCATGCGGACTGCTTCCATAACCACAAGACCTTGACCCAGCGAAGCGCATTTTGTATCAATGATGGACAAGTTAAAGTCAGGGTATTCCTCCTTGACCTGCTCAGCAATCATGACCGCTGTCTGATAAGTTCCTGATAGTTCGGAAGAGAAGGCTATGTATATCCCATCTTGCTTATTTTTGGCCAATTCTGTAAAGACTTCTGTAAAACCAGCTGGAGAAGCCTGTGAGGTTTTTGGAAGGTTGCCAGCACGGATTTGGTCGTACACTTGTTTTGGCTGGATTGTTCGTAGATCCTCATATTCATTGCCATTAATATGGACCTTTAACGGGAATAAAATTGCATCATTTTCTTCATAAAAATTCAATGGCAAATCACATGCACTGTCAGCCATAATTTTTACTGACATAACTTTCACCTGCTTTCAACCTTTATATGTTAATAGTTTATAGGGAATATGGGAAAAAGACAATTAAATATAGTGATTTTCGGCAAAATAGGGGTACAGGAAGAATAGAAAAGAATAAGGGGGATTTACATGGTCTGGTTGGAAACAAAAAAAATCATCATCGTGGTGATCGGTGCATTCTTGAATGCTATGTCACTGAATTTCTTTTTAATCCCGGCAAATGTGTATGCCAGCGGGTTTACCGGGATCGCCCAGCTCGTATCGAGCATACTTGGCGAATTTGCTCCATTTAATATTTCTACCGGGATTCTTCTCTTGTTATTAAATATTCCGGTGACCATCCTCGGTTGGATGAAGGTAGGGAAATCATTTACACTTTATAGTTTTATCTCCGTTTTGCTTTCATCATTCTTTCTTGAAATCATTCCGGTAAAAGAAGTATCGAGTGATATTCTGCTGAATGCCGTTTTTGGGGGAGTCATTGCAGCGTTAGGCGTTGGACTGACCTTAAAATGGGGGGCTTCCACGGGAGGAATGGATATTATTGCAATGGTCCTGTCACGAATGAATGATCGTCCGGTTGGTACATATTTCTTTACCTTGAATGGCATCATTATAATGACAGCTGGCTTTGTATTTGGCTGGGAAAACGCTCTTTATACTCTTGTCGCTCTGTATGTGTCCACCCGGTTAATTGATGCCATCCATACACGCCATGAGAAACTGACGGCGATGATTGTCACGAAGAAATCGGATGAACTAAAGAAGGCGATACATGACAAACTTGTACGTGGCATCACGCTGCTGCCTGCCAAAGGAGCCTTTTCAGGAGAACAGAAGGAAATGCTCATCATTGTTGTCACAAGGTATGAATTGTATGACCTGGAACACATTATCAAAGAAGTCGATCCACATGCGTTCACCAATATTGTTGAGACAGCAGGGATCTTCGGGTTTTTCCGAAGGGAGTAATCACTGAAACGGAGGTTTAGTTAATGAGGAAGGTCAGTTTGTTGATCATTTTGCTTTTGATGTCCGTGGCACCTGCACTGGCGATAGGGGAAGAAAAACAGTCACCAGCAACTCTGGAATACAGTTTTTACATAGACCCTTTAGCTGGTCCTGAAAAAGCTGAATTTGAGATCGTCCTGCAAAACCAGGGGAATACAGAGCTTTCTTTTGAATTTCCGACATCACAAAAATACGAAATTACCGTTCTGGATGCCAATAAGAAAAAGGTATATCAGTATTCAGAAGGAAAGTCTTTTGCCCAGGCTTTTGAAACCCTGACCTTGAAACCGCAGGAGAAGATGAAATGGGTGGAAGGTTGGGATTACTCGACGGCAGGAAAAAGAGTCCAAGAAGGGGAATACATGGTCACTGCACAGTTAAAAACATCTAGTGTCAACGGAAAACCAGTCGGGGACAAAAAGCTGCTGACGGATACGAAGACAATGTACATCCCAGGGGAAAATCCAGTTTTTAAAGGCGTTGTATCTGAGGGCAGCAAGGGCAATTATAAAATTATGGGTGAAGCTAGGCCGATCAATGGTACGTTCTACTATACTGCTGAAGATGGACATAACCAGCTAATTCCTGAAACAAAAGTTGTTCCTGGTGTAAAATACCCGCAATGGAAGCCTTTTTCGCTGGAAATTTCAATACCAGAAAACAAGCTTCCGCAAAATGGATCAGTCATTCTTAATCTATATGAGCGCAGCAAGGATGGCGATATCATCCATTCCTATCCAGTGTTGCTCGAAAGATTTAATAATAGCAATTAACAAAAGCAAAAGCTGGCGGGTTTTCCGCCAGCTTTCACTTTTTACTTGCTTTCAATTGAATTCAGCTCGTCCTGAAATGACCGAAGCTGCTCCTTTTCAGCCATCGTCGTATTGGCATACGCTGATGACAGAGCATTTTGAGCAGTGTTGATGGCTGCAGATTGTTCCGCAGGCTCCGCAGTCTTAGCTAACTGAACAGCCTTCCTAGCTTCCTGAAAAAGCCTGTTTCCCATCTAAATCCCCCCTAAAGAGGACTCTTTGACATTCGCCATCTTTTGAGCCTCAGCCTCGGCATAAGTGGTGTGGTAAGGGATTCGTTCATCATGCTTGGAGACAGTATCTACCCCTTGCTGTACAAAACGCTTGGATTTATTGCTTTTACCCATCGTTTTACCCCTCCATCTACGAGCGAATTTGAAACAGGCTATAACGCTGCTTCGTTTATAGTATGCTCTTTTGACATAAAAACAATCGGTTTTGGTGTAAGTTCAATTTGGAAGGTACAATTAATGATTTTCATTTATCGGAAAGCAGTGGGAATCAAAGGCAAAGTGTTCGATAAACCGCTTTTAACGGACAAACAGAACGGGAATCAACAGGAAAATGTCCGATAGAGCTTATCTATCGGACATCTTCTTGTGTGCATTTATAGTGCTTTCAAATTAAGCAAGTCGTTCAAGTAAACGCCAATGCCGTCTTCTTCATTTGTCAATGTCATGTCGTTTGCGATGTTTTTCACTTCGTCAACGGCATTGCCCATCGCGATTCCGCGGCCTGCGTATTCAAGCATTTCCAAATCGTTATCCTCATCGCCGAATGCAATGATACGATCAGCGGGGATTTGGAAATAATCAGAGGCTTTCTTTAAGCCAACTGCTTTGTTCAAGCCGCTTTTTACGATTTCTACGACGTGGAACGGAGCAGCCCAGCTTCTGTGGTCGATCACTTCGGCATGGACCTCTGACAGATGGTTACGAATTTTACGGACATGCTCTTCATCAGAGTGGATCAACATACTAGTTGGGGATGTCTTCAAATATCTCCTCAAATCGCCTGTCGTGATATTTGGATTTCCCATATTAAAGATGTCCATCAGTTTTTCATCATGATAATGGACATATACATCGTCGATTACTTCGGCAATGATGTTGTAGAACTTGAAATCATCAAGTGCTTCGACAATATCCTTGGCTACATCGATTGAAAGTGGAGAATGGTGCACTCCCCAACTATTATCAAGCGGGTGGTGGGTAAACGCGCCATTGAAGTTAACGATCGGCGTATCAAGTTTAAGCTCATGGTAGTACATCTCGCTGGATCGGAATGGTCTTCCTGTCGCAATCATGACAACATGGCCTGCTTCTCGTGCCTTTTTAATCACATGTTTGTTCTTTTCTGAGATCGTTTTATCATCTGTAAGTAATGTTCCATCAAGATCTAAAGCAATTAAATGTTTTTCAGCCATAAATACTCCTTCTTAACACTTTTTTTCTTTATCTAAATATTAAATTTTGGCACTAAGACTAGTGTCTAGCTACAGCGCCTAGCCCCCTCGAGTCACTTCGGTCCGCCCAATGAAGTCAAAGAACGACTTCACCGGTCGGCCCTCCAGTGCTTGTCGGGGCTGACCAAGGCGCTTCCGCTTTTCATAATGATATGCGTATGATTGGCTCTTTTTTCGTAAGAGTTCTACAATACATATATTGGATGATGGTTAATTGGTCTTATAACCACTATGGTAACCATTTTACATATAAAATGTAAAAAAATCATTTTAGATACTTAAAAGATCGGTAAATTTAATATCAGTTCGATGCAGGAGGGTTAATCATTGATTTTGGTCGAAAAGAAACGCATTCAACATATTCCCGTTCTCCATATTGTAAAACAAAAGCAATTTTCAGATAGAATGCCTTTGATTGTTTTTTTGCATGGGTTTACGAGCACTAAAGAACGAAACATGCATTATGCTTATCTTATTGCGGAAAAAGGCTTTAGGGTCATTATGCCAGAGGCGAAATATCATGGAACTCGCAGTGAAGGACTGTCAGAGACGGAGCTTAGCTACCGTTTCTGGGACATCGTCATCACGTCGATTGAGGAACTTTCAACAATCAAACAGGAATTGGTTGAGGAAGGTTTGGTGGATCCCGCAAGAATCGGTGTTGCAGGAACATCAATGGGCGGCATTACGACACTTGGCGCATTGGCAAGGTATGAATGGATAAAAGCTGGTGTCAGCTTGATGGGGAATCCTTCATTTGAGGATTTTGCTCTATGGCAGCTGAACGAAATGGAAAAAAGGAATATTCAGATTGGGCTGTCAAAGGAACAAGTATCAGATTTGCTGAACTTGCTTAAAAAGTATGACCTAAGCCTTCAGCCTGAAAAATTGAACAAGCGCCCGCTGTTATTCTGGCATGGAAAGATAGACCCAGTCGTCCCATATCAAGCTGCTTATCATTTTTACGAGCAAAACAGGAAAAGCTATGAGGGAACAAATGGGATGTTTGAATTCATCACAGATGAAAATGCCGGACACAATGTATCAAATGCAGGTGTGGAGGCAACTGCAAATTGGTTTGAAAAGCATTTATGATGCCTTTCCGCTTTTAATGCGTATAAATCATTGTTATGATAGAAATAGGTTACAGCAATAAAAAAGGAGTGTTCACCGATGGACCAAGATTTAAAAGATAGCCTTATGGGTGCGCTTGAGATGGTCGTTGACCCCGAACTTGGCGTTGATATCGTTAATTTGGGGCTAGTATATGATGTGGATTTGAACGAGGAAGGGCTTGCGACAGTGACAATGACATTGACGTCTATGGGCTGCCCGCTTGCAGGCACGATTGTTGAGCAGGTTAAATTAGCTCTTTCCGACCTACCGGAAGTTAAAGATACAGAAGTAAATATCGTGTTCAACCCGCCGTGGTCTAAGGACATGATGTCCCGTTACGCAAAAATCGCATTAGGCGTAAGGGATTAAGGTATAATCTCGAAGCAGCAGGAAACCTTCCTGCTGCTTTTTCTATTATTGAGGGTGTCCCATTAATCTCAGGTCACAAAATTGTCATACAAAAAGGCGATTATGGGTCTATTTATGTGAGTTAGTTCACTTAATCATGTTGGAAACACTTATATACTTCTTTTATAGAGAAGTACTTAAGGAGGCGCCAATGATGTTTGAAAGAGATTTTAACAAAGACCCATTCATTGTGATTTGGGAACTTACTAGAGCCTGCCAATTAAAATGCCTGCACTGCCGTGCGGAAGCACAATATAGAAGAGATCCGCGTGAATTGTCCTTTGAAGAAGGTAAAGCGCTGATTGACCAAATGTATGAAATGAATAATCCGATGCTTGTGTTTACGGGTGGGGACCCTTTGATGAGGGAGGATGTTTTTGATATCGCAGAGTATGCGGTGAAAAAAGGCGTGCGTGTTTCGATGACACCGAGTGCGACACCTAATGTGACGAAGGAAGCGATTGAAAAGGCGAAGTCAGTTGGGTTATCCCGCTGGGCATTCAGTATCGACGGGCCAACTGCTGAAGTCCATGACCACTTCAGGGGAACAGCAGGTTCTTTTGATTTAACGATGGAAAGAATCAAGTATTTGCATGAGCTGGAAATCCCGATTCAGATCAATACGGTTATTTCACGGTACAATATTGAGTATTTAGATGAAATGGCAAAGATGGTTGAAGATTTGGATTGTGTCCTTTGGAGTGTGTTTTTCCTTGTTCCGACAGGACGCGGCCAGGAAAAGGACATGATCTCTCCGGTAGAGCATGAAAAAGTCTTCACTTGGCTGTATGATTTAAGCAAAAGGGTAAAGTTCGACATTAAAACGACTGCGGCGCAGCATTATCGCCGGGTTGTGATCCAGCAAAAAATGCGCGAAGCAAAGGAGCATACAGAAGAAATTGATTATTTGACCGCGCTGACTAAGGAAGGGTTGACTGGGTCTATCGACGGCCTTGGACGTGCGCCAAAAGGAGTCAACGATGGCAATGGTTTTGTGTTCATTTCCCACGTTGGAGATGTCTATCCAAGCGGACTGCTCCCTGTGAAAGCAGGGAACGTAAGGGAACAGCCGCTTGCAGAAATTTACAGGGATTCGCCTGTCTTCAAGTCATTGAGGAATCCGGATGAGTACAAAGGAAAATGCGGAGTGTGCGAGTTCAGGTATGTATGCGGGGGTTCACGTTCAAGAGCATACGCCATGACCGGTGATTACCTGGAGAGCGAGCCATTCTGCGTATACATCCCTAAAGCGCTGAGAAAACAAAAACAGGAGAGCTAATAAGCTCTCCCGCCTCTGGCAAAATTACTTTCAACATGAAAAGCGAGTGAATCCAAAAGGGGATTTACTCGCTTTTTATCATTAATCTATGGAACAAAATACCGCCGGGCAGTTTTCGCAGCCGATTTCCTGTCGCAAATAATCCACATCATGAATTAGGATTTTACCTTTTTTAATTGAAATGATTCCTTCACGCTTCAAGTCGTTCAGGATGCGGTTTGTGCTTTCGCGGGAGGTGCCGCAGAAGTTTGCCAGCTCCTGGTTTGTTAACGGCAGGTCGATCAAAATGCCGGCATCTTTATTGATACCATAGCTGTTAGTCATTCGGATCAAGGTAGAAAATAATGCTCCTTTTTTTCCGTTAAGTACAAGATCGCGGAATTTAGTCTGAGTTTTACGGAAATGATCGCTCATCCACTTCATGAATTCAAATGCAAGTTTTGGATTGTGGAATATCTCCTTTTCAATTACATCTTTTCTGATTGCTGCGATTTTCGCATCCTCGAGGATAAGCGCACTTAAGAGATACTTAGGTGCATCAGTAAAAAGTGTCAATTCTCCACAAATATCGTTTTCCCCACAAATTCTTAAGGCAAGCTCGCGGCCATCCTGGGTGACTTTGCTGATTTGGACCTTGCCGCCAAGGATCAAATAAAGCTCCTCTGCCTCCATGCCTTCCTGGAACAGGTAAGAACCTTTTTTCACCTGGATCGTCCGGTCGGCAAACTGGAGTAATTCTTTAATTTCAATCGAATGAGTTACTTTAGTTGTGTTTGGCATGGTCATCACCCTTTTTAAAAAATTTGCTCTGCTAAAGATTGTCGCTAATGGTTGAAATTTAAACATAGACCAAAATATCTGAGTCACGTCATGAACAGTTGATTTTCCGTAACGAGTAATTTGTTTGTAACAATAATAACACCGTCATAGTGTTAATCGGATATCGAATCACCAATTGTCAAAATGTCGTCACATTTAAATGGTTGTATGTTCACAATTCAGAAACAAATAACCCCAGTTCTATTATACCGGTATTAAAGAGCAGCGGCAGCAGGGTTTGGAGCTAACTGTGACGTTTTGTTGAACAACAAAAAAGGTGTGAAGTTAATCACATAATAACGTTGAAGAGTTTTCTACGATTGAACAAAAGAGAATATTTTTGCTCGCTAGATTTTGAAAAAGCTTTTTAGAACTTAATTGAAAGGATGTTTGAAGATGGCAAGGATCAAACAATGGGAACCAGAGAACGATGAATTTTGGTTAAAGGAAGGAAAAGCCCATGCCCAGAGGAATCTTTGGATTTCAATTCCGGCCTTATTCCTTGCTTTTATCGTATGGCAGATTTGGTCTGTTACTGCTGTAAGGTTGAATGATGCCGGTTTTAATTTTACATCAAGTGAATTATTCACCCTCGCGGCGCTTCCGGGGCTTGTGGGAGCAACCTTCAGGATTTTCTTTACCTTCATGCCAGGAGTGTTTGGGGGAAGGAACTGGACAGTCATTAGTACAGCTTCCTTGTTAATCCCGGCAATCGGGATAGGGATTGCCGTACAGAACCCTGAGACATCTTTTACGACCATGGCTGTTTTAGCGGCTTTGTGCGGAATCGGCGGTGGGAACTTTTCCTCCTCCATGGCAAATATCAGCTTCTTTTTTCCTAAAAGGCTTAAAGGATCTGCCAACGGACTCAATGCAGGGATAGGCAACCTTGGAGTGAGTGCTGTTCAATTTTTAACACCGATTGTCATAACAACAGGAATCTTTTCTGGCATTTTTGGTACTTCGCAGCTGATGCCTGATGGCAAGGAAGTCTGGATACAAAATGCAGCATTTATATGGATTGTCCCAATAATAATTGTTGCAATTGCCGCATTCTTTGGGATGGATAACCTTCCGAACGCAAAGCAATCGTTCAAAGAACAGTCAATTATTTTCAAAAACAAACACACTTGGATTATGTCTTGGATTTATACAATGTGCTTCGGGTCATTTATTGGTTATGCTGCGGCATTCCCATTGCTGATCAAATCGGAATTCCCTGAAGTCAATGCATTGCAGCTGGCATTTCTGGGTCCTTTCGTTGGCGCAGCAGTACGGCCGCTGGGTGGATGGATTGCCGATAAAGTGGGCGGTGCAATTGTGACATTTTGGGATATTATCGTGATGATTGGTGCGACAATCGGAGTCATATACTTTTTGAATATCAATAGTTTCCCAGGATTTTTAACAATGTTCATCGTATTGTTTTTTACGACAGGGATCGCGAATGGCTCTACATTTAGGATGATTCCATTTATCTTTGAACCAAAGCAGGCAGCCCCCGTGTTAGGCTTCACTGCTGCAATCGCTGCATATGGGGCATTCATCATTCCAAAAATCTTCAGCTGGTCACTTGCAGCCACTGGAGCAGCTAATCTGGCACTGTATATTTTTATAGCTTATTATGTAATCAGCCTAGTCATCACATGGTACTATTACTCACGCAAAAATGCAGAAGTGAAGTGCTAGTTTGCATGATTTCAAATACTAAATGATGAGGAGCATTAGCGAATGAGTAATATTAGGAGCTTTTTAAAAAGTGGACATTTACCGACTTTGCTTTCTTCGTTCTTGTATTTTGATATTAGTTTCATGATTTGGGTTATGGTGGGAGCAACCTCCACATTTATCGTCCAGGATTTTGGACTCTCCCCGGCTGAAAAAGGATTGATGGTGGGAATTCCTATCCTTGGAGGTTCCCTTCTCCGGATTCCGATGGGGCTTTTGGCAGACCGTTATGGCGGAAAGCGGATGGGGATTATTGGAATGCTGCTGACCATCATCCCTCTATTTTGGGGATGGCAGTTTGGGAATTCTTTTACAGAGGTTCAGGCTTTTGGTTTCTTATTAGGGATTGCAGGTGCCAGTTTCGCAGTAGCATTGCCGCTCGCAAGCCGGTGGTATCCACCAGAGCATCAGGGTTTGGCCATGGGCATTGCAGGAGCAGGAAACAGCGGTACCGTATTAGCTACTTTGTTTGCGCCGAGAATTGCTGAAGCTTACGGCTGGCATGGGGTTTTTGGTTTTTCGCTGATTCCGCTTCTAATCGCGTTTATTGTGTTTGTCATTTTTGCTAAAGATTGTCCAAATGCTCCAAAACCACAAAAGCTGTCACAATATCTAGCAATTGTAAAAATAAAAGAAACCTGGATTTTCAGCTTCTTTTATAGCTTGTCATTTGGAGGCTTTGTAGGATTAACGAGTTATTTAGGGATTTTCTTTGTGGATCAATATGGGATTTCTAAAGTTACAGCCGGAGACCTAGTGACGATCGCTGTTTTTGCAGGAAGCTTCGTCAGGCCGATTGGAGGCTACTTTGCGGACCGGCTTGGAGGCATCAACCTGTTGATCAGGCTATTCATTCTTGCAGCCGTCATGCTAGGCTTCATTGGCTTCCTGCCTCCGCTGTATCTAACATTGCCGTTATTCATTCTTGCAATGCTGATTTTTGGGGTTGCAAACGGCGCATTGTTCCAGGTAATCCCGACAAGATTCCCGCGCGAAGTAGGAATATTCACTGGGTTTGTAGGGGCAGCCGGGGGTTTCGGTGGATTTTTCCTTCCGAATATTTTAGGAACATTCAAGGAGTTGACGGGATCGTATTCCATGGGATTTTGGTGGATAGGTGCAACTTTCGGCGTTGCCCTGTTCCTGATTGTCTCGCTGCGGAAAAAATGGGGAGAAGCTCAAATAGATTCACAAAATTCGTTAAATCAAATAAAATAGGATACAATTATTTATTATGGGGGTACCAGAAATTTCTGGTACTTCTTTTAAATTAATATAGAAAAATGAATCACGGTATGACTTTTGCTTATTTCACAATCAATAATATGACAACATCATGACAATTTCTTGATAAAAACACTACCCTGGCAGTTTTTATGTTGTAATATAGACATAAGGATGAAATCTACTATTTTAATAGAGGACTATTGATGTTACTGTGAGAATATTAACAGTTAACAACCTTTGTTGCTGTTACAATGTCAATAATCATAACTTCTACAATTGGAGTTGACACAAATGGTAAAAAACATAATAAAAGACCAATTAAATAGACCGCTCCGCGACTTGCGTATTTCTGTTATAGATCGATGCAATTTCCGCTGTCAGTATTGTATGCCTGCCGAAATATTCGGCCCGGATTTCGCGTTCTTACCTAAAAGCGAACTGTTGTCTTATGAAGAAATTGAACGTTTAGCCAAATTGTTCATAGAACTAGGGGTAGAAAAGATCAGGCTTACTGGTGGCGAGCCGTTAATGCGCAAGGATATGCCGATTCTGGTTAGAATGCTGAATGAGATCGAAGGATTGAAGGATATCGCTTTGACCACTAATGGTGTAATGCTGCCAAAATATGCAGAGGAGCTGCATGCTGCTGGTTTGAAGCGGGTCAATATCAGTCTTGACAGTTTAAAAGATGAACTGTTTGGCGAAATTAATGGCCGGAATGTTGGCGTCGGGCCAGTATTAAAAGGGATTGAAGCAGCGAAGAAAGCTGGCTTAGGCGTGAAAATCAATATGGTTATCAAAAAGGGGCTCAATGATTCTGAGATTCTTCCAATGGCAGAATTCTGCAAAAAAGAAGGTCTGGAGCTCCGTTACATTGAATACATGGATGTGGGCAGCACGAACGGCTGGAAAATGGATGATGTCATCACCAAGAAGCAGATTCACGACCTGATAAGCCAGCACTATGAATTAGAACCAGTTGATCCTGAATATTTCGGGGAAGTGGCAAAAAAATACCGATATAAAGGTACTGATATTAATGTCGGCTTCATTTCATCGGTATCAGAGTCATTCTGCTCAAGCTGCACAAGGTCACGTTTGTCTGCGAACGGGCAGATCTTCACATGCCTTTTCAACGGCAATGGCCATGATATCCGCGACTTCATGCGCGCTGGTGCTACGGATGACGAACTTCGCGCACGCATTACTGACGTCTGGAATCATAGAGCTGACCGTTATTCGGATGAACGTACGGCTGAAACAGTAGCGAACAGAAAAAAAATCGAAATGTCCTATATTGGCGGTTAAGACTCCTTCGGGGGTCTTTTATTTTGGCTCTTTTCTCAAACTTTGTTGCTATTGATTACAAAATAGGAGTGATTGAACTATTTTTCTTCCCAAAGTAGCCTCTTATTATGAGAAAAGAGCATGCAAACTTAATACCGAACTACAAAATGGCGTTCTATTACGTTAAAATCGGCTTTAGGATTTTAACAACAATCTTTACGAAAACAGCCTTTATTTTTGCAACAACATCACGCATACATCAGAGACAGCACCTCGCGTGCAAACTCTTGTTCACTCAATCTACTTTGAGTCCAATCATACTTCTATGCTTTTCTGATTTAGCAAAATTGGACATACTATGTTTCCGGACAAATGGTTTATGGGTATACATGAATCTACTATAAATTTGTTGGAGATTGCTGGAATGATAAAAAGAAGACTTGAGTTTATATTTGTTTTTATTTTAATGGCGTGTTTTTATATTGTTCTTTTCACAGGTTATAGCCAGAATTTCAAAGTATCAGCCATATTGATATATGCGGTAATCATTTTTATTAGCATGTATTCATTGATGCTTGAAAACCGTTCGGCTCAGCACACGCTGATGTGGATGTATGTCATGCTGCTTTTTCCTGTAGGCGGCTATTTCTTCTACTTGTTTTCTGGCCAGTTGTATTTGAAGGGTTATTTATATAAAAGTAAGCGTACGAGAGATCGTGATCAGTGGGAAAAACTGATGAGGAAGGAAGAGTCGAGGGACCTATCTTTTTTAATCGAGAATCAGCAATGCTTTGCAAAATATGCAAAGAATGCATCATTGACACCGATTACCACTGCTTCCAAGGCAAAGATACTGAAAAATGGGGAAGCGACTTTTTCCGAACTGAAAAAGGAATTGCGTGAAGCTAAAAAATTCATCCATATGGAATATTATATCTTCAGGTCTGACCGGCTTGGCAGAGAGGTTATTGATATTCTGGTTGAAAAAGCCAGGCAGGGTGTCGAGGTGTTGTTCATTTTCGATGCTGCTGGAAGCATGAACATCGCAGCCGCAGATTTAAAGAATATGCATGATGCAGGCATTAAAGCGGCTCCATTTTCTCCGCTGAAGTATGGATTCTTCAATCAAAAATTCAATTTTCGCAATCACCGGAAAATTGTCATTATTGATGGAGAAATCGGGTTTGTTGGCGGTTTGAACGTCGGGGTTGAATATTTAGGAGAAAATGACAAAATCGGTTTCTGGCGTGATACTCACATGATGCTGACAGGGGAGTCAGTCTATACTCTTCACAATGTCTTCCTGCTTGATTGGGAATATATAAGCGGAGAGAAGGTACCGGAGTATCATCAAGCCATGAAGAAACCCCAAGAAGATGATGAACTCGATGGTGCGATACAGGTGGTGCCAAGCGGTCCGGATACACAGCAGGGAATCATGAGTGATTTTTATTATACGATGATGTCCTGTGCAACAAAGTCGATTTGGATCGCTACACCTTATTTTGTTCCTGATGAAGCAATCCGCACTGCATTGAGAGTAGCCGCAGCAAAGGGGATTGAAGTAAGAATCATGGTACCAGAAATCAATGACAGCTATCTGACGCAATATGCAAGCCGTTCTTACTATTCAGAGCTATTGCGGAACGGGGCTGAAATCTACTCATACAAAAAAGGCTTTTTGCACCAGAAGGTCATCATCGTCGACGGGAATATCGCCTCAATCGGCACAGCCAATTTAGACATGCGGAGTTTCCATCTGAACTTTGAAGTCAATGTCTTCTTGTTTGGAACAAGCTCGATCAGGGACCTTGTGGCTCATTATGAAGAGGACCTTGAAGATTCAGAGAAAATCAGTGCTGTTCAATATCATAAGCGTGGGCTTTGGGAACGTACGAAAGAGTCGTTCGCGCGGCTGTTCTCCGGGGCATTGTAGCTTTTTGAAAATCGTTTCGGTGATATGTTTTTTGAAAAACTAGAAAAGACCTCATCAAGGGATGAGGTCTTTTTAATGATTAAGCAATATACCTTGGGAAAAGGATATTGTTTTCAAGATGGACATGCATGAAGGTATGTGATTCCAATGCTTCCAGGCGCTTGTATACTAAACGGTACGTTCCGCATGCATCGATTGGCGGATTGAAGTCAGCGGTGATTTCACGCAATTGTTTTAGGATTGAACCAGCTTGATCGTGTTCCTTCTCTAGCTCTGCAATTTCTGCGATCATTTCAGAACGGTTTTCCTCATTTGCAGTGTCAAGCTGCAGCAACAGCGGGAAGACGGTCTCTTCTTCTTTTGCCGTATGCTCCAGGAGCTCCTTCTTCAACGTATAGAAAAGCTCATAGACTTTCAACAGTTCTTCGTGGCGGTCACCATGAACTTTAGCTACTTTAGTTACATACGGGCTGAGCAATCTTAACTCTTCTTCAAGCTCACGGTGGTATTTGTTCTTGATATGGTCGATCAACTCCGTTGAGTCAGTTTCTGTCCAAACCTCCATGCTTTCTGGGGCGCCGTTATGCTTTTGATATAGTTCTTCGAGTGCAGCCATGATTGACGGCACATCCAGGTTCTGTTCACCAGCCGCTTCAGCTAGAGGACGGTTGCCGCCACAGCAGAAATCCAGTCTATTCTGCTTGAATAAATCACTTGATTGGGGGAATATATTGACAATATCTTTAACGAATGAATTTTGATCAAACGGCATTTTCATGTAAGAACCCTCCAGTAAATTATTTAATACTGTTTACATACTCATCATAAAGGAAATGGTTTTACTACTTGGTGATGTGCATCACACTTCACAAAAAATCTACATATTTTCAGGAAATATTTTGAGAGAATACTGTGAGATTTGTTATGTTTTCATTTTTACATTACTCTTATAATGAAAAGGGTAAATTTAGATGTTAAGCCTGCAATAGGAGCTGATTATATGTTAGAGAAAAGAAACCCTATTCCGATTGGAGAGGCAGTTAAGAGAGTGATGGAGCTTAAGAAAAACGGCTCTACTGAATATGTTTCAATTAATGAAAGCTATGGACGCTATCTTTCAGAGGACTTGAAAGCAACCAGCGATGTGCCGCATTTTGATAGAGCGCCATATGATGGATATGCGGTCCGTTCTGTCGATACACATGAAGCTTCCCAAAATCATGCTGTTGAATTTGAAGTAGTGGACCATATCGGAGCAGGGATGCTTACAGATAAAGAGCTCGGGCCCTTCCAGGCGGTCAGGATCATGACAGGAGCCCAGATGCCTGTTGGCGCTGACGCCGTTGTTATGTTTGAATTGGCTAAAGAAGTCGAGCGTGATGGAAAAAAATATATGGAAACAAAGCGGAAACATAATAAGGGAGACAATGTTTCCTACCGCGGCGAGGATGCAAAAGAAGGGGAAGTGCTTGTAAAAAAAGGCACTTTTATCAATCCGGGAATTCAGGCAATGCTGGCGACATTTGGGTATGCGAAGGTACCAGTTGCAAAGAAACCGGTAATTGGGCTTTATGCAACGGGAACTGAATTGCTTGATGTCGATGAACCGCTCGAACCAGGAAAAATCCGTAACAGCAACTCTTATATGATATCCGCGCAAATCCTTCGTGCTGGAGCTGAAGTGAAATACTTTGGCCAGCTGCCAGATGATTTTGATACATGCTTTGATGCCGTAAGCAAAGCGATAGAGCAAGTGGATTTATTCATTACGACCGGTGGGGTTTCCGTCGGTGACTACGACTATCTGCCAGAGATTTATGCAAAGCTGGGAGCAGAGGTGTTGTTCAATAAGGTAGCAATGAGGCCAGGCAGCGTCACTACTGTAGCGCAGCTTGATGGGAAGTTATTGTTTGGCCTATCAGGAAACCCTTCAGCATGCTATGTTGGCTTTGAATTGTTCGCTCGTCCAATTATCAGGAAGATGCTGTTTACTGAACAGCCTCATTTAAGGAAGGAGAAAGCGATTCTTGATGCCAATTTCCCTAAAGCAAATCCATTTACTAGATTTGTAAGGAGTGCCCTGACAATAGAGAATGGCAAGCTGGTCGTGACACCGAGCGGTCTGGATAAGTCGAATATCATCATGAGCCTGGCCGGGGCTAACTCCCTCATGATCCTCCCTGGCGGTACAAGAGGTTTCGAGCGGGGAACTGAGGTTGAGGTCCTTTTGCTGGAAGATCATGTGGGCAGTGGATGGCCTTGGTAAAACCGGTGCTGTTCCAGGTTGCAGGGTACCAAAACAGCGGCAAAACTACACTTAGCCTGAGGTTGATCAAAGAGCTGACTGCAGCAGGTCTGAAGGTTGCGACAGTCAAACACCATGGGCATGGCGGCAGGCCGGAAGTTGTAGAGGCAAAGGATTCAGACATGCATGTAAAGGCAGGAGCTGCTGTCTCCCTTGTAGAAGGAGGTGGCAGGATGATCATTCATGCTGAAAATGGGCAATGGTCCCTTTCTGAAGAAATAGACATGCTATCCTTCTTCAAGCCTGATGTAATCTTGATAGAAGGATATAAGAATGAGCCCTATCCTAAGGCGGTCATCCTTCGTGATGAAAGCGATTTGGAGCTAGTGGAAAAGCTGCATAATATCCAGGTCGTTTTATGCCGAAAACCTGGGTTGTCAAACTTGTTAAAAGATTCAGCTCTCCCTGTTCTTAATATGGATGATGGAGTTTGCTGGATTTTAGAATACATCACCAATAAATAGGTGATTTCCTCTAAGTCGTTCAAGGTTTAGCAAGAAAAAGTTCTTATTTTGGACATAATCGGCGACTTTTGTCACTGTCACTTCATACTTACCCGGTTAGAATGTTAATGGGGTTTAAGTTGTGAGATATGTGTGAGGTGAGAACGATGGAAATGCTGCAAATCTTCTTATGGATCGTGTACCCGTATTCGGTTGCGGCAATAGTGGCAATGGGGCTCGTTTGGCAGTACGATGCATCGAGAGAGGAAGGAACACGCTCGAAAGCAGGGAGGCTTCTGCTAGTCGTCGTCAAAACACTTATGGCTGCCAGCACAGCAACAGGTATCGCCATCGTGCTATCCAGCAGCATAGCTAACGAACCAGTATTGCTGTTGAGATGGCTCATCAGCCTTGCCCAGCTGCAGCCAGACATGAGCTTGGTCACGGATGTTTCCATTCTCTCTAAGGTGCATTTCATTGTTGTGTTCCTATTCCTATTGAGTCTGGCTTTCACGAAGGAAATTTATTATTTGTTAAAACCGCACTTATATTTGAAAAAAATCTTTTTAAAACTTCATTTTGAAAAAAGAGGCTGAAAATAAGTTTCTGATTTAGGATCAGAACTTGGATATTTTAAGAGATAAACAAAGCACGGTAAAATATTTCTAGTAATGGGATAGCAAGGCGATATAAAAAAACGCTTAGGAATTGAATTGAAATTCCTAAGCGTTTTTGCCTTATTTTCCACCACTTGCTAATTGATATTGCTCTGAGACGATGAAATCATCATCTATTAAAACATAAGGATGTGTTTCCATCAAAATCCTTGTGAGGTTGTCTGGCATTTTATCCCCTTCGTAAGCACAAATCAGTGGGAAAGACAGTGCATTTACAGCTTGGTCTACTATTCTTTCAAAATCTTCAATTATATGCAGTGGATCTTTCATTGTGGCCCACTCAACATGTGCCCAGGATCGGAAAGGGAGATCATTTTCTATATACGGCTGAACCATGTTATTAAAGTAATCCAGGATTGCAGGAGGATGATAACTGCCACTGGAATAATAAAAATCGAAGTTGTTTACCCAATGAACAAATTTCATTTGATCTTCCGTTAATCGTGAGCTGAGTTCTTCGTCAATTAAACGGAATAGAGGTTCATTTTCAATGAAAATAACATAATCCCCCGCCATAACGCCTTCTTCTATAAAACTAACAGCCTGATTAATGTATTTATCCATTTCATTGTAGGAATAAAGGACATGAACGCTCCTATGATCTTTAAACAACTGATTCATGTTGTTCTTCAAGTGATCACCCCTTCTTAAGTAATGCCTTCAAGTTTACTACACTTCCGTATATAAATAAATGACCGTTCAAGTTCAATCCCTGACTGAAGGGTTCAAATTTTTTAAGATGAATGTGCTAGAACCTTATAGTTTTTATGACAGTTCAGTGTCAGTGGGATTCCCACACGAAGAAATGTGATGTGTTTCACTTATTCATTGTTTTCACTGCTTTATATTTAAGGTAAGAAACATAAGGGAGTGTTCATTCATGAAGTTATTTATGCCAAAACAGCATGGGGCCTGGGCGATGTTGATCATCCCTTTCTGGCTTGGAGCAGCGGCAAGTGAAATAGTCTGGCAGCATGTCCCGTTTTTTATCGGATGGTTGTTACTATATCTAGGAACATATCCGCTTCTATTGATGTTCAAGAAAAAGAAAATTCCGTTTTATCGTAAATGGGCACTTATTTATATAATACCAGCGTTAGTGTTCTTAATGTTTCCATTGTTCACAACACCATCAATCGTAACCTTTGGCCTTTCAATGATTCCGTTTTTTTTGATCAATGCATACTTCTCTGCTAAAAATAAAGACCGGGCTCTCCTGAATGATTTAAGTGCAATCGTTGTTTTCGCCATTGCTGGACTGGCCAGCAGTTATCTCCCGAATGGGGAAGTCAATGAAAACGCCATTCTTGTTTTTGCTGCAGTTATTCTATTTTTCACGGGAAGCACGTTTTACGTGAAAACAATGATCCGTGAAAAGAAAAATAGTCAATTCAAATGGATTTCCTGGACGTACCATCTTCTGGTACCGATTTTATGGCTTGTGGCAGGAGAGGCAACCACCGCGGTAGCCGCCATTCCAAGCTTGATCAGAGCTGTTGCATTTTACGGTAAACCACTTTCCGTCATGAAGGTAGGGATATACGAAGTAGTGAACGCAGTCCTGTTTTTTATCATCATGCTATTTGCGATTCTGTAACAACAATCAAAGCGAAGACTACAAATAAGTAAAGCCGACAGAAAAAAATCTGGCGGCTTTTACTATTCGATATTGCATATTTCAATCGGGCAATTCTCACAATCTATTTCTCTTTTAAGTCGATTTAGTGCATGGACGGTAATAAAACCTTTATCAATTGAAATGATATTACTCTTCCTAAGATCACTCAATAATCTGTTTACGACCTCGCGAGAAGTCCCGCAAAAGTTTGCAAGCTCCTGGTTTGTAAGGGCTACATTAATTTTAAGTCCTTCATCTGTTTTGATTCCATAGCTGTTTACCATTCGAATCAAGGTGGAGTATAATGCCCCCTTTTTTCCATGAAGGACGAGATCCCTGAACCTTGTTTGTGATTTGCGATGCTGCAGGGAAAGCCATTTAACGAGTTCCAGTGCCAGCCCGCTATCCTTTTCGATTTCAGCCTCGAGCTTTTCCTTTTGAATCACCGCCACCGTCCCGCTTTCTGAGGCGCGGGCATTCAATATATGCTGAGATGCCTGGCTGAACAGTGATAACTCCCCAACCAATTCGCCAGCTGAACACATTCTGATTGTTAACTCGCGTCCATCTGGTACCATTTTGCTTATCTGAAATTTCCCGCTCTGGATAATGTACAGCTCATCTGCGGTATTTCCTTCTTCAAAAAGGAAGCGCCCTTTATCAATTGTCTTGATTCTGTGCACCTTTTCAAAAAGCTTATTCAAATTTGGTGACAACGTTGTTGCAGTCAACATATGAATACCACCTTATTAAGGGAAGATTAATACTCCCTTGTGTATCTGATATTAATATAATTATATTGTAAAGCATACAAATCCAGCAATAAAATTGTGAATTGTTCACATATTGTTAATAAATTGTTGCGTTTTTTCTTGTTTGTTCTTATAATAAAAAGAAATTTATTTATAAATATAAATATACATGATTATTTATACATAAGCTGAAAGGAGGTTTCAAGTGAAGGCAGCGATCATTGGTACCACTGGATATGGTGGAGGAGAATTGATCCGTATCCTGGAAAATCATCCATATATCAGTATTCATTCAATTCACACAACTAGAGATGAAAAACCTGTTTCTGAAGAATATCCCCATTTAACAGGTATTTTTGATAAGGTCCTCACCAAGATTGAAACTGAAAAAATCGCCGAGGAAGCAGACATTGTGTTCCTGGCAACCCCTTCTAAAGTTTCCGGAAAGCTTGTTGAATCATTTTTCAATAAGGGTATTAAAGTTATTGATCTATCAGGTGACTTGAGGTTAAAAGACGCATCAGCTTATAAAGCATGGTATAAGCATGAACCAGTCGGTGCTCCTATTCTGAATGAAGCAATCTACGGACTTAGTGAATGGAATAGGGAGCAGATTATGAACGCAAATCTACTAGCCAATCCAGGCTGCTACCCGACTGCAGCGCTCCTTGGGCTGGCACCAGTGCTGACAGAAAAGCTAGTTGAATCGAATAGTATCATAATTGATGCTAAGTCTGGCGTGTCCGGAGCAGGCAGGTCTCCATCAATGGGCACACTATATGCAGAGTTAAATGAAAATTTCAAAATTTATAAAGTCAATGAGCATCAGCATATTCCTGAAATCGAACAGCAGCTTAGTCTTTGGAATGGCGATGTGGTAAACGTAACCTTCAGCACACATTTAATACCGGTTACCAGGGGAATCATGGCCACAATATATGTCCATTTAAAAGAAGATTTGGATACTTTAAGACTGCTAGATTTATACAAGGAAACATATGATGGCCACCCATTTGTAAGAGTAAGAAAAAATGGAGTATTCCCGTCAATCAAAGAGGTCAAGGGATCGAATTACTGTGATATCGGCTTGCATGCGGACAGCAGGACAGGAAGACTGACGATTGTATCGGTTATCGATAATTTAATGAAAGGTGCTGCAGGGCAAGCGGTCCAAAACGCCAATATCATGTTCGGATTAAAGGAAAGTTCAGGACTCGAGATGATTCCACTGTATCCATAAAGGAGGAAAATATGTACCAGGCAATGACCGACAAGCAATTAATAAAAAAAATCCCTGATGGAGGAATTTTAACGCCAAAAGGGTTCCAGTGCGGAGGAATACATGCAGGGCTACGCTATGCCAAGCTTGATTTAGGGATGATTGTAAGCGAGGAACCAGCGAGTTGTGCCGCCGTCTACACAACGAGTCACTTCCAGGCAGCGCCATTGATTGTTACACAGGAAAGTATAGCAAAGGAAAAGGTTCTCCAGGCAATCGTCGTCAACAGTGCATGTGCGAATGCTTGTACAGGAGAACAAGGGTATCAGGATGCGCTGAAAATGCGCTCAGTGGCAGCAGCAAAAATGGGGATGCCAGAACATCATGTTGCAGTAGCATCCACCGGAGTAATCGGTGAATTTATGCAAATGGAAAAAATCGAGTCTGGAATCATCCAACTGGCCATCGGGAATAAAGCTGGTGATGCAAAGGACTTCCAAACTGCGATCCTGACAACCGATACGGTAATGAAAAGCTGCTGTTATTCTGCAGAGATTGACGGGATCACAGTAAGTATGGGGGGAGCTGCGAAAGGTTCAGGGATGATTCACCCAAATATGGCAACGATGCTTGGCTTTTTAACAACAGACGCAAATATCTCAAGTGAACACCTGACTGTCGCGCTAAAAGATGTAACGAACACAACCTTCAATCAAATCACTGTGGATGGAGATACATCAACGAACGATATGGTGCTGGTGATGGCAAATGGAACTGCAGGAAATCAGCCGTTGAATCCAGACCATCCAGACTGGCCAGTTTTTGTAGACCTGTTAAAAGAAAGCTGTGCAAGTCTTGCTAAACAAATCGCAAAGGATGGAGAAGGAGCAACTAAATTGATTGAGATATCGGTGTCAGGCGCGATGTCTGATGAAGAAGCACGAATGATAGGTAAACAAATCGCCGGATCCAACCTTGTCAAAACAGCAGTCTACGGTGCCGATGCGAACTGGGGACGGATCATTGGCGCGATTGGTCAAAGTCATGCATCCGTAAATCCAAAAACAGTCGATATATACCTTGGAGAAATTACTATGCTTAAAGGAAGTACACCCGTTGCGTTCGATGAAGTTCAGGCAAGGGAGTACCTGATGAATGATAAGGTTGAAATTTACGTTGACCTCCATTTGGGAGAGGGGAAAGGAATGGCCTGGGGATGCGACCTTTCCTATGATTATGTGAAGATAAATGCAAGCTATCGGACATAAAGGGGCGGATTAATTGGACACGGTGGTCATTAAATGCGGCGGAAGTGTGTTAGAGGAGCTTAATGACAATTTCTTTAATAGTCTAAAAGAATTGATGGAGGATGGTTTTTATCCCGTCATTGTTCACGGGGGTGGACCAGCAATCAATTCGATGCTTGATTTATATGAAATCCCCGCAAATTTCAAAGATGGTCTTAGAGTAACTTGTGAAAAGACCATGGGAATCGTTGAAATGGTACTGTCGGGCCAGACGAACCGGCAGCTTTGCAGCATGCTGATGAAGCAGGATTTCAATGCTCTGGGCATAAATGGCAGCGATGGACAATGTCTTCAGGCGGAATATATTGATAAACAGGGCTTAGGATACGTTGGGACTATTACCCAAGTAAACACTGACCTGATAATGTTGGCGGTTCATAATGGCTATATTCCTGTGATTACTCCAATTGGTATTGCTGAAGATGGCAGCAAGCTTAATATAAATGGTGATTATGCTGCTGCATCGATTGCGAAAGCATTGAAGGCTGAACGGTGTGCATTTGTAACCAATGTAGACGGAATCCTAATTAATGGTGAGTTGGTAAGCGAAATTACTGATAGTCAAATAGAAAGCTATATTTCTGATGGAAGCATCTACGGAGGAATGGTCCCAAAGGTGAAATCAGCATTGTCAGCTACAGCTGCGGGTGTAGAAACTGTTATGATCATTTCTGGCAAGAAGCAATTCTATAAAAATAACTGCTGGCACGGAACAGTGATTGCCGCAAAAGAAGAGGTGTTTTAATGAGCCATTTATTCCCTACTTATCAACGATGGGAAATTGAGCCTGAAAAAGCAGCAGGGACGATCCTCTATGGAAAGGACGGACAACAATACCTTGATTTTACTTCTGGTATCGGTGTCTGCAATTTGGGCCATCGTCCTGAAGCAGTTGAACACGCGGTCAAGGAGCAGTTGGAATTATTCTGGCATGTATCGAATCTCTTTCCGCAAAGCATCCAGGAAGAAGCAGCGAAAAAGCTCGCAGAGGGATCTGGCCTGGGTTGTGTGTTTTTTGCCAATAGTGGCGCTGAAGCAAACGAAGCAGCTATTAAACTGGCAAGGAAAGCTACGGGCAGGACCAAAATCATCACGTTCCTTCAATCTTTTCACGGGAGGACTTTCGCCGGCATGGCTGCGACCGGACAGGATAAAATCAAGCAGGGGTTTGGAAGCATGCTTGAAACATTTATCCACCTGCCATTCAATGATCTGGAAGCTCTAAAAAATGAAATTGATTCTGATACAGCTGCTGTGATGATTGAAATTGTCCAGGGTGAAGGCGGAATCCATGTCGTTACAAATGAATTTATAAAAGAAGCAGCTAAGTTATGTGCTGAAAATGGCGTCCTGCTAATAATCGATGAAATCCAGACTGGGATCGGACGGACGGGGAAACCATTTGCGTTTCAGCATTTTTGCATTGAACCCGATATCATAACCGTTGCGAAAGGTCTTGGCAATGGACTTCCAATAGGAGCTGCCATCGGCAAAGCGGAACTTTCGGAGTTTTTTGGTCCGGGAAGTCATGGATCGACCTTTGGCGGTAATCCGATCAGTACGGCAGCCGCAATAGCAGTTATGGAAATCATTTTTAACGAAGAATTCCTAAAAGAGGCATCTGCCAAAGGTAGACTACTGTTTGAGTTGCTTCACAAGGACCTAGGCTGTATGGAAGTGGTTAAAGAAATCAGGGGACTAGGGTTGATGGCCGGAATCGAACTGACTGTTGCAGCCCAGCCAATTCTAGCTGAATTGAGGAAATCAGGTCTGATTGCATTGCCGGCAGGAGAAAAGGTAGTCCGTCTTCTTCCGCCGCTGAATGTTACAGCAGAAGAGATTGAAAAGGCTGTCTCATTAATGAAAGAAATAATTAGTAAAAGTAAGGTAACAGCAAAATAAGCAGTAAATTTTTTTTGATTTTAATGTATAAAAATAAGTGGTATTAAATAAATATACATTTGGAGAGGTGTCTGATGAAAGGATATCTGCATCTGGCTGACGGCAAGACATTTCAGGGGCACATGCATGGATCGCTAGCTGAAGAGGGCATTGCCGGTGAGATTGTATTTTTTACAGGAATGACGGGTTATCAAGAAGTACTGACCGATCCTTCATACAAGAATCAAATCATTGTTTTCACCTACCCGCTGATTGGCAACTATGGGATCAATGATAAGGATTTTGAAAGCAAAAAGCCGCATGTTGCGGCAGTAATCGTCTTTGAAGCTGCCAAAACAGCTTATCATTATGAAGCCCAGCATTCATTTACAGAGTATCTTGAGAAATGGGATATTCCGGTACTTGAGCATGTTGATACTCGTGAGCTCGTAAAATGCATCCGCCAGAACGGTACGATGCCTGCTATTTTATCAAGCGAGCCATTTTGTGAATCAAGCTGTGACACGATCGATGGTCTCAAGGTGCAGAAGGTATCTTCTATGGCACCAGAATCTATAGGCTTTGGCGACAGTCATATTGTTCTAATTGATTACGGTTTTAAGAAATCCATTGCTGACTATCTGGTTAAACAAAACTGCCTGGTGACAATTGTTCCATACAATTATAGCTTTGAACAAATTGCTGCATTGAAGCCAGATGGTGTGCTTTTATCCAATGGACCTGGTGATCCGAAGGAATTATTTGGGCAGCTGCATGAGATTAGGAAAGTAATCGAGAATTACCCCGTATTGGGGATTTGCCTTGGGCATCAACTTGCAGCGCTGGCGCTTGGAGGGGATACACAGAAAATGCTCTTTGGACATCGAGGGGCAAACCAGCCTGTATACGATGTGAAAAGCAATCGGGTATTCATGTCCTCCCAAAACCACAGCTATGCTGTTGATCAAAGCAGTATTGGCAGTACAGGATTGAAGGTCCGTTTCTTCAACAAAAATGATCAGTCAATCGAAGGCCTTTACCATGAAAAATGGCCGCTGATGACTGTCCAGTTCCACCCAGAAGCCAGCCCGGGACCTGAAGACAGTGTATTCATATTTGAAGAATTCATCAATACAGTCAAATACAGAAAGCGGAGAGAAGTCAGCTATGCCTAAGGATAAAAATATTAAGTCAATACTAGTAATCGGTTCAGGACCAATTATCATCGGCCAGGCCGCTGAATTTGATTATGCAGGTACACAGGCCTGCATCGCCTTGAAAGAGGAAGGATATCGGGTCATCCTTGTAAACAATAACCCTGCAACCGTCATGACAGATCATGTATTTGCAGATGCAGTCTATTTTGAACCAATGACGGCTGAAGGTGTAGAAAAAGTGATCCAGCGAGAAAAACCAGATGGGATTTTAGGGACTCTTGGGGGCCAGGCAGGATTGAATCTTGTGTTCAAGCTAAGCGAAGAGGGCATTCTCGAAAAGTATAAGGTAAAAGTGCTGGGCACCTCGGTTGCAAGTATTAAGCAAGGAGAAGACAGGCAAGCATTCCGCTCACTGATGCATGAGTTGAATGAACCAGTGCCAGAAAGTGAAATTGTTCAATTTGTTGAAGAGGCGGTCGCCTTTGCAGAAAAAATCGGCTTTCCGCTGATTGTAAGGCCCGCTTACACGCTTGGAGGCACAGGCGGGGGGATAGCCGGAACAATGGAAGAATTAATCTCTCTTGTATCCGGCGGGTTGAATGAGAGCCCGATTAAGCAATGCCTGGTCGAAAGAAGCATTGCAGGCTATAAAGAAATCGAATACGAAATGATGAGGGATGCTGCAGGTACTTGCATCTCCATCTGTAATATGGAGAATATTGACCCGGTCGGGATCCATACTGGTGATTCTATTGTAGTAGCTCCCTCACAGACGCTGACAGACCGAGAATATCAGATGCTTAGGACATCGGCCGTTAAAATCATTTCAGCTCTAGGAATCGTTGGAGGCTGCAATATCCAGTTTGCCCTTGATCCAAAAAGCAAAAATTACTTTTTGATTGAAGTGAACCCGCGGGTCAGCAGATCATCAGCGCTTGCATCAAAAGCAACAGGATATCCAATCGCACGGATGGCCGCAAAGCTCGCGGTTGGATATAATCTAGCCGAAATAATAAACCCTGTTACAGGCAATACCTTTGCCAGCTATGAGCCGTCGCTTGACTATGTAGTGGTGAAAATACCGAAATGGCCGTTTGAGCAATTCCCGCAAATCGACAGGACCCTAGGAACGCAAATGAAGGCAACAGGGGAAGCGATGGCAATTGACCGAAGTTTTGAGCGAGCTTTTATTAAAGCCGTCCGGTCTCTGAATAGTAAAACTCAGGATTTACGACTGCCGGCATTTGAGGGATTTACGGTCGAACAGCTATACACTTTGGCAGGAAAACAGACAGACCAGCGCGTTTTTGCATTGCTCGAACTGCTGCGTCGGGGTGAAGAAGTTCTGTCTCTCCATGAAAAAACAAAAATAGATTTATTTTTCCTCAATAAATTTAAGTCATTGACTGATATTGAGAAGTCGATTGAAGGGCTTAAAATCGAAGACATTACGGCTGATGAGCTAAGGTATCTGAAAGAAAAAGGGTTTAGTGATGCTTATCTGGCCAAAGAGTGGAAGGTTGGCGAGCAAACGGTCAGAGAGTTACGGAAAAAACAGGGGATCACACCTGTTTATAAAATGGTCGATACATGTGCGGCTGAATTTGAATCTGCTTCTAATTATTTTTACTCTAGCTATCTTGGGGAAAATGAAGCGACGGTTGGAAGCGGCAAACGAAAGGTGCTTGTAATTGGCAGCGGTCCGATCAGCATCGGTCAGGGAATCGAGTTTGATTATTGCTCGGTGCATGGCGTTTTTGCCCTCAAAGAAGAAAATGTGGAAACAATCATGATCAACAATAATCCGGAGACCGTCAGCACTGATTTTACGATATCGGATCGATTGTATTTTGAACCCTTAACCTTGGAAGATATCTTGAATGTAATTGAAATAGAAGGGATAGAGGAAGTCATTGTCCAGCTAGGCGGTCAGACTGCCTTGAACCTGGCAAAGGGACTTGAGGAAGCGGGAGTCAAGCTGCTGGGAACGAGTTCTGCAACAATTGATATGTTTGAAGACCGGGATCAATTTTACCAGCTGCTTGACAAGCTTCAAATACCGCGCGTAAAGGGTGAAACAGCTGAGGACGAGGGTGAACTTCTGAGTGCTGTTGAGCGGATAGGGTATCCAGTATTAATCAGGCCTTCCTATGTAATTGGCGGATTAAATATGGTGATACTTCGAAATCAGCAGGAACTAAAAAGTGTACTGGATGCAGGTAATATTCAATACCCTATCCTGGTTGATCAATACCTTGAAGCAAGTGAGGCGGAACTTGATCTTGCGTCCGATGGAGAGAATATCTTGATTCCGGCCATCATCGAGCATATCGAAAAAACAGGCGTCCATTCGGGGGATAGCTTTTGTATCATTCCTGCACAAAGCTTTTCAAACGAAACAAAACAGAAGATGGCAGAGTATGCAAAGAGTATCGTGAATGAATTGAAGTATAAGGGATTAATGAACATTCAGTTCATTGTAAAGGAAAATGAAGTGTATCTGCTTGAAGTCAATCCACGCTCAAGCAGGACAATGCCGATCGTCAGCAAAGTAGCCGGTGTTGAATTAGTCAAAAAAGCGACAAAAATATTGCTTGGGAAATATTTTTTGTCGAAAGATGAAGTTTTGCTTAACTCTGATGCACGGTACACATGTGTAAAGCATCCGGTATTTTCGAATTTTGCCTTGAAAGGATTGGACCTCAAGACAGGTCCGCAAATGATTTCGACAGGGGAAGGAATCAGTATTGCTTCGACTCTTGAAGAGGCATTGAATAAGAGTTTCCATTCAATCAGCGGAAAAGCTGTCCAGGGAGCGATTGCATTTGCTGATAAAAACGAGTTATTGGAAGCTGAAAAACTGTCAGCAAATTTAAATTTAGTCGATATCGAAAATGTAGCGGATCCTCAAAATGTGACAGCTTTATATTGTCCTGGTACATCAGAGAGGGATTTATCTCTGAGAGAGTGGGCTGTAAAAAACCGAAAAATTGTATTGACCCAAAAAGAAACTCTATATGCATTATTAAAGAGTGCGACAGCCGAAAGCTGGAATGTGAACTCTCTGGATCAATGGCTGACAGAAACTAGTGAGGAAGTGATGGCAGAATGACAGCACTACAGCAGCTTCATATTGATATAAAAGGCAAGGACCTATTAACTCTGGCTGATTTTGAACCACAGGAAATCATAACTTTATTGGAAAAGGCAGTCATCTTAAAGGAAAAGACTTTAAAGAAGCAATTTGATCACCCCCTTAAAGGCAAAATACTAGGAATGATCTTTGACAAATCCTCAACGCGTACAAGAGTATCATTCGAGGTAGGAATGATCCAGCTTGGGGGAAGCGCTCTTTACTTAAATGGCAACGACTTGCAGCTAGGGCGGGGTGAAACAGTGGCAGATACAGCCCAGGTTCTTTCGCAATATCTTGACGGTATCATGATCAGGACCTTCTCACACAAGTCGGTAGAGGAACTTGCCGATCACGCGGACATTCCTGTCATCAACGGGCTGACCGATCTTTATCATCCATGCCAGGCACTTGCTGACCTTCTGACGATTTATGAAAAGAAAGGAAAGCTTAAAGGGCTTAAGCTTGCTTATATCGGTGATGGAAACAATGTCGCCCATTCATTGATGATCGCCTGCACAAAAGTCGGGATGGATGTATCGATTGCTTCTCCAAAGGGATACCTCCCGGATCAAACGATAACAGCTCGCTGTGAAGACTTCGCAAGCTTAAGCGGAGCAAACATGGTCATCACCGAATCACCTCAAGAAGCCGTTCAAGGCGCTGATATCATCTATACAGATGTGTGGACCAGCATGGGCCAGGAGCTCGAAAATGAACAGAGATTAAAGGATTTTCATGACTACCAGGTGAATGAAGCATTACTAAGAGAAGCAAATGAAAACTACCTGTTTATGCACTGTCTTCCCGCGCACCGCGGCGAAGAGGTGACAGCAGAAGTGATCGACGGCCAGAACTCCGTGGTATTCGAACAGGCAGGCAACCGGCTTCATGCACAGAAAGCATTGCTTGTGGAGATATTGAAGGATTAAGTAGTTGAATATGTGAAAAGTTCCTATAGAGATGTTCTATAAGCCCGAATGAGTGGTGGAAGGAGCTAAAAGGTCCTATAGAAAGATTCTATAAGCCCGAATAAGTGGTGGAAGCTGCGAAAGGGCCTATAGAAAGTATCTGCAAAAAAACACAAAAACCGGCTATTAAGTTAGCCGGCTTTTTGTGTATTAAGAAAAGAGGAGGACAAGTGGTCCTACAATGAAGCAGTAAATCGCAAAATACTTCAAGTTTCCACGCGCCATGATATTCATGAACCATTTTAATGAGAAGTAAGATGCTATAAGCGAAGCAATGAAGGCGAAAATATATGGAATTGCCAACTCCCCAAAACGGTCATCATGTAAGAGTTCAGAAAATCCGAGAACCATCCCGCCGAAACTAACTGGAATATAAAGCAGGAAAGAGTACCTTAGTGCAGTTTCCTGTTTCATTCCCAGGCTCATTGCTGCGACAATTGTAGCTCCAGATCGACTGATCCCAGGAATAAGTGCGACTGCTTGGGCCAGTCCAACAATAATGGCATCTTTGAAGCTTAAATCTCCATCATTCTTGCGGCCGCGCATATTACGGATCAGCCATAACGCCAGGCCAGTTACTATAAGTGTTATGCCGACAGTTTTAATGTCAGCCAATTGATCCTCGATAAAATCCCCGAATAGTACACCGATAGCCCCTGCTGGAATAGTCCCTACGATCAAATAAATGATGAACATAAAATCTGATTTTGCTTCAGGATCTTTACTTTTAAGGTATGCAATCCCGTTAACAATTAACCGGATTATATCGGCTCTATAAATTAACAATACAGCGAATAGAGAAGCTGTATTCATCAAAAGTGCAAAACTCATTCCTTCTATTTTCAGTTTAAAAAAATGCTCTGCAATTTCCAAATGCCCGCTTGATGAAACAGGAATTGGTTCGGTGATTCCCTGGAATAGGCCTAAAAATATGTATTTAATCAATTCATAGAAATTTTCCATATTGTCTTTGATTTCCTCCGCAAATTTTTTAAAACTCATACACACTAATGTACCGTATAACCCTTTTTTTTGGAAGGATAAATTATGCATAAATACTTTATTTAAATCAGCAAATAATAAAATTGCCGGAATACTTTAATGAAGGAGGAAGGCAAATGGGTCAAAGTCATCAGTTCCGTGCCGGACAAAAGGCACCGAATAATGGTATTTACATTGAAATTGGCGAAACAGGCAGCAATGTCAACAACCCGCAAAAAATCAAACTGAAAGCTGGGGATCGTTTTCCGGAAAACTCCAATCATAACCGCCACTGGACTTACATGCCAAAGTTTAAATAAATCACGCCAGGGCAAGAGCATTTTCTGTGATGAAATTCATACTGACTTATCTTAAAGCCATCCAGTGCGGATGGCTTTACTAATTGGGAATTTTTATTATAATATATATAAAGGTCAAAAAAGGTCAAAGGAGTGGTTGGGCCGTGGATTTAAATAAAATGACAGAAAGCTTGCAGAATGCCTTTGTATCAGCCCAGACCCTGGCTGTTCAACATAATCACCAGGAAGTAGATGATACGCACCTGTTGCTTTCCTTGCTTGAACAGGATGGCAATCTGGCGGCAACATTGCTTACTACTGGTATCGGACTGAATCTAGATAATCTTAAAGAAGAATTAATGTTTATCCTGTCAAAGAAACCCCAAGTCTCTGGAAGTGGTGTAGAGCAGGGGAAATTATATATTACCGCAACGCTGCAAAAGGTTTTAGCACAGGCCGAAAAGGAAATGAAACGGTTTGAAGATGACTATTTATCGGTAGAACATGTTTTGTTGGCCCTGCTTGAAATTCCTGGCTCTGAATCTGGCGGAGCAATGAGGAAATTAGGAGTTATCAGGGAAAAATTATTAACGAGAATCAATGAGGTTAGGGGGAACCAGAGAGTGACTTCACAAAATCCAGAAGCAACTTACGAAGTGTTAAAAAAATATGGACGTGACCTTGTGGAGGAAGTTCGGTCAGGAAAGGTTGACCCGGTAATCGGCAGGGACAGTGAAATTCGCAATGTCATCCGCATCCTTTCTAGGAAGACGAAAAACAATCCTGTTTTGATCGGCGAGCCAGGCGTAGGTAAGACAGCTATTGTAGAAGGGCTGGCACAGAGGATTGTTCGAAGAGATGTTCCTGAAGGTTTAAAGGATAAGACAGTTTTTGCACTTGACATGAGTGCACTGATTGCAGGTGCTAAATTCAGAGGCGAATTTGAAGAGAGATTAAAAGCTGTCTTGAATGAAGTGAAAAAGAGTGAAGGCAAAATCCTGTTGTTCATAGATGAACTCCATACCATTGTTGGTGCGGGAAAGACTGAGGGGGCAATGGATGCCGGGAATATGCTGAAACCCATGCTTGCTCGTGGGGAGCTCCATTGTATTGGTGCAACCACTCTGGATGAACACAGAAAATACATTGAAAAAGATCCTGCGCTTGAACGCCGCTTCCAGCAGGTGTTGGTACAAGAACCAGATGTCGAGGATACAGTGTCAATTTTACGAGGATTGAAGGAAAGGTTTGAAATCCATCATGGAGTAAACATCCATGACAGTGCACTAGTTGCTGCTGCTACATTGTCAGATCGATACATCACAGACCGATTCTTACCTGACAAGGCGATTGACCTGGTTGATGAAGCTTGCGCGATGATTCGGACAGAAATTGACTCGATGCCGACTGAGCTTGATGAAGTGACTAGAAGGGTAATGCAGTTAGAAATTGAAGAAGCGGCGTTGACAAAGGAAAAAGATGATGCAAGCCGCGAACGTCTTGAAACTCTTCGTAAGGAGCTCGCCAACTTGAGGGAAAAAGCGAATGCAATGAAGTCAAGGTGGCAGAAGGAAAAAGAAGGCATCCAAAAAGTTCAGGAACAGCGTGAGCTGCTGGAAAAACTCCGTCGAGAACTGGAAAAGGCCGAAAATGACTATGATTTGAATAAAGCAGCTGAACTTAGACATGGCCGTATTCCTTCTATTGAAAAAGAACTGAAAGCACTTGAGCTGGAAGTTAGCAAAAATGAAGGGGAAAGACTTCTCCGCGAAGAAGTGACTGAAGAAGAAATTGCATCGATTGTCTCCAGATGGACAGGTATACCAGTGATGAAGCTCGTTGAAGGAGAGCGGGAAAAGCTTCTCAAGCTAGAAAGCATCCTCCATGAGCGAGTTGTGGGACAGGAAGAAGCAGTATCACTAGTGGCCGACGCGGTCCTCAGGGCAAGAGCTGGCATCAAGGATCCGAACAGGCCAATTGGGTCATTCATTTTCCTAGGCCCTACCGGTGTCGGTAAAACGGAACTGGCCAAAACGCTTGCTCAGTCATTGTTTGACAGTGAGGAGCATATCATTCGAATCGATATGTCTGAGTATATGGAAAAACATGCAGTATCAAGGCTTATTGGAGCACCTCCAGGATATGTAGGTTATGAAGAAGGCGGCCAGCTGACAGAAGCGGTTAGAAGGAATCCATATTCGGTTATCCTCCTCGATGAAGTAGAGAAAGCACATCCAGAAGTTTTCAATATCCTTTTACAAATGCTGGATGATGGACGGATAACGGATTCTCAGGGAAGAACGGTCGACTTTAAGAACACTGTGATAATTATGACGTCCAATATTGGCTCGCACTATTTACTTGACCGGCAAGGTGGAGACGAAGAAATCTCTTCTGAGACCAGGGATCTGGTAATGGGCCAGTTGCGCAGTCATTTCCGTCCGGAATTTCTGAATCGAGTAGACGAGATCATTTTGTTCAAGCCTTTGGCATTAAAAGAAATCAAAATGATTGTAGGGAAATTAGTAAAGATTTTGCAGTCAAGATTGGCTGACCAGCAAATCCAGCTGTCAATCACGGACGAAGCAAAAGAGTTTTTAGCTGAGCATGGATTTGATCCTGTATACGGCGCGAGGCCGCTGAAGCGATTCATCCAGAGAAGTGTAGAAACAAAGCTTGCGAGGGAAATTATTTCCGGCAGAATAAAAGAGAAGAGCCAGGTAGAAATTGGCGTAGATAGTGGAGATATTTCGTTGAGTGTAAAATAAGACGTTATGGTACAAAAGATAAAAAGTCATCCGGGTCGGATGACTTTTTATGTACTTTTATAAGAAAGTATAAGCTTTTTGCACTAAGATTAGTGTCTAGCTCCAGCGCCTAGTCCCTAGAGTCGCTTCGGTCAGCCCAATGAAGTCAATGAACGACTTCACCGGTCAGCCCTCTGAGGCACACGATGTGCGAGACCCGCCAGCGCTTGCGCTTTTCTTATTTAATGGCCGTGCTTTTCTTCAGAGCCATTTGGAAGAACTGCCGGAATCACAAGGATAATGATTGTTGCCACAACAGCAAGGATCGTGCTTTGAGCTAAGTCCAATCCAACGCCGATCATCGCGCCAGCCACGTAATTAAGCATTAGAACCAGGAGGAATGTCCAGAATAAAGTCCAGAAATATTTCACGAATTTCACCTCTTACATTATTAAATCTTTTCTCATCTTACCACAAGCCATATAAATTATAAATCAAATTTGAATAAAATGAAAAGCGTTTTCACAGAACAATTCTATTTTTCCAAACCTAACAATATTAAATTTGCCGGAGTCATGGAGATTTGAGTATAGACAAGGGATTAAAATGGAAAAATGGGCAAAACCCCTTTCATTTCCTGTTAAACTACATACAGTAATATGAATAATCTATAGGGAAGGGGTTGGTAAGATGGAGAGCCGGAACTTTAAACTGGATACCGAATGGAATGTCATCCATTATCCTGAAAGGCCAAATGGTTTCGGTATCCTGACGATTGGAGATGAAAGGCACTTTGTGAACAGCAGCAGCAGCTTCTGGACGCAGAATGAAGGTAAACGTTCATTGTTGAACATATGGAAAAATGAAGGGTATACTGTTTTTTATTCAAATTTATATGGAAGGCATTGGGGAAGTGAAAAATCTGTCGATTTAACGATGAGACTGTGCAGTCATATCGTCCGTAATGAAATATTGAATACTTCATTTCATATAGTGGCTGAGGGTATGGGAGCACTTGTTGCCTTAAAGCTTTTAGCGATTAATGATTTTAATATCAGGAGCCTGGTCTTGATTAATCCAATCCTTTCTCTAAGTGCGCATCTTGAGCAGGAAAAAGAGAATAAGTTTTTTTATAAAAAGCTGATCGCAGAACTAGAAGCTGCATATGAAACCGATATGAGCATGCTCCTTGAGAGGCTTGATAGAGTCTCTGCTGGTCCTGCGTTCAATAAAGAAACGCCAGTGAAAATCATTCAGGTTTTATCGGGAAACAGGGCTTATAAGCAGTCAAGTATCATTAAGGATCTTTCAGTTAAATGGGAAAAAGATGACCTCCCAGTTACGATAAGCTATGTACTGCCAGAAAAAAAGCTGCAGGTAGGAAGCCAAATCGTTCAATTTTTTACAAAACATGAGCAAGTCCTATAACTCCCTGCAAATATTTTTAATTTTAGTCTCATAGTATACAAGAGAGTATTTGCAAGGAGGAATTTAAAATGGAAAGGGCAACCATTCTCGGAATATATGATTTTATTGGGTATAGCTTGTGCCGGTATATGCTTGATCTTGGCGTTGAGATAGATGGTATCGATCCAGAAGGGAACATAGAAGATTATTTTACAGAGGAAAAACGCCTGGAAATCGGCAGGAATGCCAACTTCACAGAAATTGGTCTGAAAGACTGGGAAGTTGAGGGAGCAAAAGGTTTTCTGTTTGTGACTTTATTTGGATCGCTTCAGACACGGAAGGGTACAGATGATATAGTGGAAGCACTTTTAACCAAATTAGAAAACCGTCATTTGAAAAGGCTGCCGACAGCTGTCATACTGCCTGCATACTTTGCCCAAGAAAATGTGAAATTGAGAGAGGCAGATACAAAAATTAGCCATTTTATCAGCAGCCGGGAATCCACACTTCTAACAATCTATTTGCCGACCATTTATGGTCCTTGGCAGCCGGAGGATTGTTTTTTTCAGCAAACGATGACTCTTTCTTCAATTGATGACAGGAAAATTCCTGACATTGGACAATGGGAATGGACGCATGATTGTTTGTATATTGATGATGCAGTAAAAACGATAAAAGAAATGGCTGAATCAGGCCACCAGGGCCAGTATATACTATCGAGTGGAGAACAGGGCAGATGGCTGCAATGTGCAGAGGAGCTACTTGGCAAGGAAGCTGCAATACTTAGGAAAGAAGTTAAGACACCAGTAATTAAAGGGTCAATCCAAGTCAGGCCAGTAGAACAAAATGAGCAAATCAGCAAGGGGTTAAGCAGGCAAAAGGAGCAATTTACCCGGATACAGGACAGCAGAGTCTAAGCGAATTTCGATAAACTACTTTTCAAAGTTATACTCCAGAGAGTAAAATGGTAAAAGATTCTTTTAATCGGTTCCATTTTAATAAAGCGAACACTGAATGATTTAAAGGATTTGCACAGTGGCGCAAAAAGGAGATGCATCGGATGCTGAAACGTTTCGGGCTAATATTGTTAAGCCTTCTTTTGCTTGGGGGATGCGGACAACCTCTTGCAACAGGCAAGGTGGAGAAAGTCGGTCTGTTGGTGCCTGAAACTATTAATGATCAGGTGTGGGGGACGAAAGGGTATCGAGGACTTCTGAAAATCCAATCCAGCCTGGGAGTTGATGTCTTTTTCAAAGAAGGCATGGATTCACAGGAAGCCGTAGAAGCTGCAGTGAGGGAGTTCAACCGGCAGGGTGTTAACCTTATATATGGACATGGAAATGAGTACGCTGCCTATTTCAATAAGATTTCAGGGAAATACCCTGACATACATTTCATCAGTTTTAATGGAGATGCCAGGACAAAAAATACTACAAGTCTAAACTTCAAGGCATATGCCATGGGCTTTTTTGGCGGAATGGTCGCGAGCCACATGTCTGAAACCGGCAGAGTCGGAATCATTGCAGCATTTGAATGGCAGCCAGAAGTGGAAGGCTTTTATGATGGTGCGATGTTTGAAAACAAGGATATGAAGGTCGACATACGATATGTAGGCCACTGGGATGACCAGGAGAAAGCGCTTGATGTACTTGATGATTTTTTGGCTAAGGGGGCTGATGTCATTTATCCAGCTGGTGATGGGTTCAATGTGCCCATCATTGAAAGGGTGAAGGACAAGGGGTTATATGTAATAGGCTATATTTCAGACCAGTCTGATTTCGGTGAGTCGACAGTTTTAACGAGTACTGTCCAGCATGTTGACGACTTGTATGAATTGTCGGCTAAAAAATTCAATAACGGAGACCTGAAGTCGGGTAATTTATCATTCGACTTTCAGGACGGAGTTATTTCCCTCGGTAAGTTCAGCCCACAAGTCGATTCGGATTATAGGAAAAAATTGAGCACGTATATCAATACTTATAAAGAAACCGGCAAATTACCAAACCAATGATTAAGACTAGAGGAGGCAATATACATGCAAAATAATGACAAAACAATGGAGTTCATGCAAATCGCCATGAAGTATCTTCCGGAAGCACAGCAAAAACTTCAGGAGGCAGGCATTGAATTGACAATGGACAACCTGCAGCCATTTTTCACGCTTTTCACAAATGTAATGAACGAAGCTTACGAGCTGGGAAAAGCTGATGCCGCAAAAGAATAACATATACAGAAAAAAGCTGAGGAGCGCCTCAGCTTTTATTTTTTTCTATGAAATGGTCAAAAAGTGGCCTTACCTTGCCCACTAGTGGCTTGAGCTCTCTGGCTGATGTGATCAATGTATCTACATGGTACATCACTTCATCTAAATCAATTTGTCCCAGGTACTTGTTGAGGGGAGAATTATTTTTCACACTTTGCTCGCTTTCTTCTTCTTTATTGCTGGGACGCCCGAACATGAATTGGTCGAAATGGGTATACTCCTGTTCTTGTTGATCGGAACCTTCATCATTCTCTCTCTTTAGCTTAAAACCAAATAGGTCCCTGGATCTTCCATCCTCCATTTTCACTCCCACCTTTCTTTTTCCTATTTTTCGTAAGAAACTGATTAGACTGGCTTATTTCAATTGCTTTTAGGGCGTCAAATACGGCCCAAAAACATTGGTCTTCACTGTCATTTTATGATTTGTCTGGCCATATGGACTAGGGCAGGTGCGGATTTCTTAATTTTCAGTTGCAGTGAAAGAGCAGTTTCTGATAAAATTAGTACCAAGTCATAATAATTGATAATAAAAATTTAGAGAAATATAGAAATAATACAAGATAAAAGGAGATGGATCCCATGAATGCAGGGATAACTGGGGTTGGCCGGTACTTGCCGGAGAATATTGTGACAAACCTTGATTTGGAAAAGAGAATGGATACTTCGGATGAGTGGATCCGGACAAGGACGGGGATTGAAGAAAGAAGAATAGCAGGCGACGATATAGAAACATCGGATTTAGCCTACCGTGCTGCTGTTGAAGCAATCAGCAATGCTGGGATATCAGCTGAGGACCTCGACTTGATTCTTGTGGCAACTGTTACACCTGATCAGCCTTTTCCAACAGTATCGTGTATGCTCCAGGATCAACTGGGGGCGAAAAAAGCAGCAGCGATGGACGTGAGTGCTGCATGTGCCGGTTTCATGTATGGGATGGTTACGGCGAAACAATTTATAGAATCAGGTGCTTATAAGTATGTTTTAATAGTAGGTGTAGAAAAGCTGTCCAAGATCACCGACTGGAACGATCGCAATACAGCTGTTTTATTTGGTGATGGTGCTGGAGCGGTAGTTATGGGACCTGTTTCGGAGGGCAAAGGAGTTCTTTCGTTTGAATTGGGTTCTGATGGCTCTGGCGGGAAGCATCTATACCAGGAAGATTACATTGTGATGAACGGGCGGGAAGTTTTTAAATTTGCTGTCAGGCAAATGGGCGAGAGCAGCATTAACGTTCTTGAAAAAGCAGGGCTTTCAAAAGAGGACGTCGATTTCTTGATTCCCCACCAGGCAAATATTAGAATTATGGAATCAGCCCGCCAGCGACTGGAGCTGCCGGTTGAAAAAATGTCTAAGACAGTCCATAAATACGGAAATACATCAGCCGCGTCTATTCCAATCTCGCTTTTTGAAGAACTGGAAGCAGGAAAAATCAAGGATGGCGATTTAGTTGTCATGGTTGGATTTGGCGGCGGTTTGACATGGGGCGCGATTGCTATGCGCTGGGGTAAATAAATCACATAAGTTGAACTCTATATAAAATAAGAGTCTAGTTAAAAGGAGATGCAATTAGAATGGATAAACGCAGAGTTGTAGTTACTGGAATCGGAGCTGTCACTCCTATAGGGAATGACGCGGAAACTACATGGAAAAACATCATTGAGGGTGTTTCCGGAATCGGACCGGTCACAAGACTGAATGCAGATGACTTTCCTGCTAAGGTTGCGGCGGAAGTAAAAGAATTTAATGTTGAAAACTTTATCGATCGCAAAGATGCTAGGAAGATGGATCGTTTTACTCATTATGCAGTTGCCGCTTCATTGATGGCAGTAAAAGATTCTGGTCTGGAAATCACAGATCACAATGCTCCTAGGGTCGGTGTATGGATTGGGTCAGGAATTGGCGGGATGGAGACATTCGAGCAGCAGCATGAAACATTCATGAATAGGGGCTACCGCAGAGTAAGCCCATTCTTTGTGCCAATGATGATTCCTGATATGGCTACAGGACAGGTATCCATCACACTGGGCGCAAGAGGCTTTAATTCTTGTACAGTCACAGCATGTGCGACAGGTACCAACTCAATCGGGGATGCCTTTAAGGTCATCCAACGCGGCGACGCTGACGTGATGGTTACTGGAGGAGCAGAAGCGCCAATCACGAAAATGTCTTTTGCAGGCTTTTGTGCAAATACAGCTCTATCTACTAACCAGGATCCACAAAAAGCGAGCAGGCCATTTGATAAAAATCGTGATGGATTTGTCATGGGTGAGGGCTCAGGCATTGTTGTCCTTGAAGATTTAGAACACGCACTGGCCCGTGGAGCTAAAATATATGCTGAAATCGTTGGTTACGGTGCTACCGGAGATGCATATCATATTACCGCGCCAGCTCCTGAAGGAGAAGGCGGGGCAAGAGCGATGAAAATGGCACTTGACGATGCAGGCCTTGCTCCAGAAGAAGTAGGATATATCAATGCCCATGGAACAAGCACTGAATATAATGATAAATACGAAACAATGGCCATCAAGTCAGTTTTTGGGGAGCAGGCGTATAAGCTTGCAGTAAGCTCAACAAAATCGATGACAGGGCACCTGCTCGGAGCAGCAGGCGGTATCGAAGCAATTTTCACGATTCTTGCTTTGAAAGAAGGAATCCTGCCACCAACTATCAACCTGGAAACACCAGACCCAGATTGTGACCTGGATTATGTGCCTAACGAGGCACGTAAGCAACAGGTAAATGCAGCAATCAGCAACTCACTAGGCTTCGGCGGACATAATGCGACAATTGCATTTAGAAAATATGATGCTTAATGAATAAGACGGGGAAGAAGTTAAATTCTTCTACTAGCAGAAACTCTATTTGATTATAGGGTTTCTGCTTTTTTTTATTACCCCTTTAGTAGGTAAAAGCAGAGTCCTTGCATTGTCCGAAAAAGCTCCCAATCTCCATATTTGGGTAAAAGCAGAGTCCCTGCATTGCCCGAGAAAGTTTCAATACTCACATTTGGGTAAAAGCAGTGTTCATCATACTCCCTCTCAAAACTTCCATTGTAGAAAACGAAAACTCAATCCTATTCTTATCTCGCTCATTTGCGACTAGTAAAAAGCGACTTCAATTAAAACAATTCACCTGCAAAAAGTACATTTTTCCTAACACTTATAAAATATTGCACATAAAAAAGTAATGAAAGTGTAATAAAAGAACGCTCTTTCTAATAATTAATAATTATCAGAATCTTTTACTTGGTCAGAAAGTCATTTCTCTTAATATCAATTTCATTGGAATAGGCGGTGTACAAGAAACGTGACAGCCTTATTGGAACTAAAGAATCTTAAAACCTATTTTAAAAGGAAAAAGACAATGATTCCAGCAGTTGATGGAGTTGATTTAGTCATCAATAGAGGGGAAACTGTCGCATTGGTAGGGGAATCAGGATCTGGAAAGAGTATTACCTCTCTATCGATTATGCGATTGATACCTAGTCCTCCCGGAGAAATTGTGGACGGGCAGATCCATTTTGATGGCCGGGATCTTGTCAAAGCCAGCGAGGAAGAAATGTGCAAAATCCGCGGGAATGATATATCGATGATTTTCCAGGAACCTATGACCTCGCTCAATCCTGTACTTACCATCGGTGATCAAATCATGGAAGTCCTGACATACCATCAGGGCTTGAATAATGCCATGGCGAAGAAAAAGGCAGTTGAGATGCTGGAGTTGGTTGGTTTTTCCCGTGCGAAGGAAATCATCAATGATTATCCGCACCGGCTTTCGGGGGGGATGCGCCAGAGAGTGATGATTGCGATGGCGATGAGCTGCAACCCTAAGCTATTGATAGCGGATGAGCCGACAACTGCATTGGACGTGACCATACAGGCGCAAATATTGGACTTGATGAAGGAGTTGAGCACAAAGTTTGAAACCTCAATCCTTATCATCACCCATGATCTGGGAGTGGTTTCTGAAGTTGCTGATCGAGTCGTCGTCCTGTATGCAGGGCAGGTAGTAGAAGAAGCAATGGTGGAAGATCTATTTGAAAATCCGCTGCATCCTTATACCAGTGGTCTTATGGGTTCCATCCCATCGATAGACGAGGACCATTCACGGCTTGCTTCTATTGAAGGAAATGTTCCGTCGCCTGAAAATCTCCCATCAGGCTGCCGTTTTGCGCCTCGCTGCCCGCATGCCTTTGAGCGCTGTTTCAGTGAAATGCCAGAGCTTGTGAGAAAATACGCCAATCGTTCTGTAAGGTGCTTCCTACATGATAGCAAGGAGGTGAAGCAATGATATCGCCAACTGAAACCATGGAAAAGAATTCATCGGAGAATGGCTCTGAAATCTTGCTTGAATTACAGGATGTAAGAAAACACTTTCCCATAAAATCCGGCTTGCTGCAAAAGACAGTTGGTCATATAAAGGCAGTCGATGGAATAAATCTGAAGGTGAATAAAGGTGAGACATTAGGAATCGTTGGAGAATCAGGATGTGGCAAATCAACAGTCGGCAGGACCGTTATCCGACTCTATGAACCTACCGATGGAAAGATCATTTTCAATGGCAGGGATATCTCCCATTTATCTGAAGGTGAGCTTCGAAAGGATGTACGCAAAAACATCCAGATGATTTTTCAGGATCCATTCGCTTCCCTTAACCCAAGGAAAACACTAAGGTCAATCATCAGGGAGCCTCTTGATACCCATCATCTGTATAAAAGCAAAGAGAGGGATGAAAAAGTTGAAAGTCTGTTGGAGAAGGTCGGACTCAATGCTTCATTCATCAATCGGTATCCACATGAATTTTCAGGCGGACAGCGGCAAAGAATCGGGATATCAAGGGCGCTGGCATTGAACCCTGAACTGATCATTGCCGATGAAGCTGTGTCAGCATTGGATGTTTCAATCCAGGCACAAATTATCAATTTGATGGAGGACCTGCAGGAAGAATTCGGTCTTACTTATATCTTTATATCGCATGACCTAAGTGTTGTCAGGCATATAAGCGACAGGGTAGGAGTTATGTACCTTGGAAAAATGATGGAGCTTGCTTCAAAAAAAGAGCTTTACGCAGAACCGCTCCATCCATATACGCAGGCATTGCTGTCGGCTGTGCCGGTGCCTAGAAAGAAAGGTGTCATAAAGAGGGAACGGATTATTTTAAAAGGTGAGCTGCCAAGCCCGGCAAACCCGCCAAAAGGGTGTGTCTTCCATACAAGGTGTCCAGCTGCATTTGACCTTTGCAAACAAGTGAACCCTGACTTCAAAGAAGTCAAGAACAACCATTTTGTTGCCTGCCATCTGTATACATAGGGCAGGAGCAGGACTTGAAAGGAGGAGATACCAGCACCTTTCTATTGTTTAAGGCTATTTACGTAAACTTTGTTGTTGAACGAGTATTAATGTATTCCGAAATCAGTCTGGAAGCTTGTAAGAATGCATTAGCAGATGCGAATAACAAAAATGGATTCCGTAAATGAAATGGCAAATAAAAAACCTAGTAAAAAACTTAAGGGGGAAATGAAGTGAAATTTAAAAAAGCTTCTTGGTGGTTGATTAGCCTTACTTTGATCTTGTCGATGTTCCTGACTGCGTGTTCAGGGAATACAGCTGAGGATCCTAAAGAAACTCCTGGAGATGACGGCAAGAAAGAAGAGGAGGCATCAGGGCCGCAGCAAGGCGGGGACTTAATTATTGGTTCCACTGGTGCTCCAACGATTTTCAACCCGCTTTACTCTACTGACTCGTCAAGCTCTGACATTGAGGGGTTCATTTTTGACAGTCTTGTATCTTCAGATACTGAATTCAACCCGACACTCAGTATGGCTGAATCCATCGATACATCTGAGGATGGCCTGACTTTTACAGCCAAATTGAAGCAGGGCATCAAATGGCATGACGGAGAGGATTTCACAGCAGACGATGTCGTGTTCACCTTCAGTGTTCCGAAAGATCCTGATTATAATGGTGAGCGAGGATCAGCTTTCGAGGCATTAGAATCCGTAACAAAAATCGATGATTATACTGTTGTGTTCAAACTGAGTAAGAAGGATGCTTCATTCTATCCCGTTTCCTTGAGCTACTATATCCTTCCTGAACATATTTTAAAGGATGTCCCTGTTGCAGAACTTGGCGAGCATGAATTCAATACAAAGAGTCCAATTGGTACAGGTCCATTCAAATTTGTTGAATGGAAGGATGGCGAATATGTAAAAGTTGAAGCATTCGGTGACTACTTCAAAGGTCGTCCTTATCTTGATACACTCACATACAAAATCGTACCAGACATGGATGCGATGATTGCGCAGCTCCAGGCTGGCGATATTCATTTTGCAGCAGGCGTTCCTGGTACTGACATCGAAACAGTCAAGTCATTCCCAGGTGTAAAGGTAGAATCGGGCTTAGGTCTTTCTTACACATACCTGGGCTATAACCAGAAGAATGACCTGTTTAAAGACAAGAAAGTACGCCAGGCAATCACTCATGCAATTGACAGAGAAGCGATTGTCAGCTCTGTCATGAACGGTGATGGTAAAGTGGCACACGTTCCGGAAAGCCCGCTATCTTTTGCCTATAATGATGACGTTAAAAAATTCGAGTATGATGTTGATAAAGCTAAGGAATTACTTGCTGATGCTGGATGGAAAGACTCTGATGGCGATGGAATCCTTGATAAGGATGGGAAGAAATTCTCATTCACGGTTAAAACGAACCAGGGCAACAAAGTCCGTGAAGATATCGTTGTCGTCCTTCAGGAACAGCTGAAGGAAGTAGGAATCGAGGCGAAGCCTGAAATCGTTGAATGGAGCGCGTTCATTGAGCAGATTTCCGCTCCGAACTGGAACTATGATGCACTTGTCCTGGGATGGAGCCTGTCAACATTCCCGGACCAGTATGATATTTTCCACACGAGCCAGATGGAAGAAGGCCTTAACTTCGTCTGGTACTCAAATCCTGAAGCAGATAAGCTGATGGAAGAAGCAAAACAGATTCTTGATCAGGATGAATATAAGGCAGCATATGCCGACATCTATAAGATGCTGGCAGAAGACCAGCCATACACATTCCTGTACTATCCTAACGTCCACAGGGTAATGCCAGCGAATCTTGAAGGCTATGTTTTCCACGCGAAGGATGATTTTTATGAAATCTCCAAGTGGTGGATAAAAAATTAGATTTATTAACCCACATCATCTGTATGGGAGGGAAGGGGGATCCCTTCCCTCTCAAACTTTGAATATCAGAAATAATAAATTTCACTCCGAGAATTGCCCAGCTCCAGCGCCTAGCCAGTTTTCATCCCTGTAAAGGCTTCCTGGAGTATCTTGCGAGAAGCGTTAGCTTTGAGCAGCTCGAGTCGCTTCGGTCCGCTCAGGTGAAGTCAAAGAACGACTTCACCGGTCTGCCCTCCGAGGCACACGATGTGCTAGACCCGCCAGCCACAGGACAAGGAAAGCATCGGAGCGATTCATCGCACGACCGAAAGCGGTAGCTTTTGGGAGGACGTGGCGTTATCGGCGGGCAGCGCTTGTCGGGGCTGACCAAGGCGCTTGCGCTTTTCTTATAATCTCTTCATTTTAAAAGGAGAATTGCCATGCTATCTTATATCATTCGCCGAATACTGATGGCCATTCCTTTGCTGCTAGGGATTACGATTGTCTCCTTTGCAATTATGAAGCTTGCTCCCGGTGATCCTGCCAGCCTGATGATGGACCCAACGATCAGTCCGGCTGATAAGGAAAGGTTCATGGAAAGGTACGGGCTTAACGATCCTGTCCATATTCAGTATTTAAAGTGGCTGGGGGCCATGCTTCAGGGTGACTTTGGTACTTCGCTTATCCGCAAAGGTGTTCCGGTAATTGAAATGATTATGAACAGGATGCCTAATACGATTTTACTGATGGTCGTTTCAACATTCGTGGCCCTGTTAATTTCGATTCCATTTGGAGTCATTTCTGCTACACGACCGTATTCAAAGCTGGATTATTCAGTTACAGTCACATCATTTCTTGGAGTCGCAACCCCAAACTTCTTCCTGGGCCTGATATTAATCATGGTCTTCGCGGTTCAGAACAACTGGTTCCCGACTGGAGGAGTAGCGACATTGAACGCTCCTTTCAGCTTATGGGACAGGATACACCATTTAATCATGCCGGCATTTGTTTTGGCTTCCGCCGATATGGCTGGACTGACTAGGTATACGAGATCGAGCATGCTCGAAGTGATTAAACAGGATTATATGAGGACTGCGAGAGCGAAAGGGTTTAGAGAAAACAAAGTCATTTATAAGCACGGTCTCCGTAATGGCCTGATTCCGGTCATAACGATTTTCGGCTTGATGATTCCTTCCTTCATAGGCGGGGCAGTCATTGTTGAAAAAATTTTCACCTGGCCAGGGATTGGCTTATTGTTCGTAGACTCCGCGTTCCAGCGGGATTATCCGGTGCTTATGGGTTTAACAGTGATTTCATCGGTGTTTGTCGTAATCGGGAATCTAATTGCCGATATACTTTACGCAATTTTTGATCCAAGGATCGAGTATTAAGGGGAGGTAAACATGGCAAAAACAAATCTAGCTGGAAATAACTCTGGCAGCCTTGACTTGCATGGCATCAAAACCTCGCGGGATACAATGCTCGGGATCATTGTCAGGAAGTTTTTCAAAAACAAGCTTGCCATTTTTGGCGGATTATTCTTGGTCATCATTATTACGGCAGCACTTTTAGCGCCGGTCATCGCGCCATACTCGCCTTCTAAACAAAATCTGCTGTTAAAATTGCAGCCGCCTAATAGCGAGCATTGGCTTGGGACCGACCGATTCGGCAGGGATGTATTTTCCAGGCTTTTATATGGGGCAAGAATATCTCTATTGGTAGGTTTTGCTTCAGTGTTAGGCTCGATTACGATCGGAACCTTTCTTGGAGCTGTAGCTGGTTATGTTGGCGGGATTGTAGATGCTATCATCATGCGTTTTGTAGATATCATACTATCAATCCCATCCATTTTCTTATTGATTACTCTCGTTACGATTTTCAAGCCAGGAGTGGATAAGCTAATTTTAATTTTCGCCCTGCTAGGCTGGACAACTACTGCCCGTCTTGTGAGAGGTGAGTTCCTATCATTAAGGTCAAGGGAATTTGTCCTAGCATCCAAAACGATTGGAACAAGGACACATACGATTATTTTTTCACACATCCTGCCCAATGCTATGGGGCCAATCATTGTATCAGCCACATTGGCAGTAGGCTATGTCATTCTGGCAGAATCAGGGTTAAGTTATTTGGGACTAGGCATTCAGCCTCCGGACGCAAGTTGGGGAAACATGCTACAGGACGCACAAAATTTCACGATTCTATTAAAATCATGGTGGTACCCGCTGGCACCAGGATTAATGATCTTGTTGACCGTCATTTGTTTTAACTTTGTCGGCGATGGACTCAGGGATGCGCTCGACCCGAAAATAAATGAGTAGCATTTTTAACGACTCGAAACTTTATAAACAGCGAGCACCTATTCAAAGAGTAATCTTCTGTTAGATAAAAGCCAGGTAATCCTGGCTTTTTCTATGTTAAGGAGTTTATAAAGTTAATAGGTTGTGGAAAACCATATGTAGTTTTCGTAATCCAGCTCCAGCGCCTAGCCCCTCGAGTCGCTTGTCTAGCTGCGGCTCCTAACTCCTCGAGACGCTTGTCTAGTGTCGCCTCCTAAAAACTCCGAAACTTCAACTCCGCCGACAGAAGCAAAAAAGCGCTTCTTTGTCGGAGTCTCCAGTTTCAGCGTTTCTGGGCAGTCGGCTATACATTTCGATTTCGGTCCTGCCAATGAAGTCAAAGAACGACATCACCGGTCGGTCCTCCAGCGCTTTTTGTTCATGTTGGGAAAATTTTAAAAATGATCAGGACTTTCCCGAACTAATGGCCTTTATTTTCATAGAATAGCTGTAAAAGTGATTTTCTTCGGAGGGAGAGCAATGGGGTAGTCAGGACTGATCGATGGTTAGAAACTGATTTTAACAGTCCGAAACGGATATGTGAAAAGCTGGTTGATTATTTTGAAGGTGAAGTCGACTCAAAAAAAATATACGGTTATTTAAAGAACTTTGGCATGTACAAGCCGGACCCCAGAACCAGGAAGACCCTGGAAGAGCTAGATGCAGGGGAATTTTGGTCTGTGACAGAAGAAATTTTTATGAAGTATAAAAGAAAGTGGAAAGGTCCGGACATTCCAATCTTCATCTTTCCTATGGATCATTCGAATGCCAGGTTAATGAGGGAAGGGAAAGGAAAATCGGGTCTATCCTTCATTGATAAAATGTTTATTTTCCTTACACCGATAAATGATGAGAAAGAGTTGGAAGCATTGTTTGTCCACGAATATCACCATGTATGCAGGATGCGGGCACAAAAGAAAAACCCTGAGGAATATACTCTCCTTGATTCAATTATTTTAGAGGGTCTTGCAGAGCATGCAGTTGCCGAAAATTGCGGTGAAAAATATACAGGAGATTGGAGCAGACGATATTCGACAAAAGTTTTGGCTGAGTTTTGGGAAAATGAGCTTGCAGAAAAGCTTTCACTCAAGAGGAATGACCGTCAGCATGATGAACTTTTGTTTGGATTAGGGAGCAAGCCTAGGCTTCTAGGCTATGCAATGGGCTATGAAATTGTAAAACAATATAAACAACATGGATATTTTACTGAAAAAGCATCGTTTAAGCTTCCTGCCAATGAATTTACAAAGTTACTAAAATTTCAATAAATTTCAACGCGGGAAAAACCCTGTTATAACGGGGTTTTTTATTATTTTTGAAAAATTATAAATTTCCCAATTGAAAAAAAAGTATTGCAAATGTAATAAATCTGTAATAACATTTTATTAAAATATATTGAATTTGCAGAATATTTTATTATTTAAAATGTGAGAAGGTGTCCAAATGAGCAACTATTCAATACATAAAGAAGCACCTTTGCTTGAGGTCAAGAACCTTGAAACAGCATTTGATATCGATGGTGAATTTTATAACGCTGTAGACAAGGTCAGTTTTGCTGTCAAACCACGGCAGATTGTCGGGGTTGTTGGCGAATCAGGGTGCGGGAAATCGGTTATGAGCCTTTCAGTCATGCAGCTCCTTCCAAAAGGGGTTGGCAAAATCCGTGGCGGGGAAATCGTTTTCGAAGGAGTCCACCTGGAAAAAATGTCCGAAAAGGAAATGAACAAAATCCGCGGGCGCGATATCTCGATGATCTTCCAGGAACCAATGACATCGATGAACCCGGTTTTCACAATCGGATTCCAGCTTCAGGAAGTGTTATTCAACCATACAAAAATATCAAAAGCAGAGGCAAGGCAAAAAAGCGTTGCGCTGCTGAAAAGCGTTGGTATATCACGACCTGAAAAAATAGTTGATGAATATCCACACCAGCTTTCCGGGGGTATGAGACAAAGGGTTATGATCGCGATGGCAATCGCTAATCAGCCGAAGCTCCTGATTGCCGATGAGCCAACGACTGCACTGGATGTAACCGTACAAGCCCAGATCCTTGATTTGCTTAAGAGCATCCAGGAAGTAAATGATATGTCAGTCATCATGATCACGCATGATCTTGGCGTTGTCGCTGAGATGTGTGATGAAGTCATCGTAATGTATGCAGGCCGCATCGTTGAACGAGCTGATGTTGACACACTTTTCTATAATCCGAAGCATCCATACACAGAATTGATGATGGGTGCCATCCCGAAAATGGACGAGGAAAAAGAAGAATTAAGCTCGATCAAAGGGATCGTCCCGTCACTTAAGAATATGCCGGCAACTGGTTGCCGTTTCGCAAACCGCTGTCCGAAAGCAATGCCAGAGTGTACAAGTATCACTCCACAGCTTGGAGAAGTCGAGCAAGGACATGAAGTGGCGTGCATTCTATATGAAGCAAGTATGCCAAAAGAAGGGGTTAAGGCATAATGAGCAATACAACTTTAGTAGAAAAAGAGAATTTGCTGGAAATTAAGAATCTGAAAACCTATTATCCTGTAAAAGGTGGTTTTTTCCGCCGCACAATCGGCAATGTTAAGGCTGTCGATGATGTCTCATTTGAAATTAAAAAGGGTGAAACATTGGGACTTGTAGGGGAATCAGGCTGCGGCAAGTCTACAACGGGAAGAACGATCATCCGCCTGCTGAATGCAACCGATGGTGAAATTATCTTTGAAGGCAAGGATATCACTAAACTAAGAGGCAAGACACTCCAGGCGATCCGTCAGGATATCCAGATGGTCTTCCAGGATCCCTATGCTTCACTTAATCCGATGCAGATGGTTGGAGACATTGTCTCTGAACCAATAAGAAACTTCAAGAATGCAAGCATGACGGATCTTAAAGATGAGGTAATGGATTTATTAACAAAGGTTGGTCTACCTGAAGATGCTTATTATAAATACGCCCATGAATTTTCTGGTGGGCAGAGACAAAGGATCGGCATTGCCAGGGCGCTGGCGCTGAGACCGAAACTTATCATCGCAGATGAGCCGGTATCAGCACTGGACGTATCCGTTCAATCCCAGGTTCTGAATCTATTGAAAGAGCTTCAGAAGGAATTTGACCTAACATTCTTATTTATCGCTCATGACCTTAGTGTCGTTAAGCATATGAGTGACCGGATCGGCGTAATGTATCTCGGCAATATGGTTGAAATTGCCGATCGCAACAGCATGTATGCTGAGCCGCTCCACCCATATACACAGGCTTTGATCTCAGCCATTCCAATGCCGGACCCGCGCAGGAAGAAGGAAAGGATCGTACTTGAAGGAGACGTGCCAAGTCCATTGAACCCTCCGACAGGATGCCCATTCCATCCGCGCTGCCCAGCTGCGATGGCAGAGTGTTCCCAAGTGAAGCCAGCTTTAAAGGAGGTGAAGCCAGGACACCGAGTTGCTTGCCACCTTTACTAGGGCAATAATTTTTACAAAAAATATAAGAAAAATGGGGGGAAAACCATGAAGAAACCATTGCTTTGGCTAGCTATGCTAGTATTGGTTTTATCAACATTCCTTGCTGCGTGCAGCGGAGGAGAAAAAGAGAAGACAACAACTGATCCAAAAGATGATGACAAGGACAACGCAGCAGAAGAAACAGGACCGCAAGATGGCGGTACATTGACTTACGCTTTAAGCTCTGAGTTCAAAGGCCTTTTGAACTGGAACTTCTACGATGCTGACGGAGACGATGACATCATCGCATTCTTCGACGATGCATTGATCGACTATGATGAAAACCTTAAAGCAGAACCAAACATCGCTAGCTGGACTACTGATGACAACAAAGTTTTCACATTCACATTTGAAAAAGGCGTAAAATGGCACAATGGCGAAGAACTAACAGTTCATGACTGGGTATTCGCTATCGAAACTATTGCTACTCTTGGTGGAGAACACCAGCGTTGGTCTAACGTCAACACAATCGAAGGTGCAAAGGATTTCAATGAAGGAAAGACTGAAAAGATTGCTGGTCTTGAAGTTGTTGATGACTACACATTGAAAATCACTTTTGACAAAGCTCGTGTAAACAACCTTGACAATGTGTGGGCTTACCCGCTTTCTCGCAAGGAGTTTGAAGGAATCGATCCTAAGGACATGGCTGCTTCTGAGCAGGTCCGTACTAAGCCTGTAGGAACTGGTCCATTCAAAGTATCAAAGGTTATTCCTGGTGAATCAGTAGAACTAGTTAAAAACGAAAACTACTGGAAAGGCGCACCTCACTTAGATAAGATCGTCGTTAAAGTTATCGATACTTCACTTACAACGGGAGAACTTAAGAATGGAAGCCTTGACATGACTCCATTCCACCCAACAGTTCTTCCTGAAATCGAAGCTCTTGATAACGTTGAAGTGGTAAGATTCCCTGGCTTATCATACTACTACATTGGCTTCAAGCTTGGTAAATACGATGGTAAGAAAAACGTAATGGATAAAGACAAGTACGCAAGCAAAGAATTGCGTCAGGCTATGCTTTTCGCAATCAACCGCGAAGAGTGGGTTAAAGCTTTCTTCAGCGGACTAGGACAGCCGCTTAACCGTCCAATCCCATCTGCACACTGGATTGCTGCAGATAACAAAGATATGCCTGTACAATATGAGTACAACCCGGAAAAAGCGAAAGAAATCCTTGATAAAGCTGGTTACGTAGATAAGGATGGAGACGGATTCCGTGAAGATCCAAAAGGCGAGAAGTTCGTTGTTAAGTTCTCTCACTATGCAACTGGTAACCCAACTTTCGAAGCACGTGCTAAAGCTATGACTCAGTACTGGGAAGAAGTTGGTTTGAAATCTGAGCTTCAAATGACTGATGTTAACCTTTACTACGATCAACTTGAAAAAGATGACCCAGCTCTAGAAGTATTCTATGGCGGATGGGGAACTGGTTCAGATCCAGATCCACTACCACTTTGGGGTATCGAATCTGTTTGGAACTACCCACGTTGGGTAAATGAAGATGCTCAAAAACTTCTAGAAGACGCTGTTGACCTAGAAGTAGTAGGAACTGACACTGAGAAGCGTGCAAAGCTTTATGCTGACTGGCAAAAGATTTTCAACGAAGAAGTTCCAGCACTTCCAATCCTTGAGCTAGAAGAAGTAATGGCTGTTTCTAAGCGTGTTCAAGGCGTTAAGTTCGATGTTTCTGGCTCTAACTCACCTCATGAATGGTGGATCAAGCAATAATCATTAAGCCCCACCTATTCAGTTAAGGAGAATGCATATGCTTAAATACAGTTTACGACGCATACTCGGCATGATTCCTATGCTTTTCCTTATCTCCATTGTAGTGTTTTCCCTGGCGAAACTTATGCCAGGGGACTCACTAAGTGGGGAAATCGATCCGAACAATACGGATCCGGCATACATAGAAGAGATGCGCGAAAAGCTTGGTTACAATGACCCTGTCCATATTCAATATTTTACTTGGATAACAAACTTCATGCAGGGAGACTTCGGGAAATCAACCCGTTATAAAATCCCAGCAAGTGAAATCATTGGAGAACGTTTGCCGAATACGATATTCCTAGGTTTTTCGAGTATTTTAATCACTTATATTCTTGCGTTTATAATGGGTATTTATGCCGGCAGGAAGCCATATACACTCGGCGATAATGTCATAGGTACCGCCAACTATATAGGACTGGCACTTCCTTCATTTGTTGCAGGGGTGTTCGCAATCTATTTTTTCTCATTCACATTAGGCTGGTTCCCTTCAAACGGTTCCGTGGACATTTCCACAACAGAAGGTACAGCTGCATATTGGTTAAGCAGAATTCATCATGTTTTCTTACCAGCACTAGTATTAGGTTTATTGAGTACTGCAAGCTATACGCAATTCCTGCGTAATGACATTATAGAAAACAGCCGTAAGGATTTTGTAAGAACGGCACGTGCAAAGGGAACACCTGAAAAGAAAATCTATAATCAGCATATCTTGCGTAATTCTATTATCCCGCTGATTACTTTCCTGGGATTCGACATCGTTGCATTGGTCGGTGGAGCAATCATCACTGAAACAATCTTCACTTATCCGGGAATTGGTCAATTATTCTTGAACTCTGTCAGTCAAAGAGACTATCCAGTCTTAATGACTTTGACTATGATGTTTTCATTCTTGACACTGTTTGGAAACCTTGTTGCAGACATATTATATGGAATCGTTGATCCAAGGATCAGGCTTGATTAAGGAGGATGGCTATGGAAGTTTCTACATCAAATAATACACAGATTAACCTGAAGCCGGAAAAAGGCCTGTCTCCTTGGGCCATCGCTAGAAGGAAATTCATGAAAAACAAATTGGCGATGACAAGCTTGATCTTCTTGATTTTCGTAATGATCGTCTCTTTTCTGGCTCCATACATTACAACAACAGATATCACAAGAATCAACATTGGCTCGATGTCCTTAAAGCCATCTGCAGAGAACTGGTTGGGAACGGACAAAAACGGGCGTGACGTTTTTACCAGATTGTTATACGGCGGAAGGGTATCACTCTTAGTCGGTATTAGCTGTACACTATTCGTAATCATTTTTGGAACCATTGTAGGATCAATCGCAGGATATTTCGGTGGAATTGTTGACAGCATGCTCATGCGATTTACTGATTTCGTCTTGAACTTCCCGTTCCTGGTATTCGTTATCGTATTGGCTACAATTTTCCATGGTAAAATCAATGGTCTTGTTATCCTGATTATGGTTATCAGCTTGCTGAGCTGGGGCGGGGTAGCGAGGATCGTCCGAAGCAAGATTTTGGCTGAAAAGGAGAATGAATACATTCTTGCTTCCATCTCAATCGGATGTTCACCATTCAAAGTAATCACAAAGCATTTACTTCCAAACGTCCTTTCAACAATCATCGTACAGGCAACAATCCTGTTCGCTTCCATGATTGTCGCAGAAACAGGACTAAGCTTCTTAGGATTCGGTGTCCCATCCGAAATTCCATCATGGGGTAACATGCTTGCATTCGCAAATGAACCAGACGTATTACAGGGAAAGCCGTGGATCTGGATTCCACCAGCTCTTGCCATCACACTCACGATCTTGTCAATCAACTTCGTAGGTGAAGGCTTAAAAGATGCATTGAATCCAAGATCACGCCGTTAAAAAATCTACCATACAAAGGTAGATTTTTTATTTTGGCTATCTTTCTATTAGAGGGGTAAGGTCATAGACCCGCCCTTTTTTTGAACCGACATAGGGAAGGCTGAGTGAAATCAAGAAAGAAGAGGCTGACTTCCTATTTGAAATCGGAAACAATAAAAAATCGGAAAATTGGCTAAGTGTAATGTTATGGCCATAGAGGAAATAAAAATCACTTAGTGCGGGAATATGGGCTATTTTTGATGAAGTATGGCAGGCAGGGCAATACCAGCTGCCATGGACTTTTTGCATGGGGATGGTCATACATTGTGGACATTGAACTCCTTTCTTTACATCATTAGGATCGATAGAATAGGTTTCAAAAATATTGGGTTTAAAAGGCACATGAAATTTCACCAGCTGTTTTGCTATTCTTTTAATCTCTTTAGTAGTAATTATTTCTTTCGGATAACGTTTTTCTAGTTCGGAGATCCTGGATAAAATATGGTCAGCATGTACAACTCGAAAATTATTGTAAGGATTTGATCCTTTTGATTTTATAATGGTTGAAGATCTTGATATAGCAACCAAGTACTCCATTTTTAATGTCGGTAGTTTATGTTCATTTAGCCACTTTGATAACAAACTAATATGTCTTTGTACTTGGGAGAATGGATCGCGTATGCCTTCTTCTTTTTCGTTAAAGATTCGTACGCACTGGCTGAATTCATGATCAAACACGATTATTCCGGCAATATTTTTGGAATCAATAATAAAAGAAACAGGAGGGGAAATCAGGAGGGAATCGATTTGAAAAAAGTGGCCGTTTTGCTGTAATCTGAGGTCATTAAGGATCAGGTAGTTATGATCGGTTAGATGTGATAATTGGTAATCCAGTTCTTTTTCACCTCTAATTCCCGCCAGTCTTTTTCGGTATTCTTCTTCTATGATTGGCAGTTTCAGGTGATTCTTATGAAGTCGACGGATTAAGGCTTCTTCGGCTTTCAGTTTAAAAGGTATGTCTCTGTTTTTATAAAACAAAATCATCTCTCCCTTACATGGTTTATAGGAATGAATTCTCTAATTTGCTGAGATTTCCTATGTTTAATTGTGGAGATTATATGACAAAAACCGGATATTCCTTAAAGGCTTGATATATTCCTGAATTCGGCCTTAATATTCCTTAAAATCTCAATATATTCCTTAAAGGAAATCAGTTTTTCCTTAAAAATTGAATATATTCCTAAATTCCCTAAAAGATAAGCTATCGGTACTTTCTCACCAGCTTCCTTCATATATATGATAAAAATGGACAGGCCGGGGTGAGAGAAGTGTGTGATGTGAATTTCTGTTATGAAAAGGGTCAATCTGATGATTTTTAGATTGTTTGTTTTGACGATTGGTTTTGGACTGGCTGTATCCGGGGGTATAAGTACGATCGCTTACTTGAATATGATTACTGCAGGGCACGGTGTTGATGAGTATCTCTCCTTCATATCGAGGAGGGTGGAATGTTATCTCCTACCGGCGGGGATAGGGACCATCTGGTTAAGCATTTATTGGCCACATAATGATGATATAAATTGATCTTCCTTTTAAGGAATAATTTTACTTAGTGCTGCCCATACTGATGGACAAACAGTTTCTTGAAGTGAGGGGTTATAAATCATGTTGTATCTTCATGATGTCTGGGTAAACTGGTTCGAAGGGGAAGAGAACGGCTATAATGTCTGCCATTTCCACGAATGGCGAAAGGACGATGGTGTTGAGTTACTTGACCAGGTGCCGCTCCTGAAAATTGACCATCTGTTATTTAATTACATTGAGAATGATTTATCAGAGTTGCCTCAACAGCTTCTGGATGACATTTACCGTAAGGCATACTTGAGGAAAAACCATGAACGCACACAGCTTGATTACTGTTTCGTTGTATCGGATGGGACAGGGATTTTGGCAGTTGATACAATTGGATACAATATCCCGATTCGCAAAAGCCGTCTTATCCCGCGTCAGGAGCAGCTTGTGTATGAAATGATCGAAAACCAGGATACCATCCATTATGGATTCAATGATCAAAGTGCTTTAAAAGATTTCCATATCTTGTCCCCTTCTCCGGATTTAATGAGAGGGTTGACACGTAAGGAAAGACAGTTGAAGCAATTATTGTTCATGGCCATGGACCAGCTGAGTTCTTCTAAAAATGTGGCTGAAGTCCGCTACTGGTTCACTGAATGGAAACCTGAGTTATATGAAGAAATTCAACGCCTCACATTTGAAGAAGTGTGGGAGCAATTATATGAAGAAACAAAGTATGGCTGGTCACATAAACACGAGAAATTCTGCGAAAACATTATCAAAGGACAATCCTTTTTCGAAAAACTTTGGGAAATGGAGCACGGCCCTAAAGTAAATTGATAATTATTACGAAAAAACGGGGCTGACACATTGTCAGCTCCGTCTTATTATTACTTACGCTTGCGCCCCAGGCCCATCGCATTCTCCATTTTCTTTAACATTTTGTTTGCAACAAGGTTTGCTTTTTCAGCACCCTGGTCAAGAATTTCATCCAACTCTGCTGAATCGATCAGCTCGTAATACTTTTTCTGGATTGGTTCAATGACGTCGACAACAACCTTCGCAAGGTCTCCCTTAAAATCTCCATAACCTTTACCTTCATATTCTTTTTCAATATCAGCAATTGCTTTGCCGGTCAAAATAGAATAGATAGACAAGAGGTTGGAGATGCCAGGCTTGTTCTCTTTATCATATTTTACGATGCCCTCTGAGTCAGTTACAGCACTCTTGATCTTCTTTTCGATTTGCTTCGGTTCGTCGAGCATTGAGATGAATGCCTTGCTGTTCGGATCTGACTTACTCATTTTCTTCAATGGATCCTGCAATGACATGACTCTTGCTCCGACTTTAGCAATACGAACTTCTGGAATCGTAAAAATGTCATTGTATTTCTTATTGAAACGTTCAGCCAGATCTCTTGTGAGCTCTAGATGCTGCTTTTGGTCTTCGCCTACTGGTACGAGATGCGTACTATATAGAAGGATGTCGGCTGCCATTAGCGGAGGATAGGTTAAAAGACCAGCTGAGACAGCTTCTTTTCCAGTTGATTTATCCTTGAATTGGGTCATCCTTTCAAGCTCACCTATATAGGCAACGCATTGCATCATCCATCCTGCCTGAGCGTGTGCCGACACTTCGGACTGGATGAATAAAGTTACTTTCTCAGGGTCAATCCCTGAAGCGATATACAATGCAGCAAGACTCTTGATATTTTTGCGAAGCTGTATACGGTCCTGCGGAACGGTGATCGCGTGCTGGTCTACAATACAGAAGTAACAGTTATATTCATCCTGCAGTTCTGTAAATTGCTTCATTGCGCCGATATAATTGCCAAGTGTAATTGTGCCGCTCGGCTGGATGCCAGAAAAAATAGTCTCCATAATAAATTCCTCCTATAAGTATATATATTGTGCTCATTTTGCTTGAAGATGTTTGCATGAAAATAAACTAACACCGCAGTAAGAAGACAAAAGAACACAAAAAAGACCATTCGTCCCTAATTTGTAGGGACGAATGGTCCGTGTTGCCACCCTAATTACTCACGAATGAGTCACTCTGCCCATGCCAGTGAAGCATGGATTCCTTTAACGCAGGATTACGTCTGGATTTACTTAAGTTCAAACCAGAAGCTCAAAAGTCCATTCCAAATGCCAGGCTGTTTGTTTCCACCAACCACAAACTCTCTGAAAGCCTTGAACAATTGTACTACTCTTCATCATTGCTTTTAAAGTTTTATTAAAAATGATTATAAATCAAATCCTCAAAGATAAGCAAGAATAACAGGAGGGTTTTTACAAATAATAAACGTACAGTGCAGCAAGCATCAGGATAAAGTCTAACAGTCCAACCATAAGAAGAGGGTTCGCATTGAGGGTGACCAGTTCGGATAAAGGCGTCATCTCATCAAAGGACTTTTTCTTCTCTCCTTCTTCTTTGCCAGCAAAAACGATCCTGAATGAATAAGAAATTGCATCAAAGAAACCTGAATTGACCGTATAGACGATAAGTGATGAAAAAAGCAGGATGCTTGCAATGTAAAAAGAAATATTTATATAACTGAGCAAAGTTATGCTCTGCTGATAGACAAGAGAGAGGATAAAAACCAGTACTTGTGAACCTAAAAATCCATAAGAAATTTTCCCAAATCTATTACGCATTTTTCTAAATCTCCCTTATATTGTTATTTCATGAAAGTAATTTATTGAATAAACCTTCGAAAAAAAACAAATATTACAACAGATTACTCCTTGATTTTGCTTGAGAAAGGCTTATAAGTCACCATTATACCACAAATCAAGAAGGGAATTTATTACTATTGTTTCAAAGTTGTAAATTTTTCTCGCAAAAATATTGAACATTTAAATTAATCTATGTATAATAGGGAATGTAAAAAGTTTTCAGAAAACATTAATAAAGAGGGGGCATAACTTTGAAAAAGTCAAAATTTTCATTGCTATTGATTTTGACTCTAGTATTCTCGTTAATCCTGTCTGCTTGTAGCGGCGGAGATAACAATGCTGGAGAAGAAAAGCCAGAAGATGGCGAAGGTACAACTGGCGAAACTGCTAACGTACCACAAGAATTAAGAATGTTGGATTCTTCTGAAATCCCAACAATGGACACAGTCCTAGCTGAAGGTTCTACAAGTTTCACTTACATAAACAACGTAGGTGAGGGTCTATACCGCCTTGACCAGAACCACAAGCCAGTTCCTGCACTTGCAGATGGCGAACCTGAAATCTCTGATGATAACCTTGTTTACACTTTCAAGCTTATCGATTCAAAATGGTCTAATGGCGAGGCTGTAACAGCTCACGATTTCGTGTATGCTTGGCAGCGTGCAATTGACCCTGCAACTGGTTCTCCTTACGGCCCTTACATGATGGGCGGAAAAATCAAGGGTGCTGCAGAAATCACAGAACTTGGTGCTGCTAAGAAAGAATACGACCTAAACACACTTGGCGTTAAAGCAATTGACGACAAGACTTTGGAAGTAACTCTTGAAAAGCCAATCGCTTACTGGCAAGACCTTTTCGCTTTCCCAACATTCTATCCTCAAAACCAGAAGTTTGTTGAAGAAAAGGGCGAAGCTTTCGCAAGCAATGCTGAAAACTTACTTTACAACGGTCCATTCGTAATGGAAAAATGGGAAGGTACTGACGCTACTGAGTGGGTACTTGCTAAAAACCCTGATTACCACAATGCTGACCAGGTTACACTTGAAAAGATCACTGTAAACGTCGTTAAAGATTCTAACTCTGCTGTAAACGCATTTGAAGCAGGCGAGACAGACATGACTGGATTGCTTTCTTCTGATATCGTTCCTTCATACGAAGGTGACGAGCGTATGCTTAGCTGGATGGAAGCTGTAGTATTCTGGATCAAAATGAACCAAAAGAACGAAGCACTTGCTAACGTGAACATCCGTAAAGCAATCGCAATGGGCTTCAACAAAGAAGACCTTACTAACAGCATCCTGAACAACGGTTCAGTAGCTGCTAACTACTTCGTACCAAAAGATTTCGTAACTCTTGATGGAGAAGATTTCCGTGAAAAGAATGGCGATATTATCTCTTTCAATGCTGAAGAAGCTAAGAAATATTGGGAGCAAGGTCTAAAGGAACTAGGTGTAGATAAGTTAGAACTTCGCTACCTTGGTGGAGACACTGAAGCAGCTAAGAAAACTGATGCTTACATCAAGAACCAATTAGAAACAAACCTTCCTGGCTTGACTATCAACCTTGAAAGTGTTCCTTTCGCAGTACGTCTAGAGCGTGACAACGCTATGGATTACGATCTTCAATTCGCAGGATGGGGTCCTGACTATGGTAACGCATTGTCGTTCACTGACCTTTGGATCACTGACGGCGGAAGTAACAGAATGGGTTACTCAAATAAGCAATACGATCAGTTGATTAAAGATGCTCAAGGCAAACTTGCTACTGATGAAAAAGCTCAGTGGGAAGCACAGCAAGAAGCTGAAAGAATCATGCTTGAAGAAGATGCTGGTCTAGCACCTGTATACCAACGTGCTGCTAACATCCTTCTTAACCCGAATGTTAAAGGACTTGCGATCTACAACTACGGTCCTGACTACTCATTCCAGTGGGTAACAATCGAAGGCGAAGAATAATAACTAAAGCAGTTTCTTATTTCAGAGTGTAATAATTCTGAGGGTAGAAAGAGAGTATATGTACATATACTCTCTTTTTCCCTGTAAAGCATTTGTCGAACAATAGGGAAAATTGAAATAATACAGGAGGTGCACCCATATGGCAAAATACCTGTTAAAAAGGGTACTTTACATGTTTTTGACTCTTTTCATCATTGCGTCCCTTACATTTTTCTTAATGAAAATTATTCCTGGTACGCCTTTTGCAAGTGCGAATAAATTGGGGCCTGCACAAATGGAAATCATGAAGGCGAAATATGGACTCGACCAGCCGGTACCTGTACAATATGCTAAGTACATTGGCAACTTGTTACAAGGGGATCTCGGTATTTCCTTCCAGTTCAATAACACACCGGTTACAGACCTGATGTTCAAACGGTTAGGGCCATCTATGCAACTAGGTGCCCAGGCGATGTTACTCGGAACGATAGTAGGAATTGTGCTTGGGATATTAGCTGCTTTAAGGCAGAACTCATGGGTCGATTATAGTTCTACTTTTGTCGCAGTATTAGGTAAGTCAATTCCTAACTTCGTATTTGCAGGATTGCTCCAATATTTTGTCGGAGTTAAATTGGGCTGGTTCCCAGTTCTTTTCTGGCGTGGATTTGAGTATACAGTTCTGCCTACTATTGCTCTCGCAATGCTTCCGATTGCCATTGCTGCCCGTTTTATGAGAACGGAAATGATTGAAGTATTAGGGTCAGACTATATCATGCTGGCTAAGGCAAAAGGTGCAAGTTTCTTCGAGATTGCATTTAAGCATGCTTTAAGAAATGCATTAATCCCATTGGTAACGGTTTTAGGACCATTGGCCATTTCATTGATGACAGGTTCATTAGTTATTGAGAAGATTTTTGCGATCCCTGGTCTTGGTGAACAGTTCGTAAAATCTATTACAGTAAATGATTACCCTGTAATTATGGGAACAACCATTTTATTTGCTGCATTATTTGTAGTTATCATCCTAGTTGTGGATATTCTTTATGGAATTATCGATCCACGTATCAGGCTGTCTGGAGGTAATAAGTAATGGCTGATTTTGAATCAAACATTCCAAAAGATCGTTTTAGGCCTGCAGAAATAGATTCGGCTAAAAGCGAGGAAATTAACAGGCCAAGCTTAACCTTCTGGCAGGATGCTTGGATGCGTGTACGTAAAAACAAAGGTGCCCTTGTAAGCTTAATTATTATGGCAATAGTGATCTTAATGGCTTTCCTTGGTCCATTGATCAGTGGAAAAGAATTTGATACTCAAAAAGTAGCACATAATAATTTACCTCCTAAAATACAGGGGCTTGAAAACATCAGCTGGCTTCCGTTTGATGGTATGAAGACCAACAAGGCCGGTAAAGAAATCGATATGTATGAAGTCAAAAAAGTTGATGAATACTATTGGTTTGGTACGGATGCGCTTGGACGTGACTTATTTACACGTGTATGGAAAGGTACTCAAATTTCACTTTATATTGCTTTTCTAGCGGCAGTGATTGATATGATCATTGGTGTTGCGTACGGTGCCATTTCAGGATACTATGGCGGACGATTGGATAATGTCATGCAAAGGATCACTGAAATCCTTGTAGGTATACCTCTAATGATCGTTGTTATCTTAATGATCCTTGTCTTGCAGCCAGGTATTATTTCCATTACCGTAGCCCTGACAATAACAGGTTGGGTAGGTATGGCCCGTGTTGTACGTGCCCAGACTCTTAAGCTTAAGGAACAGGAGTTTGTACTTGCATCTAAAACTCTCGGTAACAGTAACGGCAAAATCATATCTAAACACTTATTGCCAAACCTTGCTGGTGTCATTATTATCAATACAATGTTCACAATCCCAAATGCAGTATTCTTTGAAGCATTCTTGAGCTTTATCGGTCTTGGTCTTCAGGATCCATATGCATCGTTGGGTACATTGATTGATGAAGGTTTTAAAGTGCTAAGATTACACCCACATGAGATGATAATTCCAGCTGTTATCATCAGTATCATCATGATAACGTTCAATATGCTGGCAGACGGATTGCGCGATGCGCTTGATCCGAAAATGCGCGATTAAAGGGCAGGTGAATGTATTATGGAAAATATTTTAGAAGTTAAGGATTTAAATATCTCCTTCCACACATTCGCGGGCGAAGTTAAAGCAATCCGCGGTGTCAACTTTGATTTGAAAAAGGGAGAAACCCTTGCAATAGTTGGAGAGTCGGGATCAGGAAAATCAGTAACGACTAAAGCAATCATGAGATTGCTGCCTCCAGGAAATTCCGAAATCAAACAGGGTGAAATATTGTTTGAAGGTAAAGACTTAGCAAAATTGACCGACAAGCAAATGCAGAAAATCCGCGGGCAGGATATTTCGATGATTTTCCAGGATCCAATGACCTCTTTAAATCCAACAATGGCTGTTGGAAAGCAGATCATGGAACCTTTGATCAAGCACCAAAATATGAGTAAATCAGCGGCAAAAGAGCGTGCGGTTCAGCTGTTGAAGCTGGTAGGTATCCCGAAACCTGAATTACGTATCAAGCAATACCCGCACCAATTTTCAGGCGGTATGAGACAGAGGGTTGTTATCGCGATTGCTTTGGCATGTAATCCAAAGGTTCTTATTGCTGATGAACCGACAACAGCATTGGATGTAACAATCCAGGCGCAGATTTTGGAATTGATGAAAGATTTGCAGAAAAAAATTGACACTTCAATCATTTTCATTACTCATGACCTTGGTGTGGTTGCTAACGTAGCTGACCGTGTTGCTGTAATGTATGGTGGTAAAATTGTTGAAATCGGTACGGTGGATGAAGTCTTCTACAATCCGCAACATCCGTATACTTGGGGATTGATCAGCTCAATGCCAAGCCTTGATGCTAAAGAAGAAGAACTTTACGCAATTCCTGGTACACCGCCAAACTTATTGCATCCGCCAAAAGGTGATGCTTTTGCGCCTCGTAATGAATTTGCAATGGAAATCGACCTAGAAGAACAGCCTCCAATGTTTAAAGTGTCTGATACACATTATGCTGCTACATGGCTGTTGCATCCAGATGCTCCTAAGGTAGAACCACCGGAAGCTGTGAAGAGCAGAATGCGCAAATTCTTGGACACGAAATAACTGTAGGAGGAGGACTGGCTGATGGAAAATAGAGAAAAGCTTCTTGAAATAAAGAATCTGAAGCAATACTTCAATATGGGTCAACCGAATGAAGTAAAAGCGATTGACGGAATTACTTTTGATATCTTTAAAGGAGAAACTCTTGGATTGGTTGGAGAATCAGGATGTGGAAAGTCCACGACTGGCCGAACAATCATCAGGCTTTATGAAGCGACAGATGGAGATGTCCTTTACAAGGGAGAAAACGTACACGGCAAGAAGAACAAAAAAGATCTGAAGAAATTCAACAGAAGTATGCAAATGATTTTCCAGGATCCTTATGCTTCCTTGAACCCAAGGATGAAAGTATCCGATGTTATTGCTGAAGGCATCGATATTCACGGCCTGGCAAAAAGCAAGCAAGAAAGAATGGAAATGGTATATGAACTGCTAGAAACAGTTGGCTTAAATAGAGAACACGCCAACCGTTATCCTCATGAGTTTTCAGGTGGACAAAGGCAGCGTATCGGGATTGCACGTGCCCTTGCCGTGCAGCCGGAATTTATTATCGCAGACGAACCAATTTCCGCTCTAGACGTTTCCATCCAGGCGCAGGTTGTCAACCTGATGAAGAAACTGCAGCGTGAAAAAGGTTTAACATACTTGTTTATCGCGCATGACCTTTCAATGGTAAAATATATCAGTGACCGAATTGGGGTAATGTACTTCGGAAAGCTGGTTGAGTTAACTACTGCAGAAGAACTATACAAAAATCCGCTTCATCCATACACTCAATCCTTGCTTTCAGCGATTCCGCTTCCAGATCCTGAATCTGAGCGCACACGCCGACGTAAAACTTACGATCCAAATGTGCATCAGTATGCAGACGGTGAAGAAGTGAAAATGCGTGAAGTAGCTCCGGGGCACTATGTCTATTGCTCTGAAAAGGAAATGAAGCAATATCAGCAGCAATATGTAAAATAACTTTAACGATCTCTTATTTTGAGATCGTTTTTTCTTTTTTCTTGAATAGTTAATTTGGGAAATAAAGGTTATTTAAGTTGGAGGGAATAAATTCCAAATAAAAAAATTAATCTATAATATCTAAATCTGTCGAAAGTGGGTAAAATAGATTTATAGATAATAATATTAAATGATAGCTACTACTTTGAGTGAGCATATTTTTTGAAAGGAGAGGTGTTTGTGCAGTTTAAAAAAATCGCAGCAGCAGCATTATTGGCTGCCTCTTTTTCGCAAGCAGGAGGTACAGGATTTGCAGAATCAAAAGCACTAGAAACAGAGAAACTCCCGATCAGGGAACATCAATCATTGGTTAGGGAAGTACCTGAGCAGATGCCAAGATTCAAATTTGATTCAGGTTATACATTTGAATATCCTGATGCTGTAAGGGGAATTTATGTTACTGGGAACTCAGCAGGAGGAGAAAGGTTTAATAGTCTTACCAAACTAATTGATGAGACCGATTTAAATGCAATGGTTATCGATATAAAAGAAGACCATGGATATCTTACATATAAACCAGATGAAAATTCTCCTTTTAAAGATATCGGAAAGCCTTATATTAAAGATCCCGAAAAGTTGTTAAAGACTTTGGAAGAAAAACAGATTTATCCTATCGCAAGGGTAGTAGTTTTTAAAGATACAGCTCTTGCAAACAAGAAGCCGGAATGGTCATATAAAGATGGGAATCAGGTTTGGAAAAATGGCAGAGGTGAATCGTTCGTAAATCCATTCATAAAAGAAGTATGGGATTACAATGTACAGATTGCAATCGAAGCTGCAAAGATGGGTTTCCAGGAAATCCAGTTCGATTACGTCCGTTTCCCTGAGGGATTTGAAAAGAGGGATGCTACACTTCAATATTCCATGGGGGACTATAAGGATGTAGAAATGGATAATGTACAAAAACGGGTCAAAGCGGTTACTGATTTCGTGGCCTATGCTCGGAAAGAACTAAAGCCATACGACGTAAAAGTATCAGTGGATATCTTTGGATATACAGCAACACTTCCTGAAGCTCCAGGAATAGGACAGAACTTCTCGAAAATCTCCGAGAATGTTGATGTTATATCTTCAATGATTTATCCAAGCCATTGGACTTCGTATTTTGGGATTGCCAGGCCTGACACAGAGCCATACCGTCTCGTTGAGGAATACGCAAAAATGGAAAAACAAAAACTTGCTGAATTAAAGACGCCGCCTGTATCACGTCCTTGGCTGCAGGATTTCACAGCATCCTGGTTAGGCAGTGGAAACTACCTTGTATATGGAAAAAAGGAAGTCGAAGATCAAATCAGGGCATTAAAGGATCAAGGGATAAACGAATATTTATTGTGGAATGCAAGCAACAGATACTCACCCAATGTTGATTACACACCATAATTTAAAAAAGCCTGAAATGAGCAAAGTCATTTCAGGCTTTTTCATATCATTAGATTATCAATATGAAAATAAGTTATAATAATAGATGGGATGTGGATTACTTCTTGCTGCCGCCAACATTTTTCCAACCAGTTTGTAAACTAGTTGATTGATCGACGAATTCATTTCTTTTATTTCCACTAAAGAACCTGGTTCCTAATCCATTGGTAATTACACCAATTGTTGCGGTAATACCCACGATCAGTAAAGCAACGATAGTCAAATCCATTATGTAACCGCCCATGATAAACCTCCACCTTTTTTTTCACTTAGTCTAGAAAGTGACATTGTGATAAATATAATTCATGATCCCCGTATATCTTTATTTTAAAAGAATTGCCGGTGTATTAAAAGAACTTTATAAAGAAAAAATAATACAAGTATTTAGATCATGTTTATATAAGAAAAGCTGGGTGCTTATCGGGATGGAATAAAATTGAAAAGGAGATAAGCAATGCATTGGTATGAAAAATTAAATCAGTATTTCCCGATTGAGGAAATGAAATCAAAGGAACATATGGAGACGCTTTTAAAGGAACGTCCGGAAATTTATCATAAGGATGAAGGACCAGGCCATGTCCTTATGTATGTTGAAACAGATGATTTTGTTTTCATCGATTACCTTTTTGTTGCTAAGTCGACGCGAGGACAGGGACTTGGCCATAAATTGATCGAGAAGCTTAAGCAAAAAGGCAAGCCGATTATCCTTGAAGTTGAACCAGTTAATTATGAGGATACAGATACTGAAAAACGCCTTCGCTTTTACAAGCGGGAAGGCTTCGAGCATGCCAGGACAATAGGTTACAGACGTCGGTCGCTGGCAACGAAGGAAATTAATGAGATGGAAATTCTTTACTGGTCACCAGACGAGGCTTCTGAAGATTTAGTATATGAAGCGATGAAGAAGACCTACAATATGATTCATACTTATAAAGACGAAAAGTTTTATGGGGAATCATACCAACCAGTTGATGAAGTATTAACTGTGGAAGAGAAACGGGATGATTTACTCCAGGATATCTAATTCACGAGCGCAACCAGTGTTTCTAAATTGGTTGCGTTTTCATTTTTGTTGGTTTAATTGAGAATAAAACTTTTTTAAATATTTAGGTTTAAGTTTTGCGCACCCGGGTAAATATAATTAAGTTATGAAATTGAAACTCTTACGGACACACCTAGATGGAATTGTACGAATATTTATATAGATTGGATCAGAGGGTGATGAAAAATAATAAATTTCATTGAAACTTTTTTCAATTTCGTTCGTTATATATAGAGAAGAGTAAAATATCCTTACATAACTACCCGGAATAATTTATGAAAAGGGATACCTTTTATTTAATCCTTGGTGTATAATAAACAATATGAATTATAAAATTAAACTTATTATTATTTAAGAAATGACAGCTCATTCGCAGCAAATAATATATAAGTAAATCTAAGGGAGTGTGAATTACCAATGGTCACTTTATACACTTCACCAAGTTGTACCTCTTGCAGAAAGGCAAAGTCATGGCTTGAAGAACATGAGATTCCATATTCGGAAAGAAACATATTCTCAGAGCCTTTATCTATTGATGAAATAAAGGAAATTCTTCGTATGACCGAAGATGGTACGGATGAAATCATTTCTACCCGATCGAAGACTTTCCAAAAGCTTGATGTGAATTTAGAAAACATGCCTCTACAAGAACTTTATGAGGTTATCAAAGAAAATCCAGGCTTGCTTCGCCGTCCGATCATCATTGATGAAAAGCGCCTGCAGGTTGGATACAATGAAGATGAAATCAGACGCTTCCTGCCACGAAAAGTGCGTACTTTCCAATTGCGCGAGGCTCAGCGTTTAGTAAATTAAACTTAAACTTTATTGCTATAAGAGCTCCCTTTTGGGGGCTTTTTTTTCATGGAAGAATCCCCCTAATGTTCGACTGGCCGTGCAGACAAATTGAACTATTGGTGCTTTTCTGCTAAAATGTAAAGAATACTTTAAATTTTATAGTATGTTAAAGACCAATTACTTTTGGGGTAACTTGATCGATTGTAGTTGAAGGGACGAGAACCTGCGACAAAAGCAGCGCATTCATACGATCCCCGCATCATGTTCAACAGTAAGTCCACTTAGACAAACTCATTCATTAGCCTTTTATAAAAATGGGTGTATATTTTGTTTCCAAAATGGCTTAATATAACATAAAATGAAAGTACAAGATTCTTTATTTCTTTTTACACAGTCCCTTTGTAAATCAAGGTGATTTGGGCTTATTTATTAAGGGTAAATGATAAAGACCAACTGCTTTTTTGGGGGTATTTAGTCCCTTCAAATCTTTGCCTGGAAGGGAGAGAAAGCGAATGGAAATCGAGCGTATTAATGAAAATACGGTTAAGTTCTATATTTCATATATGGACATAGAGGAGCGCGGGTTTGACCGGGAGGAAATCTGGTATAACCGTGATCGCAGTGAAGAGCTTTTCTGGGAGATGATGGATGAAGTCCACGCCGAGGAAGAGTTTGCAGTGGAAGGTCCCTTATGGATCCAGGTTCAGGCTCTGGAAAAAGGTCTGGAGGTTTTAGTGACAAAGGCACAGTTATCGAAGGACGGTCCCAAGTTTGAACTGCCGCTTCCAAACGATAAACTAAAGGATCTGCCAGTCGATGAACGGATTGAAGAGCTGCTTGACCATCAATTCAACCCAAAAGGGATTGATGACGATGATTCTGCCTTCGAGGATGATTTAGAATTCCTGCTGTATTTCAAGGATTTCGAAGATGTCATCGCACTTTCAAAACGTCCGGGACTCGACAAAGTAAAAACAAGTTTATACAGCAATGAAGACAAGTATTACTTATACATTGAGTTCCCTGAGCAGGATTTTGAAGATGAAGAGGAAATTGACAATATACTAAGCGTTCTTCTAGAGTATGGGCAGGAGTCGACAGTTACGATTCACCGTCTCGATGAATACGGTAATAAGATTATTGGAGAAGATGTGTTTAGTGTCATAAGAAAACATTTTTCATGATTGCAGGCCGATTTCAGAGATGAAATCGGCTTTTTTAATCCAGCTCCAGCACTTGTCGGGGCGCTAGTGCTTTTTTGATATAATTTGTATGAATCCCTTTACTTAATAGAAACGTATATATAACGATAGTTCCCAACCCTGATTAAATGAAAAATCCAGAGAGAGAAAACAGGTGGTAACAATGAAGAACACAGTGCAGATCATAACGTTTTTATTAATCCTGGCAGGCATCTATTATTTGTTTTATGAAAAACTGGATGCAGCTTATCTTGGATATATCAGTATATTTATGTCGCTCACAGTCATCTTTATCAGCTTTGTGATATTTCTCGAGAATCGCCATCCAGCCCAGACATTGACCTGGATCGTCGTACTTGGCGGCTTTCCGGTTGTGGGTTTTATTTTTTATCTCTTATTCGGCAGGAATAAACGAAAAGAAAAGATGTTCCGGCATAAATACTTTCTAGATAAAAAAGCTTTTTCAAAAATTGAAGGGGACTCGGAAAGGGTCAACAAGGCAAGGATGCTCGATATGGAAGAGGACCATCGTCGCTTGTTCACCCTTGCCCAGAAGCTCGGGAACAGCCCTATATCCTTTGCTACCTCCACAAAGGTGCTGACAAATGGTGATGAGACATTTAGCCATATTCTTAGAGAGCTAAAAAAAGCTGCCCACCACATACACATGGAATATTACATTGTCCGTCATGATGAAATCGGTGAAGAAATTAAGGATGTCTTAATCAGCAAAGCAAGAAAAGGAGTAAGGGTCAGGTTCCTGTATGACTCTGTTGGTTCCTGGAAACTCTCGAAAAAATATATTTCTGATCTGAGTGAAGCGGGGGTAGAAGTGGTTGAATTTGGTCCTGTCCGCCTGCCGTTCCTGAACAGTAAGTTCAATTTCAGGAATCACAGAAAAATCATTGTCATTGATGGGACCGTTGGTTTTGTCGGTGGCCTGAATATTGGCGATGAATACCTTGGCAGGGACAAAGGCTTCGGTTTTTGGCGAGACACGCATCTAATGGCAAAAGGAGAAGCAGTAAGGAGCCTGCAGCTGATCTTCCTTCAAGATTGGTACTACATGACGAATAAAAGCTTTTTGACCTCGGATTATCTCTCGCCAGCCCTGCAGGATAACACTCATGGTGGGGTGCAAATGATTGCCGGAGGACCTGACAATGAATGGAGTGTCATAAAGAATATTTTCTTTTCGATGATTTCTTCAGCTGATAAGTCTGTTTGGATTGCGTCGCCTTATTTCATCCCTGATGAAGACATTTTCAGCGCAATTAAAGTTGCGGCCCTCAGTGGCTTGGATGTCAGGCTCCTTGTACCAAAGCGGCCAGATAAAAAAATCGTGTTCTTTGCTTCGAGGTCATATTTTCCTGAGCTGCTCGAAGCTGGTGTGAAGATTTATGAATACGAAAAGGGCTTCATGCACAGCAAAATCGTCATTGTCGACAGCGAGCTGGCTTCAATCGGGACATCAAATATGGATATGAGAAGTTTCCATTTGAATTTCGAAGTTAACGCCTTCCTTTATAAAACCAGCAGCACTGCGAAACTTGTGAAAGAATACGAAAATGATGTCCTCGACTCAACAGAGATTGTCATGGATGATTTTAGTAAACGCCACATTGGCTACAGACTTCTCGAATCCACGTCGAGACTCCTTTCGCCAATGCTCTAGAAGCCCGGACCCAAATCCGGGTTTTTCTTATTGTTTAGGAAATTATAAAATTATCTAGTTGTGGATAACTACATGTAGGGGGTCTTATCCAGCTCCAGCTTCAGCGCCTAGCCCCTCGAGTTGCTTGTCTAGCTGCGGCTCCTAACTCCTCGAGACGCTTCGGAGTTGGGCAGTCGCCTCCGCATTTCGATTTGTCTAGTTTCGCCTCCTAGAAACTCCGAAACTTCAACTCCGTCGGCAGAAGCAAAAAGCGCTTCTTTGTCGGAGTCTCCACTTTCTGCGTTTCTGGGCAGTCGGCTATACATTTCAATTTCGGTCAGCCCAATGAAGTCAAAGAACGACTTCACCGGCCGGCCCTCCGTGGCACACGATGTGCTAGACCCGCCAGCCACAGGACAAGGAAAGCTTCGAAGCGATTCATCGCACGACCAAAAGCGTTAGCTTTTGGGAGGTCGTGGCGCTATAAGGCGGGCAGCGCTTGTCGGGGCTGAACGAAGCGCTTGCGATTTTTGTTCTTATATGTGAACGTTTTATAAACTTTTTTCTATAAAAAAGGTATTAACTCAATTGGCTCGAATATTTCATGGTGAAAGGAGGCGCAAAGAATGTGCTAGTTGCGAATAAAAGCGATGGTGAAAGATTATCACTTGGTGAAAGGTGGGAAAAAAATGATTTAATTGAGATCAGGTTGAGAGAAAAATTCCACTGTCCGGAATGCGGTGAAGAAGTGGTCATGAAACTAGGGAGCAAGAAGATTTGGCACTTTTCCCATTTGGCAGGAGGCAGCTGTCAATTTGAGTATGACCGTGAATCTGAATATCATCTATCCGGTAAGCTAAAGCTTTATAATTGGCTGAAGAGGCAAGGAATCAATCCTAAACTTGAACACTTTGACCAACAAATGAAGCAGAAACCGGACATTGCTTTCGAGTTTCAGAATAAAAAATACGCGATTGAATTCCAATGTTCAGTCATACCCGCAGAGATTTTCGAAAAAAGAACCCAAACCTATTTTGATCATGGAGTCATTCCAATTTGGGTTGCTGCAGAGAGCCTGATTAAGCGTAAAACGAATCATGTTGCATCAATCAATAACTTCCTCTATCTTTTCATTCGGCGACCCGGGGACTCGTGGAATATTCCGGCTTTTTGCCCGATTACCGACCAATTCATAAATCTGCATGGAGCCATTCCAATCACTTCTAGAAAGACAATCACAAATTTTGAAGTACAGTCTCTAAATCAGTTATCAGTAGAGGAGCTTCTGAACCCAACTGAGAAGCCGTTCGCCTTCTTGAAGACCTGGCAAACTGAAAACCAAAGACTGAAGTCACGCTACTTAACTTCTCCTAGAGCATGGCAAAATCCATTCCTAAAAGAACTCTATAGAAATCACCTCAGTCTTCTTACACTTCCATCCGAAATTGGCCTGCCTGTCCACTCGAGTCCTAATATCGAAACACCTTCATTCATCTGGCAGACATATCTTTACCTCGATGTATTCCGGCAATATCAAAAGGGGGATATCATATATTATTCAAGGATCCGGTCAGCCTTTGATAAGCGTTTAAGAAGGAGAGAAATCAAACTTCGAATCTTGCCTGTTGCTGGGCAAAGAGACCATTGGTACGCTCTTGCAGAGTACGTATTTCTTTTAACAAAGGTGTCATACTTGGAAAGAATTGACTCAGGTACAGTGAAAGTGCTCAGGGAAATCATTATCCCAAATTCAATTGACGAACAAATCATTGCAGAAGCCAACTTTTTCACCAAGTATCAAAATGAAATTACAGAATCAATATTCCAATAACATGAAATGTGAAATACCTGCGTAAAATAAGGTAGTTACAATGGAGCCATTCAAAATGAAAAACTTTTTCCTTATTTAATTTTATTGAAGGAAATAAGAAAACATTAGCGAATATATGTTACTAGAAAAGTTTTTCGAATTCCGAAATGTTGTAAGGAGGATCATATGTCAAACGAATCTGCAGTAAAAAAATTACCAGCAAGGGATGAGGCTGCCACAGAGAATACGTGGAGACTTGAGGATATTTTTGCGAATGATGAGCAATGGGAAAAAGAATTTAATGAAGTTAAAGGCTTAATCCCTTCTGTTCAGGAGTATCAGGGCAAGCTTGGTGAAAGTGCTGAACAACTATATACCGCACTCCAATTGCAGGATAAATTGCTTGAGCGTCTTGGAAGGCTTTATACATACGCACATATGCGCTATGACCAGGATACAACGAACTCCTACTATCAGGGTCTTGATGACCGCATCAAGAATCTGTATTCTCAAGCGGCAAGCGGGCTTGCCTACATCGTACCAGAAATTCTCGCTGTTGATGAAGAGAAAATAAAAGGCTTCTTGAATGAAAAAGAAGAGTTGAAGCTTTATGAACATGCATTGGAGGAAATCAACCTTCAGCGTCCGCATGTCCTATCCGCTGAAGAGGAAGCGCTTCTCGCTCAGGCTTCAGAGGTCATGAGCTCACCTTCCAATACATTTGGTATGCTAAACAATGCTGATTTAGAATTCCCTTCAATCAAGGACGAGAACGGAGAAGAAGTGGAAATCACACATGGCCGCTACATCCGGTTCCTTGAAAGCGAGGATCGCAGGGTTCGTGAGGATGCTTTCAAAGCTGTTTACAAAACATATGGCAGCTTTAAAAATACCTTCGCCAGCACGTTGAGCGGAAATATCAAAAAAGATAATTTCAATGCAAGGATTCGCAAATATGACTCTGCAAGGCATGCCGCACTTGCTGCGAATAATATTCCTGAAAGTGTCTATGAGAACCTTGTGAATACTGTGAATGACAATTTGCACCTGCTGCACAGATATGTAAAGCTGCGCAGGAAGGTATTAGGTCTGGAAAAGCTTCATATGTATGACCTATATACACCATTAGTGAAAAATGTGAAAATGGAAATCCCATATGAGGAAGCTAAAGAGTATGTCCTAAAAGGCTTAGCGCCACTTGGAGAGGAATATAATCATGTTCTTCAAGAGGGCTTTGAAAATCGTTGGGTAGATGTATATGAGAATAAAGGAAAGCGCAGCGGAGCATATTCTTCAGGTGCGTATGGCACAAATCCGTATATCCTGATGAACTGGCAAGACAATGTAAATAACTTGTTTACACTGGCTCACGAGTTCGGACATTCCGTGCACAGCTACTACACAAGAAAGACACAGCCATATCCATACGGCAACTACTCGATTTTCGTTGCTGAAGTGGCGTCTACTTGCAATGAGGCGTTACTGAATGACTATATGTTAAAAACAATTGATGATGAGCAGAAGCGTCTGTATCTTTTGAATCATTACCTTGAAGGCTTCAGGGGAACCGTATTCAGACAGACGATGTTCGCTGAATTTGAACATATGATTCACCAAAAGGCACAGAATAACGAAGCATTAACAGCTGATTCACTGACAAAGGACTACTACGAGCTCAACAAAAAGTATTTCGGTGAAGAGGATATCATGATTGATGAAGAAATCGGTCTTGAATGGTCAAGAATACCGCATTTCTACTACAATTATTATGTATACCAATATGCGACTGGCTTCAGTGCGGCGACTGCGTTGAGCAAACAAATCCTTGAAGAAGGGCAGCCGGCTGTTGAACGATATATTGATTTCTTAAAATCAGGCAGCTCAGATTATCCAATCGAAGTACTGAAAAAAGCAGGCGTCGATATGACAAGTTCGAAACCAATCGAGGAAGCATTGAAAGTCTTCGAAGAAAAGCTAAACGAAATGGAAGCATTGCTTTCATAAAATAACGAAACCGGCCGAAGAGTTTGCGGCCGGTTTTTTACCTGCTAAAACTACCAAAAGTCAAAAACGACTCATAGGCTTAGTAGCCTCTTTGAAAGGAGCCTTAAAAGCCTTTGAACTTTTTTCGGTGATTTAAATATATCAGTAAAATAAATAATGCCAGAAACAGGATAGGGGATGTAAGATACAAGGGTAAGATATGCATTAATCCTAAAATATGAAGAATAAATGAAAAAAGTATGAACAGCGCCATAAGGGAAAGACCTATTTTATCCAATTGAATCACTCCGTATAGCTTTATAATTCATTTATATGCTTCAGTCCAGGCATTCATGAATGGGATTTGACAATATTGTGAAATAACACACAAGGATATTGTGATAGGGAGCATGGATATGATATATTTATGTCGTGAAGTTGATCACAAGCAAACATTTACCCCTTTGTTTGACCGTGAAAAATTTCTCCCATCCCCTTTGTTCGTATAAAAAATAGTGAAAAGGCCTTGCAGTTGGAGAGCTGCAAGGCCTTTTTCTGTGTATCGACGCATAATCCTTACATAATTAGGTGAAAAACAGAGGAAGAAGTGATGAAAACTAAGTATATCGACCACTTTACAAGATATATTGGCGAATACTTAATTTTTTCGACCACATTTCGAATTATATTGGCGAATTTTTAATTTTATCGACCACTTTTTCTATTATTTCGACCAAGCTCATTTTAATGTTCTTTATTTAATCCAGTTTCGAAACTAGGGGACGCCTTCAAATAAAAAAACCGTGCAAATGCACGGTCATCCTTCAAGATATCGCCAGAACACCCCATATTTAGCGGGGATTTGTTCGACTTTTTGTTTTAGCATTAATTTCTTTAATTCCTTCTCGGCCTGTTGAACAGTCATGTCATATACAACGGCGACTTCCTTAGAGGCAACCATTTTGTACTGTTTCAGAAATTGTTCAATGATCGGCGGCTTGGTCGCTTCAGGTTTTTCCTGCAGCATTTCTTCAAGAATCTGGACGTATACCTCATATGGGTAAAGACCGGTAATCTTAATGCCTTCCTCTTCAACATTCGCGTTAAAAAAGACGAATGTCGGGATTTCCTGGACATCCATTTCATTCGTTATTTTTAAATCGCACTGAAATGCTTTTGCGGCTGTTTCAGAATGAATGTCGGTTACGAATTCCTCTACGTCTAATCCGACGCTTCTTGCGCAATTCTTTAACACCTCGAAGTTCGAGACATTCTGTTTTTCAAGAAATAGGACTTCTTGAAGCTTTCTCAAGAATCTGATGCCTTTCTTTCTCCCCTGAAGCTCAGCTGATTTTATAGCAATTGAAGCCAAATAGGGGGATGACACTGGGTTTTCAAACCACAGTGATCCGTCACATGACATTCCTGTTCTGCTCGCTGTTTTTTCCCAAAGCTCCGCAATCGTTTCATAACGCTTTTTTCTGCTCATGTTCAATGTGGCAAGTTTCCCGCTTAAAACATGGCGAATAGAAAAATAATTGCCATATTCGATTTGGAGCTTTTTGATGATTGGTTCTAGTGCCCAGCATTCCGGACAGAGCGGGTCGACAAACATATAAATTTCTATAGGTTTTTTATCTAAGCTATGGCAAAACTCTGATAGGTCATAGCTCAAAAGGTTTTCCCGACTCAGTTTCATGTGTTATCACCAGTTTCATCATCTGGTGTATTGATCATATGCTGGGCGGTCAGATAAAGTCTTGCGTAAAAATCTTCCCTTACAGGTCCATCCAGCCCCACTTCATCCATGGCCTCAGCCATACAGGCAAGCCAGGCTGTCGCCCTGACCGGCGTGATTTCGAACGGCAAATGTCTTGCGCGGAGCATAGGATGGCCATGTTCATTGGTATATAAGGGTGGACCTCCTAAATATTGAGTTAAAAACTGCTTTTGTTTTCGCGCAGTTTCTGTTAAGTCATCCGGGAATATAGGAGCAAGATCAGGATGCATTCCAACGCGGTGGTAAAAAGCATCAACCAGCCGGTGAAGTGTCCCTTCGCCAATGGCTTCGAATGGTAAGGTCTTATTCTCAACCATATTGATAACTCCTTTTAAAATAGATTTTAGAAATTTCATTCTGCTTTGATAGTTATGCTATTTATTGTAGCAATGCTAAATTTATATCTCAAACAAATCGTCTTGAGTTCTATAAAAACTGGCTAATTAGTGATTGCTTTACTAATGTACACAAAAAGGCCGCCTGTTACCACTGACAGGCGGTCAAAACCAATGGGAATATTATCCTTTTAAAGCTGCCTTTTATCCGTAAAAGACATCCGTGACTTTCCGTACATAGTTTTGCGTTTCTTTAAATGGAGGGATTCCCCCATATTTGTCTACATTTCCCGGTCCAGCATTATATGCTGCAAGCGCGAGCTCTATATTATTGTCATACCTGTCGAGCATTTGACGAAGGTATTTACTTCCTGCGAGTATATTCTCCGCTGGATCAAATGCATTTTTAACGCCGAGGCCCCTGGCTGTCGCAGGCATCAATTGCATCAGCCCTGAAGCACCTGCATGGCTTACGGCATTTGGATTAAAATTCGATTCCTTTTGAATGACAGACTTAATGAGCTTGGCTGGAATATTGAAAATGGCAGCAGCCTTATCAATTATACCATCAAAATCAGCATTGCTTTTGGCAGCCACTTTCGTCAGTTGAATAGGCGGCAACATTTGCCCAATGTTCTGTTTTGCTAAATCAAAATTGTTAACTGCAATTTGCGCGTTGTCAAATAACTCTTCCAGCCTTGTTGCAGTGGCACCAAGAGCATTGCTTTGGTCACTAAGGATGCCAGAAAGTATTTCCTGAAAAAGGCCGTTTCCAGATTGGCTGGTTGGCTGGTTGAAGTTTTGAAGTGCCTGCAATTCAAGCATGACTTTTAACTGGTCAACATTCATCATGATTCTCCTGCCTGGTCTATTCTTGTAAAAGGTTATATTTTGCAGCGTAAAATCTTTTAATTTTATTATCGGTCGGTCTAATAGGGATTTTTAGGTCTTCCAATAATTTGGTGAAAACCTTATATCCTGCTGACTCATTCGTCACTTCATATTCTAGCTCATAATCTTCTGCATTTAAATAGTAACTATGGTCCAGAACAAGCAATCCTTCTTTGTACTCAACTTCGGCGCGCACGGTGGTGAGAGACCCGAAGTATTGTAAAGGCTCTGTATCTTCGATTAAACTTCCAACAGCGTCTTTTACTTCACCTTCTGGCAGCTTCCCGGTTGACAAAGCTTCCTCAGTCTGGCTAGTCGTTATCATCTGGTTCGTTTCTAGCAAACCCAGTTCGGCAGGCTGCTTTAAAGTCATTTCAAACTGGGATTCTTTTTCCCTGATTCGCAAAGCAGAACCATGATCCTTCAAGGTGAAGGAATTCGTATCAAAATAATGATTAATCTGTTTTTTGAATTGCTCTGGCTCGATTTTAAAGTATTTTTCAAGGAAGTGGAATTCTTCCTCTGTCAGCATGTTCTTGAATTCGATTTCGATATTCTGGCTCACATCTGTCCGCCCTTTCCAATAAGCTGATCTTATTATCTCGTTAAATCATGTTGGCTTCAATCCTTAGTAGAAAATGGTTCGATATGATAAAATAAAAAAGATTATGGAGGTTGAAGAAATGAGCCAAAAAATTTTAATTACAGATGCAAAAATAGAAAATAATGAGTTACTTCTGTCTACAGACATAGAGACAGACCTTGGAGATTTTGCCGCAACAGGGCAAATGCTTGTTGATTCCGATCAATTATCTTTTATTTATATTGTTGATAAAGAAGATGGATATCAGTATGTCACCATTCCAGTGGACACTTGGAGTGTTATTCAGGAAGGTCTCCAGGCTGGAATAGAAACGTTTTTAACAAATGATGGAGGCAAACTTAAATTGGAAAGCTTCCATGGTGAAATGGAATATTTGATTGCGAATATAACTGGCAACAGCAATTATGGAGAGGAAATGGTCACGAAAGTGGAACAGGTTTTTATCGCACCCTCTGCTTAGGCTTTCGTGAATAGAACCGGATGGGGTGACTGATGTGAAACACTGGGATCAATTTTTAGAACCTTATAAGCACGCTGTTGAAGAATTGAAGGTAAAGCTAAAGGGAATCAGGAGCCAATATGAACTCCATTCCGACCATTCCCCGATTGAATTTGTCACTGGGAGGGTAAAGCCTATAGCGAGCATTCTTGATAAGGCTCATCAAAAAGGCATTTCACTTGATAAGCTCGAATCAGAAATGCAGGATATTGCCGGCTTGAGGATCATGTGCCAGTTCGTGGATGACATCAAGACAGTGGTTGAATTATTGAGGAGCCGGAATGATTTTGAGATTGTCGAGGAGAGGGATTATATCTCGCATAAAAAAGCGAGCGGCTACCGCTCCTATCATGTCGTAATCCGCTATCCAGTCCAGACAATCCGGGGTGAAAGAAAGATACTGGCAGAAATCCAGATTAGAACATTGGCGATGAATTTCTGGGCAACAGTGGAGCATTCGCTGAATTATAAATATAAAGGGCTTTTTCCTGAGGACATTAAAATCAGGCTTCAGCGCGCAGCCGAGGCCGCATTCAGGCTCGATGAAGAAATGTCGACAATCAGGGGAGAAATCCAGGATGCTCAGGCTTTTTTTACAAGGAAAAAAGAAATGCAGCAGGATGGAAAGAAATAGTTTAAATCCGAAATGCAGGGGTGTTTGATTATATGAAATTTGCGATCACTTCAAAAGGGGATTCCAGGTCCAATACATTAATGCATAAAATGAGGACATATCTTTTGGACTTTGATTTACAATATGATGAAGACCAGCCCGATCTTTGTATCTCAGTGGGAGGAGATGGCACGCTTTTGTATGCCTTCCATAGATACAGCAGCAGGCTGGACAAAACAGCATTCATTGGAGTACATACCGGGCACCTTGGCTTTTATGCTGACTGGGTTCCTGAAGAAATTGAAAAGCTTGTCATTGCCGTGGCCAAAACACCATATCAGGTGATTGAATATCCGCTGCTTGAGGTAATCATCAGGTACCAGCATGGCGGCAGAGAAACAAGGTATCTCGCCCTGAATGAATCGACAGTCAAATCTGTTGAGGGCACCCTTGTCATGGATGTTGAAATCAGAGGCCAGCATTTTGAACGCTTCCGTGGAGATGGTTTATGTGTATCCACGCCATCAGGAAGCACAGCCTACAATAAAGCATTAGGCGGTGCGATTCTGCACCCGTCACTAAGAGCTATCCAGGTTGCGGAGATGGCATCCATCAACAACCGCGTCTTCCGGACAGTGGGATCGCCGTTGATCCTTCCTGATCATCATACCTGTACACTAAAACCGGTTAATAGACCCGATTTCCAGGTGACGGTTGACCATTTGACACTTCTGCATAAGGACGTTAAATCAATCCAATTCCGGGTTGCGGATGAAAAGATCCGATTCGCACGCTTTAGGCCATTCCCATTCTGGAAAAGGGTACATGATTCGTTTATTTCTGACAGTGACTAAAGAGCAGCTCAAGTAGCTAAAATGTTAAGAAACCAGCGTTTTAATAGACATTTCGGAGATGAAGAGCGTCTAAAATGTCTAAGAATCAGCGTTTAATAGACATTTTCGAGGTGGATATCGTCTAAAATGTCTAAGAACAAGCGATTAATAGACATTTAGGAGATGGATATCGTCTAAAATGTCTAAGAACAAGCGATTAATAGACATTTCGGGGATGGAGAGCGCCTAAAATGTCTAAGAACAAGCGATTAATAGACATTTCGGAGATGGTTATCGTCTAAAATGTCTAAGAACCAGCGATTAATAGACATTTTGGAGATGGATATCGTCTAAAATGTCTAAGAACCAGCGTTTAATAGACATTTCGGGGATGGAGAGCGCCTAAAATGTCTAAGAACAAGCGATTAATAGACATTTTGGAGATGGATATCGTCTAAAATGTCTAAGAACAAGCGATTAATAGACATTTTGGAGATGAAGAGCGTCTAAAATGTCTAAGAACCAGCGATTAATGGACATTTTGGAGACAGAATAAGGCCAAAATGTCAGAGATCTAGGGTGCAGATAGTGTTTCAATACTGGGGACACAATGTATTGAAGAGCAAGAAAACAAGGCAGACCAATATATTCCATATTCTGATTTTTATTGAAAGTATTTTTTAAAAGAAATGAGAACGACAGGAGTCGCTAATATGGCGAAAAACTTCACATTGGAATTTACAGCTGAGGCAGCTGACCAGGGCAAAATGGTTAGAGAATACCTCAAGGAAAAGGAAATTTCCAAATCAGCGCTTACTGACATAAAGTTCAAGGGCGGTTTTATTTCAGTGAACAGCCAGGAGGTAAATGTCAGGTACATACTGGATAACGGAGATCATGTCAGAGTGGAATTTCCTCTTGAAGTACCATCTGAGGGTTTGATGGGGGAGGAAATCCCGCTTTCGATTGTTTATGAGGATGATTATTTACTGGTGGTCAATAAACCATCAGGAATGAATACGATTCCATCGAGGGAGCATCCACACGGCAGCTTGGCGAACGGGCTTATCGGTTATTATGAAAGCAGAGGTATATCCGCAACGACCCATATTGTCACCAGACTTGACAGGGATACATCCGGTCTTGTGCTGATAGCGAAACACAGCCATGTCCATCATTTATTCAGCAAGCAGCAAAAATCCGGCGGTGTTAAGCGGAGTTATGAAGCATTAGCTGAAGGTACGGTACATGAGAATGAAGGTAAAATCGAAGAGCCGATTGCCAGAAAACATGACAGCATCATCGAAAGGGAAGTTAACCACGAGGGCCAATACGCCTGTACATTGTTTGAGGTAAAGAAGCGATATGGTGATTTTACACATATTAAACTGAGACTTCTAACAGGCAGGACCCATCAAATCAGAGTGCACACCAGTTATATAGGGCATCCTCTGCTGGGTGATACTTTATATGGCGGTACAAAAGACAAGATTTCCAGACAAGCTTTGCATTGCCGGGAACTAACCTTTTTCCATTCTTTTTTGCAAAAAGAATTACATTTCACAGCAAGCCTTCCAGAGGATATGAAGGAAGTGCTTGAGAAAGGCAGGTCGTTTTAAACGATTTGCCTTTTTACATTTCTCTCAGATTTTTCATTTTATATTTCCCCAGCCAAATACAAAACATAAGGAAGTAATAAATGAAATCTCAAGGAGGAAAGAACAGTTGAGCATATATAAACATGGAAAAATAATTACTTTATCAGCTGTCATGTTGTTAGGCCTTGCAGCCTGCAATAACAATAATGATGAAGCGATGGATTTACGTGACAACAGAATGACAACCCTTGGAAATGACCGAACAGGTTATTGGGACAATGACGCAAATAGAATGAAGCAACAAAAACGCAGAGCAGAAATAAATGCAGCTAAAAGAAATACTCTAAATGGCGAGGATGCAACAAGTGAAATAATGCAAATGCCAAATGGTAAAGGATTTATCACAATCGACCCGAACTCTTATAGCACGGGAATACCTAGTTCGAAATATCCTCATATGGAAATGAACAAGGGAAGGCTGAAATTGACGGAGGAGCAGCAAGCTGATCTAGATAAAATGCTTGCGGAATTACAACGCCGTACTGGTGTCGACATACCAGAATTGAACCAGGGAGCTGCACCTGCACCTGCACCTAACCAGGGAGCGGCGCCAGCCCCAGCCCCTACACCAAGAGCAGTTCCAGCACCTGATAAAGATACAGTCCCGGCACCTGAGCAGGGAGCAGCTCCGGCACCGGAAAGAGAAGCAGCTCCGGCACCAACTCAGGAGGCTGCACCAGCACCAGAGCAAAAAGCTACTCCGACTGGTACTGAAATCAGTGCTTTTGAAGCTAGGGTGATTGACTTAACGAATGAACAGCGCAGGAAAAATGGATTGGGAAATCTCCAGCCAGATACAGCGTTAAGCAATGTGGCACAGGAAAAATCGAATGATATGCAAGCTAAAAATTACTTTTCACATACAAGCCCGACATATGGTTCGCCGTTTGATATGATGAGGGATTTTGGAGTTTCTTACAAGTCTGCCGGTGAGAACATCGCCATGGGTCAGCGAAGTGCTGAGGAAGTTGTAAACGCATGGATGAACAGCGAAGGCCATAGAAAGAACATTTTGAGTCCTAACTTCACACATATCGGTGTTGGGCATACAAGTGAAGGGAACTATTGGACCCAAATGTTTATCAGCAAGTAACAGGAAAAAAGCTAACCAATTGGTTAGCTTTTTTCGATTTAGGGGTACTATTCTATCTCCCGAAATTTTTCAGGTACATATGGCATCGATGAAGGAACAGATACCAGCTCTATTTCTGGATATCGTAAAGCTGTCAATGCTCCTCCAAACACAGCTCCTGTATCTATATTGTAAGTATTATTAAGGACTCTTGGTTCTTTAACCGGTGTATGCCCATAAACAATGATTGTATTTCCTTGATAATTCCTCGCCCAATCACGTCTTACGGGTGTTCCATCTGCATTGTTTTGGCCGGTGATGTCACCGTAAAGGACAAAAGTTTTAACTTTTGAATTGTTTTTTCCTATGTAATCTTCACGGATACCTGCGTGTGCTATTACAAGTTTTCCCTGGTCGAGAACATGATATAAAGGAGCTGACTCATATAAGCCAACGAATTTGTCACGGAAAGAATCCTTTTGTGCCTGATTCAGAGACAAAAATTCAGAAACAGTCGTTTCGAGGCCATGTTTCGTTTGCACTTTGTTTCCTAGCAGGTACCGGTACAGTTTATTACAGTGGTTTCCTGGAACATAGAATGCAAACTTCCTATTCCTGACTAATTCCCAGACCAGTTCCGTTGTCTTTAGTGATTCTGGCCCTCGATCAGTCAAATCTCCGACAAAAGCAAGCTGCCTGCCATCAGGGTGAACAGGGACTCCGGAATTCCAATTGTAGCCTAATTTTCCGGTGAGTTCTTCAAATTCTGCGTAACAGCCATGGATATCTCCAATGATATCTATGTTCATATTGGGTCCTCCTTTTTATGTTATTCTTCCCGAAGTGGGAAAAAAAGAAAAGTTTAAATTGAAAAAGGGAATGTTATATAGAAGAGATTTTGTTCTTTGCCTATAAAGAAAGGCTGGATAAAAGTTACTACAATCAGAAGGTTCATCAATATGTTTACACTGAAAAAGAGAAGATAAAAGACAAAGAAATCAATAAATGCTAGTATAATGGAATGTACATAGAAGAAAGGGGGTAAGGTGGATGTCTGAAGAACGTCAAGAATCGGCATCTAAGCAGCAAATTAATACTGAGCTGCTGATGGAAGCACTTTACTCTGAGAAAATTGATGATTTCCGTGATGAATTTTTAGAGTTGCATCCGTACGACCAGGCAGCTTTTTTCGGTGAACTGAATGATGAAGAGCGCGCGAAAGTGTATAACTTCTTGTCACCTGAAGAAATGGCCGACTTATTTGAGAATCTGGAATCAGATGAAGAGGATTTTAAAGATGTACTCGCCCAAATGAATCCTAATTATGCTGCAGATATGCTATCAAATATGTATGCTGATGACGCGGTCGATGTCCTGAATGAGCTTGATAAAGACCAGGTCGTCAGTTATTTGACGATCATGGATGAAGAAGCAGCACAGGAAATCAAGGACTTGCTTCATTATGAGGAATACACAGCCGGTAGTATCATGACGACAGAATTCATTGCGATTTCTGCCAACCAGACTGTCAGGTCGGCTATGTATATCTTAAAAAAAGAAGCGCCCCAGGCGGAAACAATTTATTATATTTTTGTTGTCGATGAAGATAAAAGACTTGCGGGTGTTATTTCATTGCGTGACCTGATTGTTGCTGATGATGAAACAATGATTGCTGAGGTTATGAATGACCGTGTTGTATCCGTTTCTGTTGGAGAGGATCAGGAAGAGATCGCCCGGATGATGAGAGATTATAACTTCCTCGCTCTTCCGGTCGTCGATTTTCAAAACCATCTTCTCGGTATTATCACTGTGGATGACATCATGGACGTTATGGAAGAAGAGGCGTCAGATGACTATTCAAAGCTAGCTGGTATTGCTGATCTTGATACAGTAGACAGAAACCCGCTTGCGGCTGCGAAAAAGAGGCTTCCATGGCTGATTATCCTTCTCTTTTTGGGCATGTTCACAGCAAGCTTGATTGGAAGGTTTGAGGAAACATTGAATAAAGTAGCGATATTAGCGGTTTTCATTCCGCTGATCGCCGGAATGGCAGGAAATACGGGTACTCAGGCTCTTGCCGTAGCCGTCAGAGGGATTGCGACAGGTGACCTTGAAAAAGAAAGCAAAGTGAGCATTATCCTCAGGGAAGCTGGAACTGGCTTTATAACAGGAGCGATATGCGGAATTTTGGTCACTTTCATCGTTTATTTTTGGCAGGGAGAGCTATTTCTAGGCGTTCTAGTCGGAATATCAATTTTTATTACGTTAATCATCGCCACACTTGCCGGTTCATTGGTACCTTTGATCATGCACAGGTTAAAAATTGACCCGGCTGTAGCATCCGGCCCGTTTATCACTACTATAAATGATATTATTAGTATCTTAGTTTATTTTGGAATTGCTACTGCTTTCATGAGTTATCTTACTAAATAAAGGAGGGATGAGGATGGAACATCATGCTTCGATTACTTCGCTTGTAATCGTCATTATAGTTGCATTTTTAACACCAATTTTACTTCACCGTTTAAAATTGAATTTCATACCAGTCGTCGTTGCCGAAATCATCATGGGTTTGATCATCGGTAAAAGCGGCTTCAATATTGTACATGAAGATGCTTGGCTTGGAACCCTGTCTACATTAGGCTTCTTGTTCCTGATGTTCTTGAGTGGACTGGAAATCGACTTCTCAGCTTTTTCGGGAAACAAGAAGACCAATAATAAGAAGGCAAATGATAAAAAGGAACCAAATACATTTGTAGTTGCTTCCATTATCTTTGTTGGCATATTCATTGTATCATTGGGATTATCCTATTTATTTGTACTTGCTGGCTTCATTGAGAACGTCTTTTTGATGACATTGATCATTTCGACGATTTCTTTGGGTGTCGTCGTCCCTACTTTGAAGGATGCCCATTTAATGAAGACGAATATTGGGCAGACGATCTTATTGGTTGCGGTTATCGCAGATTTGGCAACAATGATCCTGCTAGCAGTCTTTGTCTCTCTTTATGACGGAGGAGAAGGAAATACATGGCTGCTGTTAGTGTTGTTCGCAGCAGGAGTTGGCTTGTACTTTATCGGGCGGGTCTTCAAAAATAGGACCTTCATCGATGCGCTATCCACTGGAACCACGCAAATTGGTACTCGTGCCGTATTTGCGCTGATCATTCTTCTGGTTGCCATCTCTGAAACAGTAGGTGCCGAAAATATCCTTGGCGCTTTCCTGGCAGGTGTGCTTGTTTCATTGCTCGCCCCCGACCAGGAAATGGTCCATAAACTTGATTCATTCGGCTATGGATTCCTTATTCCGATTTTCTTCGTTATGGTTGGTGTGGAACTTGATATCTGGTCCTTGTTCAGTGAGAAAAAACTGCTAATGTTGATTCCGCTGTTACTCCTGGCACTATTTTTATCAAAACTGATTCCAGTCTATCTGTTGAAAAAATGGTATGACACAAAAACAGTTTTGGCAGCAGGCTTTCTGCTGACATCTACACTTTCATTGGTTATTGCGGCCGCTACAATCGGTGAACGTATGGAAATGATTACACCGCAGATGAGCGGGACATTAATATTAGTTGCAGTAATTTCGAGTGTTTTGACACCGATTTTATTTAAGAAGCTGTTTCCGGAGGAAAAGGCAGAGGAAGTTAAAGTCAAGGTGGCATTCATTGGTGCCAATCAGATGACGCTTCCTGTCTCTCGAGCGCTGCAATCCTCCTTGTATGAGCCCGTTATTTTTCATACGAAACAGGAAAAAGCAGAAAAACAGATTGCTGACTCAGTCTTTGATATCATTGAAATGGAAAATTACGATATTGAAACCCTGGAAAAGCATGAGGTCTATAATGCCGATATCATCGTGATATCCACCGGGGATCCAGATTTGAACTCTACGATTGCTGTTAGTGCGAAAGAACAAGGAATCGAGCGTGTCATCGCCAGGATCGAAAGTCCGGATCTTGCCGAACAAGCCCAGGAAGAGGGTATTGAAGTATTCTCTGTCCTTCGTTCAACTGAATCACTGCTTCGAGCAATGATTGAATCGCCTGGAGTCATGACCATCCTGACCAACCAGGAAAATTCACTCCATGAAATCAGGATGCTTAATGATCACTTTGACGGTATGAGCCTAAGACGCTTCCCATTCACCGGGGATGTCATTTTTGTCCGTATTCTGCGTGAGAATGAATCGATTGTGCCTCACGGAGATACAGAGTTAAAGCTGAATGACCGTTTGATTGTGACCGGATCAAAAGAATATGTAGATGAATTGAAACGGGAGCTTGAATTCTGTTTCTGGTGTTAATTAAAAGTAAACCCGCCTTCCCGGCGGGTTTTTCTTTTCAAATTTAAAAATATAGTGTAGAATTAGCACTAGGTACTAATAACTTGTATTAACATTGGGGGAACGGTAAAAAATGACTCTTTCATTGAACGGAAAAACATACGTAGTAATGGGTGTTGCCAATAAACGAAGCATTGCCTGGGGAATTGCACAGTCACTTCACAATGCAGGAGCAAATTTAATTTTCACTTATGCAGGAGAGCGCCTGGAGAAAAGTGTCCGCGAGCTTGCTGAATCATTGGATCAAAACTATTTAGTATTGCCATGCGATGTTACGAGCGATGAAGATGTCGCAAAATGCTTCAAAGAGGTAAAAGAAGCTGTTGGCACAATTTCTGGCGTTGCCCACTGTATCGCATTTGCGAACAAAGAGGAACTCCAGGGAGACTATATGAATGTAACACGCGAAGGATTCCTGTTAGCTCATAATATCAGCGCCTACTCACTGACTGCTGTTGCGAAGGAAGCGAAGGAACTGATGCAAGAAGGCGGAAGTATTGTTACTTTGACTTACCTTGGAGGAGAACGGGCGATTCCGAATTATAATGTCATGGGAGTTGCAAAAGCATCCCTGGATGCAAGCGTCCGCTACCTTGCAGCTGACCTGGGGAAGGATAATATCCGCGTGAACTCAATTTCAGCCGGACCAATCCGTACTCTTTCTGCGAAAGGTGTAAGTGACTTTAATTCAATCTTGAGGGAAATCGAAGAAAGAGCTCCGCTGCGCCGCAATACCACACCTGAAGAAGTCGGTGACACAGCAGTATTCCTGTTCAGTGACATGTCACGAGGCATTACTGGCGAAAATATCCACGTTGACTCTGGGTTCCATATTTTATAGCATCAAGGCCCGCACATTTGCGGGCTTTTTCTTTTTGGGTTACCTAAATTGATTATTGTTTTTCATATAAGTCTTTTTTTATATATTTTTAAAATTCGCGGCTTTTTTCAAGGATATACCCGAAGATCTAAAAAATTAGCAAAAGCCTTACCTACAAGCTGTTTTTATTTTGATGGAGAAACCAATAAAGATTACGAAATCATACTTTGGTAAAAAGGCACCTACTTTTAGGCAAACGCATAAACATAAAAAGAGTGAAGTAATGGAGGTGCCATATGGGAAGGAAACGCAATCGGAAACAATCACCTTTGTTTTACATTAATCAACCAAATATTGAATTTCCTCAGCCTAATATGCAAAAAAGTTTTAACTATAAGGATGATGAGATTGTTGAAGATGAAGTATTGCCTGAAGACAACATCGTAACCGACGAAGTAGAAGGCCATGCGGAATCCGCAGAAATAATCGAAAATGAAGAGGTTAAAAAGAAAAAGAACTTTCATGATTATACCATTGAAGAAAAGATTAGACATTTAAAGCTTGTCCCTGCCGCTGTAGCGAAGTTGAAATATGAATTCGTTACGGTTGGAAGAACGTACAAAGGGTATTTTATGTCAATGGAAGGCGGAGCATTGATGATCCATTCGATCAGTCCGCGAAAGAAAAGTGTCAGTATCCCAGTAGAAGATTTGGTTGATATAAAAAGGCTTGGATTGTAAGGAAAGGCTTACCATCCTGGTAAGCCCCTTTCTTACATGATTATTCTGCTGAAGATGGACCTGGAAGACTAGATAAAGGCAATGCAGCTACTGGATCTAAGCATGTTACTGCACAGAAGCAATCAAGGTCAACTGTTAAGCAAATTCCAGTTCTGAAGAATTCATTGCGGGAGCCGCCAGTTTGAAGCTGATCGCATGGATCATCAAACCTTTTGCCTCTGTCCCCACGTGTAGTCAGCAATTCGATTTTAGCGCAGCAATCGGAATCTACAGAAGTTACCCTGAAGAAGAATGATTTAAAGCAATCTAGTCTTGTGCCTTCGCTGTTTGGCCTGATACGTGTACCAAAGCCTTCAAAAGGTACGCAGTCTCCACAGT